>PBOR01000012.1 GCA_002724395.1 Rhodospirillaceae bacterium | reverse complement strand
CAATGCATATTCATGATGGGGTCGGCGACCTTAGGGGCTCGGTTAAACGGCCGTTTAACCGAGCCCCTAAGGTCGCCGACCCCATCATGAATATGCATTGGGTTTATTTGGCGATTAAACCCAAACGGATCCTCCTCACGAGTATAATGTAATTTGCCTATGGAGGTTACGTCCATACCATTTTCAGTCAGCATATGATGCCAACTACGTATTCGACCTTCATATGCCAAACAATTATCCCAATACCCGGTCTCGAATATGTACTTACCGGTGGCAATGACTGCGCGGGCCGGAACGCATACCGGTGAGCTACTATAGGCGGTACTGAAACGCGTGCCGCACGCTGCTAAAGCATCAATATTTGGCGTTTTGACAAAATCGTGACCATAGCATCCAGCTGCTCTCTGCTGATGTTGGTCGGACATAATAAACAGGACGTTCTTGGACATGGCCTAGCCTTCCTAATACGACAAAGAGCCTAATGCGAATATTAAAAAAATCAGCCTAGTCGTCGTCGTCAAGGACGACCTTCCGTTCTCCTGTAATGCGCGCCAAGATTTGTGGCAGGAACAATGATACAATCGATAAGATCAGGAAAATGATCACAATCGGTCTCTCAAGGAGTAACCAAATATCGCCTTGGGTCATTACCATCGATTGGCGATAGCTCAGCTCCATCTTAAGACCTAATACGCGGCCGAGAATCACAGGAGCTAGCGGAAAGCCGTAGACCCGCATGTAATAACCAACACAACCAAATAGCAGCAAGAATGAAATAGACCATACCAACCCATCGCTGAGATAAACGCCTGTTATGGAAATTACGATGATCAACGGCAATAACAGCCGCATTGGCAGTTTTAGTATCTGAACAAATACACCAATCATCGGCAGATTCAAAATAAGTAGAATTACGTTACCAATATAAAGAGCCGCAATTAATGACCATACAATATCAGGCCGTTCTTGAAACAGCATCGGGCCCGCATCAATTTCCAAGATCAAAAATGCACCCAGCATAACTGCCGTCGTCGCAGACCCCGGAACGCCTAGCGCAAGCATTGGTACAAAGGAACCAGCACTGGCTGCGTTATTAGCACTCTCGGGCCCAGCAACGCCTTGGATAACGCCCGTACCGAACTTCTCCGGTGTCTCATGCATCTGCCGCTCGATACTGTAGGATACAAAGGAAGTAATACCAGCGCCCGCACCAGGTAAAACACCGATTAAAAATCCGATAGTGCCTCCTCGAAAAATAGCGCCAATGCTCTCTTTTACCTCAGATAATTTGATATAAATACGATGCTCAAGAACTTTTCCAAGGGAATCCTCGCGTAGTTTTTTAGCATTCACTAACACTTCCGATACGGCAAATAAGCCGAGTGTAACCGCCAAGAATGCAATGCCATCCCACAGCGCCTCATGGCCAAAGGTATAACGTCGAATGCCGGTCATAATGTCTTCACCAACAGTCGCTATCATCAACCCGAGACACATCGACATGAGTGCTTTAATGAGCGAGTCACTAGCGAAAGAGGCAACAGCAGTTAAACCAAAGACATAGAGCATTAAATACTCTGGTGCAGTGAATTGCAGAGCCAATTCCGCTAAAGGCGGCGCTAACAGCATCAAGCCAACAACGGCAATTGTCCCAGCAATATAAGAACCGATAGCCGCGATACAAAGCGCCGGCCCAGCTCTACCCTGGCGTGCCATCTCGTGTCCGTCCAGACAGGCCACCACCGCTGAAGTATCACCTGGCACGCGGAGCAAAATTGAGGCCGTTGAGCCACCATACATTACGCCCGTATAAGTCGCAGCCAGCATCATAACAGCACCAGTAGGATCGAGTTTAAAAATTATCGGCAACATCATAGCCAGTGCACCGGCTGAACCGACGCCCGGCAAAACACCGATAACAGTACCTAGAAAACAACCAGTTATCGCATAGAGAATATACTTCACCTGAAATGCGACGGCGAAGCCTTGTAACAAAAGTTCCCAGGTATTGGTCATCGCGCTTATCCTGTTATCGCCGAACGGATGTCCTCAAGGAAGGGCAACCATTCGTGAAGTTTAAGGAGTTCACCGCGCGGTAATTCGCCAAGCAGACCGTAATAGAAAACGGCGAATAATGTAACGGTAAGCCCAAAGCCATAACCAGCCGAGCCTTGCCACGTTTTCTGGCCGAGATATTTCATCGTTACTGTAACATAAAGGAATGTTGCAGTGAGAAAACCTAGATACTCGAAGCATGCGACATACACGACAGCAAGCCACAGCGGCATAAGGTCAACTATCTCTTCAGCTATTTTACCTTTAATATCAACTATTTCTAGATCTTTGGTGCCTCGATGTATAAAAAATAACAGCACCAGCAATAGACCGAAACCCGTAATAACCCGAGGAAAAGAAGCAGAATGAACCATACCCTCACCAGCAGCCTGATGAATATTCAAGGTCTCCAGCCCATAAAAAATAAGTAAAATGGCAAATAATGTGACCATAAATCTGTCACCGGCCATAAAGAACGCTAGTATTTTACTCATCCACCCCATGCCTTTACTTATCATTTAATTACATAAGCATGTTTTTTACTATAATTATTTTATTATATTATATTAATAGGCGCTGCCGAGCAGGTGCCCGGCAGCGCGTCATTTCGGCTTATTTAGAGAACCAAAGCCTATTTCTTTTTCTTCTTTTTCTTACCAATTAGGTCTAGTTCGGTATCAAGCTTGAAATAGTTTTTATACTCGTTAGCAAGCATTGCATCGAGATCTTTACCAGTGACCCATGTGGACGTCATGTTGAACTTCTTCTCATACTTCTTAAAACTATCGCTTTTGCGAACTTTATCCATAACGCCAATATAATATTTGACCGCATCATCAGATACATCTTTCGACATCCACCAACCACGGTACTGCTTTAGAACCGTGAAATTATAGCCAGCTTCTTTAAAGGTCGGAATATTAGGATAGGAACCAAGCTTCTCAGAAGCAGCAACAATGCGGAGCTTACCAGCCTTGACGAACTTGTCGATCTGGGCCGGATTATGCATTCCAAATGCAACATGACCGCCAAGCAACTCCAGCATGCCTTGCTTTTCAAAAGCCGCATATACGTGCTTGAACCCTGCCTCACGAGACCATAGTTCACCAACTAACGACGCAACGTTACCGAAGGCACCACCACCGTGAATTACCTTGCCTGGACGCTTCTTTGCGTCATCAACAATATCTTTCATAGTTTTATAAGAAGATTTCGCATTAACAGCTATATTCAGTGGAGTTACTACCATCATGGCAACACCGCGGAACAGTTTGTAATCGACTTTGGACTTTGCCAGAATTGGATTATTAATCTGCGACGGAGTGAGCGCCTGCATCATATGCGGGTTGCCCTTGTTCTTAACGCCAACATAGGCGCGTGCCTTACCGCCACGAGAGCCACGAACAGAACGAAGACTGACACCTTTTGGCATCAAATTTTCGGCCTTGATAGCCGCTAATACCGCAGATGCAAAAGCATAGGTTGACGAAGACGTCTTTACATGCGCAATCAACTCAACTTCTTTGGATGGCTTCCAAGCAGCGTGTGCTGGGGCGGATGCGATAGCAAACGCAGCAAGACTTACTGCGCCATAAGCAATAGATTTTTGGGAAATCTTGAACATTTAGTTCCTCCCTACCAGAGTTTGTGGTTTCTACTAAGACGAAACCGCTAAAATCCATGGAGGATACAGTGAGTTTTCATACCCGACAAAATCTCCCTCCTATTCAGCGCCTCACGCCTTGTCTCTTTATTCCAATAGTTTCACTATGTGACCCATCGGTTAATCCTGACTTTGTCGCCAGAAGCGCCGATAGTCAAGGAGTTTCTCTTGATCAGGCAAAGGTTTAGTTACTTTGATTTGACCCGATTAAAATCGCTAACTATTATCCAACTCCATTCGCCGGTGCACGGGATGAATTACTTACGTAGCATCGTGCCTAAGAAAAATTCGGGAGGGACTTTCATGCCGTTTCATCGGTTCGAAGAATATGAAAATGTATTGCTAACACCGCACCTGTCTACGGCTGAAGCTCCGATAATCGAAGGTAAGTATCTATATTACTGCCTCAACCAAAAGCGTGCTGGCACAGGCTCAGAATTACACTATCACCCAAATGAGTTACTCATTTTCCCTGTACTTGGGAAGATCAATGCGGTCGTCGGTAAAGACCGCCGGGTGGTGAATCAAGGTACCTTCGTATTAGTTCCACCAAACGCACGGCACTCCATGAAAGCCACAGAAGACGGCCCCCTTGCCTATCTTTATATTAAAGACCAGACCTGGGGGGTCGTTGGCGTCGCAGAAGACGAGGCACTTCCCGATGAGGCACCGACTATGGAGTACTCGCAAAGTATAGTCGATACAGGTGAACATAAGAAAAAGAAAGAGGGCGATTCTCAGGCGATCGTAGACGGAATTCCTAATTGCTACTATCCCCTTCTCGAAGCTCTAGACGCACCGTTTAGGGCTGGCACCTCAATCACCTGGATAGAAGGCGCACGCTCCGCATTTGGCTTATATGAGCTTCCCAATGGCCACGAAGAGAGCCAAGAGGCTAGTGAAAATGAGCAGTTTTATTATGTTCTGGAAGGCTCTATGGATTTCACTGTGGGCAACGATTCTAAACAAGTCACAACAGGCGATATAATCGAAATTCCAAAAGGTGCGCCTTATAAGTTCACATCGACCGAAGAAGAGCCTGTTCGATTTGCCGCGGTCCGTTCCAACGCTCATTTAGAGGACTTGATTGATAATCAGGGTGCAAAAGCTTTGTAAATTACTACTAATGCAATATTCTTGGAGGCCGATTCACGTAATGCGTGGACCGGCCTTTTCTATGATCGACGCGCACCTAACGGTTCATGATGTGAAACTATTAGTGCTATTAAATTAAAAGCTACCTATAATTCCCCCAATTTTGTCTTACGAGATATCGTGCAAATTAGAGGCACTACCCTTGATGAAAACCGTACAGTCCGTACAAAGAGCAATTTCAGTCCTGTTTGTCGTTACGCAAAGTGATCGACCGCTCGGATTGTCGGAAATTTCACGCCGAATTAATCTAGATAAAGCCACCGTACTTCGCCTACTAGCAACCCTCGAAGACTCGAAACTGGTACAGAAAGATCCGGTTACGAAGAATTATTCCGGCGGCACTAACTTATTCAGGCTCTCCAATTCATGGCGAAATGATATTCGCCAAGTTTGCGGTCCACATCTTCGGGCTCTATCGGAAAAAGTAAACGAGACTATCTGCTTGATTTGTCCTCGCGATTTGGAACGTATCTGCATCGAATCAATTCCCGCACAAAATCAAGAATTAACCATCGTACCTACAATTGGCACAGCCAACCCAATCTATGCGGGTGCTTCCGGCAAGGTATTGATGGCCTACATGTCCCCTCAAGAAGCGGACCGGGTTATCGAAAAAACCGGCCTAAAACTCGTTACTGAAATTGGTATCACAGACCGAAAATTACTGCTCAGTCATTTAGAAAATGTTCGAGAACGCGGATACGATTATTCTATTAGTGATGTGACGACCGGCGCATCCGCTTTAGCAACGCCAATTTTTGGTGCTGAAAAACAAATAGTAGCAGCCCTCACTGTGCGCGGGCCAGAAGTACGCATGTCTGTAGCTAAAATGAAACAAATGGTACCGTGGCTTATTAAGACATCGGATGAAATTAGCGCAGAGCTCGGGTGTACCGGACTTGACCGCGCTAGGACCGCCTGATAATCACCTGCCTCTATGCCTGAAGTTAATGAAATTGGGCCTGACGGCCGTCGTATACCTGTCGTCTTGATTACCGGTTTTTTGGGAAGCGGTAAAACGACCCTTTTATCGCGCATACTTCAGCACAAAGATATGGCTAATACTGCCGTCATCGTAAATGAGTTCGGGGAAATTGGCCTCGACCACATGTTGGTTGAAACACCAACTGACGATGATGAAATGGTTCTACTCAACAGTGGCTGCCTTTGCTGCACTATTCGTGGCGATCTCGTGGACACGCTTAAAAATCTGCTGATCAAACGTCAAAAAGGTGAAATTCCTGCTTTTGAACGTGTTGTTGTTGAGACTACGGGCCTCGCCGACCCCGCCCCAATTTTACTTACTATCTTGAGCGACGAATTGATTCACCTTTGGTTTGTTCTTGATAGCGTCGTTACCGTCGTTGATGCATTTAATGGGGACGGTCAACTCGACACGCATTTTGAATCTGTAAAACAAGCTGCTGTCGCTGACCGGATCGTACTTAGTAAAACCGATATAGCCGACAAACCAAGGATTGAGGGTATCCGCAAGCGCCTTGAAAAGCTCAACCCGGGCGCAAAAATCCAAGAAGTATCGTATGGAGATGTAGACCCTTACCGATTATTAAATATAGGCATCGAAGCAACAGACGACCGCGAAGCCGATATCAAAGAATGGCTCCGCGAAGATGACTTCCATGATGAATGTACTGAGCATGACCATGACCATGACCACGACCATTCTCATCATGATGAAACCATAAAAAGTTTCGCGATATTTCGCGACAAACCAATTAAGCCAGATGGGCTAAAACTATGGCTTAATATGCTCTCAGGGTTTCGCGGCCCGCAGTTGCTGCGGGTTAAGGGACTTCTAAACGTGAATGGCGAACCCGTCGTGATACACGCTGTCCAGCACCTATTCCATAACCCTATTTCACTGCCCAAATGGCCTACAGATGATCGCCGTTCGCGAATTGTATTCATTACTCATGACCTTGACCGTTCCGAACTGGAACGCACGTTAGAAGCGCTTGACCTGGATGCCTCACCTGCAGGCAAAATAGATCCAAATGCGCCATTCGACCCAGAAGGCTATAAACGGTTTGTAGCTGCCATGAGTGCCTTCGGAAGTTCAGTCCCTAAATAAGAGAAGCCGCCCCGGTTTCCCGGGGCGGCTTTAGTCACAAATTCTAATATACTTAGCTACCGACGTTCGTGCCTGCAATTTTACGAATTTGGTTCATCGTGCCAAAACCACCATTCACAAAACCTTCGTATTTATGATAGAGGGGAACACTTGCTTCACGGAACGCACCTAGGTCTATCTTGGTAATTGATAGCTTTTTACTTTTATTAATTTTCTCCAAAGCTTTCTGATCATTCGCTACGGCGCCTTTAAAGCTTTGCTTCGCCGCTTTCTTAGCTGCCTTAGCAATTTCTTTCCCAAGATCGTTCCACTTCCACTTGGTCTTACCCTTTTTGTTAACGTATTTGGTCATCAGAAGTTTTTTCAGTTTTTTGTTCTTTTTACTAAAGATGATCATTGCAGGGGTAAAAGTCATTGGAACGTTAGATACATATTTCGGCGCTGTCTGATAACTCTTTCGCTTTTTTGAAATAGCTTTCAACGATGCAATAACGCCATCGCTATTACCAGGCTTGGCTCCATAAACTTTAAGAGCTTTTTGAGTAAAACCAGTATTAGCCGAATTGATCCAAAGACCTTTTAAGTCAGAAGGCTTGGTAAACTTTTTCTCGTAAGTTGCTAGATATTGAAACCCACGAGTCATTGTGCCCACCAAAACAAATTTCGAGCGGCTCGTCCAACGTTTGATCTTTTTACCAACACCTTTTTTCTTGTCCAATAGTGTCTTTGCTTGCGCGGCGTCTGTAATCAACCACGGCATTTCAAAAGCACCAAAAGGCTTGCGCACTGCCTTAGCGGCGTTGATTGACACGATACCAATGTCGAGCTTACCCTTCTTGAGCTTTTTCACGACTTTCTTATCGTTCTTACCGCCTTTTTTGCTTTTAAAGCGAACGATTTTAGCCTTGCCGGCCAAAGCGGCATTGGCATCCTTAATAAAGCCCTTAATGGCCTTCGCCATTGCAGATTTTTTCGGTGCGTTATACGCAATCGAAATTTCTGTCTCCGTGGCGGAGACCGGTGTAGCAAGCGCCAAGCATATCGCTGCCGCTCCCAACAATTTCGTCGCTTTCATGGTTACATTTCCTCTCATGGTTGCCTCCCGGATTAGTTCTATTGTCTCAGAAATACCATTAAATTCAACTCTCATTTGATGCGCGTGATATCTGTTGCGCACGTATGAACCCGTAAACTGCTGTCACCAAAGCAAGAACAAGAATGATCATGGTGATCGGACGGGATAGAACGACCATCAAGTCACCTTGATGAATCGTAAACGCCAAATTCATATTGCTTTCGATAATCGGCCCCATAACGTAGGCCAACATGATCGGGACTGGCGGTATCTCGATCTTTTCGAGAAAATAAGCCGCACCGCCCAAGATCAATACCATAACCACATGCGGCGCGTAATTCTTATAGGCGTAGGTACCAATGATAATCATCAGCATCACGAACGGGCCAAGAATGCGTCGAGGTACGCGCGCAACCTGACCCCAAAGTTTCACGCCGGCTAGCCCAACTCCCAACTGTCCAAGATTGGCGACGATCAACCCAATAAAGATAGCGATAATCATTGCAGTTTGTTCTTCGAATAACCCCGGACCAGGTACTATACCCTTTACAACTAGCACACCTATCAGAATTGCTGCGGTACCAGACCCAGGTATTCCAAGCGCTAACGAAGGTACTAGTGTACCAGCAACCACAGCGTTATTTGCACATTCTGGGGACGCGATACCCTCTTCAATACCTGTCCCAAATTCCTCTGGTTTCCGGTTTCGGTTCCAGCGGCGCTCTTCATTGTAGGCAATCAGGGCACCAACCGAAGCACCAGCACCAGGAATGGCGCCAACCCCAGTGCCGATAAGCGCGTTGCGCAATAAACATGGGAGCCAACCAATCAACTCAGCAAGCGTAACTCGATTTTTTTCCTTATCTATATTGCGAATATTGTCCGCCTCAGCCTGCGCGGCGTCGCCTTGCCCGTATTCGATCAATAGGCGGAAAGCTTCTGGCGCTGCCAAAACACCGATAACAACAACAACAAGTGGGATACCATCCATTAGTGGGCCGTAATCAAATGTAAACCTTAAGCCCCCAAAACGAGAACTGCCAATCGTCGCTATCAATAACCCAATTGCCGTAGCCAAAAAACCACGAGCCGGGTCTTTTCCAAAAAATCCCCCTATGATAGACAGGCCAAAAATACCAAGTGCGAACATTTCGCCGGGCCCAAACTCAAGAGCCAGCAATGCTAAACTTGTGCCAGCAACGAGAAAAATAAGGGTGCTGGTGATCCCGCCAAAGATACCTGAATAAAGCGATATCTTTAGTGCTCGATAAGGCATGCCTGCTTTTGCCATTTCATATCCGTCCAGAGCTGTAATTGCGCTTGCCGGCGTTCCCGGGGTCCGGATTAAAATAGCAGGGATGGATCCGCCATATTCGGCGGCAGAGTAAACCGCACAGCAAAACAAAATTGCGTCCGGTGCATTCATAATAAACGTGATTGGAAATAAAAGTGCTAGAGCCTGCGAACTACCAAATCCAGGCAGCGCCCCAAGAATGATACCCAAAACAACACCCAGTAAAATCCAAGCAAGGGTTGTAGCACTGAACACAAGACCAAGGGCCGGAACTATATTTCCACCAAAATCCATCGATGCACCCTAAATCTGTATGAAGTCCGGTAAGATTTTAACCGGGAAATTCACATTAAGAATTATCGCGAAACAGGCCCAACTGATGATTGTCGTGATAAGCGCAACAATCACAATGCGAAAAAGACGCACTTTCAGCTCGCCACGGAATCGCGTCAAAAACAAAAGGCTCATGAACACGAACGTCGTGATCTCAAAACCAAGAGGCGCCAAAAACATCACATAGNCGACNACATAAAGACAAACTAATGCAAAATTNCCGATTGGTATATTAACAATAGACGCGTCATCGTTTGAGATAATGTCTCGTCTACTCATCAAACGATAAANCAAAATCCCGCACCAAATTAGACCAAAGCCAATAATCANTTGCGGGAAGAANGCGTCNCCCGGATAGCCAGGAAGCATNGGCTCTGCAAAATCCGNAGTACGCCANAACATCATAGCGAATANTGCAGCAGTNAGAAGCGTTACGACNAGCGTCGCTCGNCTTTGGCTAACAGAAATTTCCATTGTCGGCTCGAGCAAATCTGNATTGATCAGCCCTCGNGTAAATTCCACGAGGGCTGATCACAGATCTATCCCAAATTACTTTTTCAAAATGCCAAGTTGGACCATCAACTTTCGAGTTGCTGCTACACCAGCTGAGAACTCTTTGTTAAGCTTAGCCGTATCGCCGGCAAAGGCCGGGATCACGTGCGGCTGCTTCTTGACATATTTCTTATACGCTTCCGTATCGTCAATTTTTGCTAATGCTTTTTGCAAAATCGCAATGCGATCCTTAGGCGTACCTTTTTTGACCATAAAACCCTGGAATTGATGGGGAATATTATAGTTGATACCCAGGTCAGACGGCACAGGAATATCCTTCCAGTTTTTACCGGGCAAACGCTTCTCATTCAAAAGCAACAAAGCACGCGCTTTACCCGCTTTAAGATGGCGGTTCCATTTCCCTGGCTGAGCAATACCAATTTTTAAATGACCACCCATAACGTCCTTAACGACGTCACCGGTGCCTTTGTAAGGAACAAAACGAATTTTGATGCCTTGCGTCTGATGCAGGAGCTCTTGATGGCGATGATGGATTGATCCAATCTTGTTACTGCCCATAGCTAGACGGCCAGGGTTTTTCTTCGCATAGGCAACCACATCCTTATAGGTCTTAAACGGGCTGTCGGAACGAACCGCAATCGCATAGAGATGCTGCTCCATACGAGAGACAATATCGAAATCCTTAAAGCCATATTTAAAATGAGGCAGGTTAAAATAGCCGGTAAAGCTGGCTGCGAAATGCATTAGGGTATATCCGTCAGCTGGCTTACCTTGAGTGTAAACGACGGGCTCATGGTTTGAACCGCCACTCTTAAAAAGCACCTTAACGGGAACACCAAGAAATCCTTTTTGCTGCAAATGCTTTGCCACCATATGGCACCATACCGCCGCGCCCGAACCCGGCGAGGTTGTACAAATTAGTTCAACCGGTTTTGATGGAAATTTTGCCGCCATTGCAGGCGCCGATAAAACAGAAAATGCTACCGCTGCAATAGCGGCAGGCAAAACTTTATGAATTCGCGTCGTTCTCATGGATTCCTCCCTTTTGAAATCACCTGTTTTTTTTGAAATTTTAGACGTTCATGTCGAGCATTTATTTAAGTGCGATCGTCAATAGTGCCCCCCGAAAACCCTTCCTCGTAATGCGGACCGGTCATAGTGCCATCAACAGCCATTCCGATAATGCCATGAGACAAGTCTTTTAGTGCTAAGAAAATAACATCTATATCGTCCGGGTCTGCGATCATTTGATGCGGCGCATCTGCCGGCACGTGAATTAGCGTCCCCTTTGGGGCCTTAAACGGAATTCCGTCAATCTCCCCCATAAGAGTTCCTTGAATCACAAAATTAAACTGTTCGTTTGGATGAGAATGCATACGGGAGCCGGTACCACGTGCCTTGTGGATATATCCCACAAGCATACGCTCGCCTTCAACCACACCGCCATGAGATGTAGAGTAACCGGTGCCTGCTGCAACTTTTTCAACGTCCGCTAAAGGCCAAGTTACAACTCCTTGACCGGCTTTTTGAGCACCTTCGGTTTTTGTCTCACTCGCCATTTTTTATCCCCCTCCATATTTCGGCTAGCTCTTAATGGCTTTTGTTCCGATTGAACTAGGTCGTTTTACCTAGTACACCATCGCCTCGTTATATGCAATTGTATGCGGTGGTTCCATNAGTCATACCTACAAGCGGGCTAAAGAGTCCAGGGTATTTCACGAGTTGCAATTTATGCAGGGAGGGGAAGTATGCTAAACGCAGCCATATTTGGCCTTGGAAACTGGGGGCAAACCCTTGTGCGATCGGTTCATGAGAAAAGTGATAAGATCAAAATTTCACGCATGGTTACTCGTGATCCATCTAAATATTCGGATTTCGTTGATAATACCGGCATTCCAATTTCAAATGATTATGCCGAAGTTTTAAAGCGCGACGACATAGAAGCGGTTATTATTGCTACGGGGCACTCCGTCCACGGCAAACACGTCGAACAAGCTGCAGCCGCTGGCAAACATGTGTTCTGCGAAAAACCTTTTACACTTANNAAAGAGAGCGCCTTGTCGGCGATTGATGCCTGTAATAAAGCAGGTGTTAAACTTTCTATCGCTTTTAACCGACGCTTCAATCCAGCTTTGGCAAAAATTCGCAATATGATTGAAACTGGTGAACTGGGTACCGTTCTGCATGTGGAGGGCGCGCATTCGGGTCATGCTGGTTACGATCAGCGTGAAGGCTGGCGATCAACGCGCGAAGAAAACCCCGCCGGCGTAATGTGCGGTAAGGGTATGCACGTTTTGGACCTAATGTTGATGGCCGCAGGACATGTAAAAACACTCAACGCCTTCAGCGAAACCCGTATTCTCGAAACCAACCGCGACGACTGCACCAGCCTGAATATGCGCTTTAGAAATGGAGCGACCGGCACACTATCGTGTATCGCAGTTACTGCAAATTACTGGCGCTTTCATGTGGCAGGCTCCGAAGGCTGGGCAGAGATGCGCGGCGAGAATACCCTCGCTACCTGCAAATTACGTCAGCAACCAGAAATCACCGAATTCACAGACTTCGATATTGAGCGCGCGGAATTAGATGGTTTTGCGGATTATGTGCTGAACGATACGCCCTATCCGGTCCCGCTGGCAGATGTAGTGCACGGCATAGAACTTCTTGAAGCTACGGTCGTATCGGCAGAGAAAAATCAAACAATCATATTTGAATAATGTCTCAAGAAAAACCGAAACCCATTGACGGATACGCTTAGTCCTTAGTAAACATCATCACAGTAAAGTTTCATTAGATGAAACAGCATAGTGCTTGGTGCAACGCCTGCACAATGTGATAAAGCGGAGAAATCCAGTATGGCAGCGAAAATTAAAGCGATTAAATGTGGAACTTTAATCGATGGAAACGGCGGCAAAACCGTTAAGAATGCCGTGATTCTAATAAAAGATAAGCGTATTTCTGCGGTGGGACCTGGAAAAGACATAAAAATCCCGAAGAACGCCGAAATTATTAATTGTTCCAAGTATACTGCAATGCCAGGCATGATGGATCTTCACATCCACCTATGTATGTTCAACAACATCACCTTTAAAAATTACCGCGTAGCGCAGTGGGAAGTGACCAAGCAATTGCAGCAAATGTACATGCTATTCCACGGCCAGATGTGCTTGGATCGCGGATTCACTACTCTACGCGATCTCGGTTTCATGTCCGGCTACGGTTTGATGACGGATCAATCTTGCGCAGTACGCGATTCTATCGATGCCGGTATCTTTGCTGGCCCGCGCATCATTAGCGCGGCGTTTACTGTGGGTACTGGTTCACATTTAGATCTCATTAATCCACGATCGGCTCGACGCGACCCGCTTGCAACTGCCGACGGCCCCGATGAAATGCGCAAACTCGCTCGTCGTAATCTTCTTGCTGGCGTCGACTGGCTCAAGACTTGTGCCTCAGGAGGCGGCGGCACCGATAAGGAAGAACCGGACATCCGCAATCATACGCCAGAAGAATTACGTGTTACCTGTGAAGAAGCGCATATGCAGCATAAGCATTGCGCCATTCATTGTTTCACACCGGAAGCACAATTAATCGCTATGGAAGCTGGTGCCGATACGCTAGAACATATGGTTTTCAATGGCGATGAAGCCGTCGACAAAATCGTCGAGACGCAAATTCCTATTACGCCCACACTGGCTCATCGTACCGACCACGCAATTGATATACGACGCGATATCGGCACACCGCAATTCACGCTCGATAAGATGAAGCAAATCCAACCCAGTTGTTTCGAATCCTTTCAGAGGTACTACAAGGAAGGCGCGTTCATCGCGATGGGCACCGATATGGGCTTTGAACCAACTATGGGTTCCAATGCGTATGAATTAGAAATCTATTGCGAACTTGGGATGAAACCAATGGATGCAATCATGACTGCAACTAAGAATGCGGCAAAAGCGCTCCATCTTGATCACGAAATAGGCACACTAGAAAAAGGCAAACTCGCGGACATCGTCATCTGTCAAGGCGATCCAAGCAAAAACATCAAGACGCTAGGTCCGCGCGAAAACATCAAGATGGTGCTTAAAGAAGGCTATGTCTATGTTGACCGCCGGCCTGGGAAAGATGTGCGGGTTATCCAAGACGAATATGGGTCCTGGCGTAAAATCGACGCGTAGAATTCACCCATGAAAACACAGATACGGCACTAATAACTTAAGCCCTGTCGCTTATGCCGGCAGTGCTTCTTTATTAATCACCAAGGCACGATCGTATTTACCCTCCATTGCGTCCAAAACCGATNGAGCGCATGCTTCGGCCATCCGTTGAGCACACTCTTCGGTAAACGCGCCGCAATGGGGACTAACAACAATATTGTCCAGCTTTAGAAGCGGATTGTCTGGTTTTGGCGGTTCCGGATCAAAAACATCTAGCCCAGCACCTCTTATCCATCCTTCCTTAAGTGCCATATAAAGCGCTTCCTCATCGACAATGCCCCCCCGTGAAACGTTTAAAAGATGGGCACTTGGCTTCATTGCCTTTAACTCATCCTTAGAAATCAAATTGGTTGTGTCCGGCGTCTTGGGCACATGTATGCAAACGTAATCTGCATCGGGCAGCACCCCTCTAAAGTCCGTCGTATGTGAGTAACCTTCAGCTTCGACTTGCTCCTTCGTAACAAACGGATCCGCAACTACAACTCGCATACCAAACGCTGCGGCACGTTGTGCAGAGGCGCGACCTATACGACCAAAACCTACCAATAGAACTACCTTCCCTGAGAGTTCCGTACTGTCGAATCCATCACGAATGGCGAAATTATTGTTCCGGATAGCGCGGTCATAGGTCACGACTTGTTTTGCAAGCACGAGCATAAGCGCCAACGTATGTTCAGCAACTGCAACAGAGTTCACATCACCGGTAATGGTCAGCGGCACACCATGGTCAGTCAGCGCATCCACATCCACTGCCTCATAGCCTACTCCATGGCGAGCTACAATTCTCAAATTCGGTGCCGATGCTGCTACCTCGCGAGTAATTTTAGTCATCCTAACTATAATTGCATCTGTATCCGGCAGTTCATCAAAGATTTCGGGGACGTGTTCCTTCATTTCTCTAATTTCGAGGCCGCCATAATCACGCAACATCTGCAAACCGCCATCATGAATTTTCCCAAGAATAAGAACCTTACCTGTCATATCGCAACCCTCAGTCGAACTTTGAACGCAATGCTTCGGAGCCGCGCGCTAGCAGTGCTAAATCCGAGCCCACCGCTACAAAACTCATCCCCGCCTCGATGAACATCTTCGCGTCCTTTTCGATCCCTGTCAGAATACCTGTCGGCTTTCCAAGCTTACGGACCTTCTCGTGTCCATCAAGGATTGCCGCAGAAACATCTTGATGACCAAGCTGTCCTGGATAGCCCATGTCGCACGAAAGATCAGCTGGCCCAAAAAATACACCATCAACGCCATCGACTGATGCTATCGCTTCAACGTTGTTGAGCGCTTTTCGCGTTTCAATCTGCACCAAAACGCATACCTCTTCCGTNACCNTGTCGAGATAGTTCGTCACTCNNCCAAAACGGTTACCACGGTGGTTATAGGAAACACCGCGAATACCCTCAGGAGGATAACGCGTAGACGATACAGCTCGCTCCGCTTCTTCTGCAGATTGTATCATTGGAAACAACAAACTGAACACGCCTTGGTCCAAAACGCGCTTCACCCATACCGGATCATTCCAAGGCGGACGTACAATTGGAGTGGCTGTACCACCCGTTAAAGCCTGCAGCTGACCGGCTAAGAGCGGTACTTCGTTCGGATAATGTTCCATATCAATAAGGATCCAGTCGAAGCCAGAATCCTTTAGAATTTCCATCGACATGTGGTTAGCGAGTCCCGTCCAGAGACCGATTTGCTTTTTATTATCCTTGATCGCGCGTTTGAACAAATTTTTCTCTATTTCCACCCCGGTTCCCTCTTGTGATAATTTTAAAACTCCGGTTTACCTAGTACACCGTGACGCAATTGACTAGTGTCACAACCAAAAAGATTAAGGAGGGAACTATGAGCCGTACCGCACTAGTTACCGGTGCTAGCAAGGGCATTGGCCTAGCCATCGCCAAACATTTAGCTAAAAATGGCAAAACAGTGGTTGGTGTTGCTCGCAGTGATCCGGACGAAGAGTTCCCTGGGACCTATTACAAGGTCAACCTCGAAGATGAAACTTCTGCAGTCGACACCCTTGCTATGATAGCGGATAAACACCCTGTAGACATTCTTATCAATAATGCCGGTTATTCGTTACCTGCAACAGCGGAGGACACTACGCTCCCCGACTTTGATAAACAGATAAATGTGAACCTTCGAGGCGCATTGATTTGTAGCCAAGCTGTGATTCCCGGCATGAAACAACGTAGTTTTGGACGCATCATCCATATGGCCTCACGCGCTATGATGGGCAAAGAGGAGCGGACTGCCTACGGCGCAGCAAAAGCGGGCCTGGTGAGTTTCAGCCGCATCTGGGCGTTGGAATTAGGACCATTCGGCATCACGGTTAATGCGGTCTCACCGGGCCCTATTCAAACAGCCCTGTTTCTACGCAATCACCCGCCAGGCTCAAAGCAATACCAGGAATTAGTTGACGGAATGCCAGTTCGCCGTCTCGGGGTACCAGAGGATATCGCGCATGCGGTCAGTTTTCTTGCAGATGACGATGCAGGCTATGTGACCGGACAGACAATCCATGTTTGTGGCGGTATGACTATCGGTGCACCTGGGATCTAAGACTATCCCGTAACCCGCCAGCTAGTGCCTTCGGGCTTGTCCTCAATTACAATACCAAGTTCAGAAAGTTCATCACGGATACGATCTGCTTCAGCAAAATCTTTCGCAGCACGAGCTGTATTCCGCGCTTCAACCATTAGATCGATTTCCGTATGATCGACTTCTCGACCTTGCGCGAACCAAACATCAGGATCCTGCTGTAAGATGCCCAATAACATGCCGGAGCCAATCAAATCTGCTTTCGCCTTTTTACGCGAAGGACCGTCTGAAGCCGGGTTTGCGGCGCGAGCCAATGCCGCCATCTCTGCCATTGCTCGCGGTGTATTGATATCTTCTGACAGAGCCTCAACCACCGAAGCGGCAGGTGTTGGTTCTTCATTTAGAACCACATCTCCCAATAACCGCAATGCTTCGTACAACCGGTCCAAATTCCGCTTTGCCAACGCTAAGCCCTCTACCGACCAGTTCAATGGTTGACGGTAATGAGCTGCCAGTAGTGCATACCTAATTGCTTCGCCTGGAGCTTGGTCAAGCAAATCACACACCAACGTTACATTACCAAGTGACTTCGACATTTTTTCTTCTTCGATATTAACAAAGCCATTATGCATCCAATAACGCACGAAACACGCACCATCATGGGCACAGACGCTTTGTGCAATTTCATTTTCATGATGCGGAAATACTAAATCCTGCCCACCTGCGTGAATATCAATCGTTTGACCAAGATGACGTTCAATCATGGCGGAGCATTCCATATGCCAACCTGGTCGCCCATAACCCCAAGGGCTGCTCCATCCCGGTTGATCACCGGTTGAAGGCTTCCACAACACAAAGTCCGACGCATTTTGCTTATAAGGCGCAACTTCGACACGCGCTCCAGCAATAATTTCATCCTGATCACGTTTCGAAAGACAACCATAATCCGCATAAGACGTAACATCAAAAAGCACGTGGCCTTCTGCTGCATAGGCATGACCTTTTTCTACAAGTCTTTCAATCATCTGTTGCATTTCTTCGATATGATCGGTTGCCTTAGGCTCTATATCAGGCGGCAATACACCGAGTGCGCCCATATCCTGATGGTAAATTTTGGTATAACGGTCTGTAATCGCAGCAATAGGCACACCCTCTTCGAATGCAGCGGCATTAATTTTGTCATCCACGTCGGTAATATTTCGTGCGTAAACGACGTGCGAGTAAATATGGCGTAACAAACGAACAAGCACATCAAATGCGACAGCCGGACGTGCATTCCCGATATGGGGGTGGTTATAAACCGTTGGCCCGCACACATAAATAGTCACCCTGTCGGGGTCCGCAGGCTCGAAAATCTCACGTTTTCCAGATAATGTATTGTGAATATAAAGGCTCATACTAATCTTTTATTTTTACTTGTTAGACTTGCCGCAATGGCGCAGTGGATATATATCACAGCAGTCTTGAACGCCAATGGTGAACTTATCTACTTGAAAGGCAATCTGATGCCGAATGATACGGGAAATAAACATTTCGCGACCCGCCAGTCTATCGAGCAGGTAGAAGAAGGTAAGGTACTCGCTCCAAAATTCGATGAAAACGGAATTATTCCGGTTGTCACCACTGATGCTACCTCCGGCGAATTATTGATGCACGGTTATATGAACCATGAAGCTTTAACTAAGACAATCGAAACCGGTGAAGCTTTCTATTGGAGCCGTAGCAGAAAAGTGCTGTGGCACAAGGGCGCAACAAGTGGATTAACCCAAAAAATTATAGAAATGCGAATTGATGACGATCAGGATGCAATATGGCTGCGTGTCACGGTCAGCGGCAACGGTGCTTCTTGCCATGTAGGCTATCGGTCTTGCTTTTATCGGTCCATACCAACTGGGGCTGTGCCTGAAAACCCAATCGAGCTAATTTATGAGGAAACCGAAAAGACCTTCGACCCTGAAGAGGTTTACGGCGATGCCCCAAACCCGACAAAACTTTGACCCATTTCTACCGATTCTTCTCGCTAGTTCCAGGCTCATAGCTTTCAAAGAAACAAGGGCACTTTGGCAATAAGGAACTGAAGGGCCCAGCGCACATTCTGGAAAAAGGTTATAGCAACCCCAGTTCGCGTAACTCTCTGGCCATATCATCCGGCATATCAATTGACTCATCACCTTCTGCTAAATCCGGGGGAGCATCTTTTGGCATCAAATAACGCCAGCCCTGGAACGCTCGGTGTGGCCATGCTGCCGTCCCAACTATAGCGGGGTCAAGCAGCAACAAACACTGGCGAATACCCTCAGCATCTACATAGTGGTCAAAGCCTGTAAGTTTCTGGCGAGCTTTTATGATCCCGCCAATCACCCAATAAAGGGAACCCCCAGCAAGCAATTCATTCTTTCTGCGCGGCGCGTGGCGCGTCCTATGCCAAAGTCGTCCCTCACCGTGACGGGCCTCTTCAAGTTTTGCCATCTGAACGGTGCGCAAATGATCTACACTCTGAATACCGACGCAGAGCTTAATAATATGGAGTTTGGCCATTAAGCTCCGCTACCCGTGCAACCTAAAGCAGCCGAAACCTTGGAGCTCGACGCTCGCCCAAGGTAGTTGCAAATAAACTGCCCAGCCTCAAGCAATTGCTCAAAATCGATGCCGGTTTCAATTCCCATACCATTAAGCATGAATAAAACGTCTTCACTGGCGACATTTCCGCTCGATCCTTCAGCGTAGGGACATCCCCCAAGCCCTGCGACCGCACTATCCACTACGGCAACACCCATCTCAAGACATGCCAATATGTTCGCAAGCGCTTGGCCATAAGTATCATGAAAATGAATGGCTATTTTTTCAATTGGTACGTTATCAAGCGTTGCCTGAACCATGGCCTGAGCCTTCAAAGGCGTCCCTTTACCAATTGTATCGCTTAAAGATATTTCATAGCAGCCCATAGCATCGAGCTTAGCCGCCACAGCGGCCACAGAGCTAGGCGCAACCTCACCCTCATACGGGCATCCCAATCCACAGGAAATGTAACCACGCACCGGAAGCCCTATCTCATGAGCTGCTTCGGCGACGGGCCGAAATCGTTCAAGGCTTTCGTCTATCGAACAATTGATATTTTTCTGAGAAAAGGCTTCCGTCGCCGCACCAAAAATGGCGACTTCACTCGCTTTCGCTGCGACTGCCCCTTCGAAGCCCTTCATATTTGGCGTCAGGACCGAATAGGTCACCCCTTCTTTTCGGACAATTGACGCCATCACATCCGCCGTACCCGCCATTTGCGGTATCCATTTCGGCGACACAAAACTACCAGCCTCAATTGACTTAAAGCCAGCGGTAACCAGTCGATCAATCAACTCTACTTTTACCGAAGCCGGAACAATCTCAGCTTCATTTTGTAGGCCGTCCCGCGGGCCCACTTCAACCATCTTTACTTTCTTCGGCAATACCATATCAAAAGCCTTACATTAATCCTCAGTACTATTTTAGTTATTCGGCCCAGGTTGGCTTGCGTTTTTCGAGAAAAGAGAGAGCTCCTTCCTGCGCAGAGGTACACGCCCGCCCTTTTGCAAATGCTTCCACCGACACGCCAATACTCTTATCGCTAAAGGGTGGAAAGCAGAGATAGTTCATCGCAGCCTTCGTTTCTTGGATACCTACTGGACCATTACGTAAGACTTCATTGGTGATCACGGCTAATGCATCATCAAGCGTGCCCTCCTGAACAACTTGATCCACCAGTCCGATACGTAATGCCTCCAATGCGGACATTACTTCCGATGTTAAACACCAACGACGCGCCTGACGGGCACCAACGCGCGGCAACAGGTAAGGCATCATAATCGATGCAGTGAATCCGAACCGCCCTTCAGTGACTGCAAATTTGGCACTTTCCTCCGATATCACAATGTCGCTAGCGGCAATGATACCAATACCACCCCCATAGGCACCGCCCTGGACACACGATATTACCGGGACCGGTAATAATCGCATTCGTTTCGACATTCCTGCATAATATTCGGAATCTTCCAAATTTTGCTCCCAAGGACCAGCACCCATATCACGCAGGTAACGGATATCGGCACCGGCACAAAACACCCTTCCCGCCCCACGCACGATAAGTGCTCGAAGTCCCGTTTCCAACTTCAATCCATCGAGCACATCATTAAAAGCCTCGACCTGTGCCCGGTCGAATGAGTTCATCGCCTTTGTTCGCCCTAATGTGAGCACAGCAATGCTGTCTTTATCTATTACAACCGAAACACCGTTAGCAGTCATAACGGTCCTCCGAGTACCACTGGGGCATTCTATTATCGAGAAAGCTTCCTAACCCTTCTACTGCCTCCATACTTCGGCGCTGCTGAGAATTTTGCTTAACAATCCAATCAGCCACCTTGTTAGACAAACGAATACCTGTAACATCCAAAATAAGCGCCTTCGTCGCTTGTAACGCGTTGGGCCCTGCTCTCAACAAAAGCGAAAACAAGGGAAGTGCGGCTTTATCCAAATCACCGTCTTTACAAACCTGATGAACTAAGCCGATTTCTCGAGCACGATCTGCACTAAACCGCTCGACGCTCAACGCATATCGCCTTGTGTGTTGCTGCCCGATGGCTGCGATTAGCTGAGGAAAAATAGGCCCACCAACCAAGCCCCAACGCGCCTCCGTTATGGCAAATTGTGCTGATTGTTCAGCGATGACAATATCCGCCGATGCAACAATTCCCATACCACCACCGTAACAACCGCCTTGCACCAACGCGATAATAGGCTTCCCACATTCATTAAGTTGCTTCATCGTATTTGTGGTAAGAGCAGATACAGTTATATTTTCTTCCGGACTTAAAGATGCGTTCGCCCGCAACCACTTTATATCCGCGCCCGCCTGAAAGTGACTGCCGTTGCCACGCAATCGAATCACACGAACTGTCTCGTCACGCCCACAGGCGTTCACAGCATCCGTTAACGCCTCTAGTAGCTCTGCATTATAGGCATTACGAACATCCGGCCGATTAATTGTAATCGTACCGATACCACTGCGATCGACCTGGCAAAGCACCACATCGCTTTTCATGCCTCATCCTCGACAATCCAGTTAGGGCTACGCTTTTCAAAGAATGCACTAATACCCTCCTGCGCCTCATCGGTTGCGCGAATGGCTGCGATACGCCGTCCCGTATCTATTCGGATTTCATCATCGACGCGAGAGGAAAGCTTCCGAATAAGAGATTTGCATGCACTATTTGCTTCCGGCGCATTTCCTAAAATTGATTGAATTACACCTTCCACAGTGGCGTCCAATTCTTCGTCGTCGACAGCTTCGTGCAGAATCCCAATACGCCATGCATCTTCAGCATCAAACAGTTCTGCCGTGTGAAAAAACCGCCGTGCTTCACTTGGACCGATTGCCGCTGAAAGATAAGGACTGATAACGGCGGGTATGAGACCCAACTTAACTTCAGTCACCGAAAATTTAGCGTGCTTCACGCCGATTGAAACATCACAACAAACAACTAGCCCCAATCCGCCAGCAAAAGCAGAACCCTGCACCCGCGCAATAGTCGGCATGGGCATCGTATCGAGCCGATGAAATAATCCCGCTAACCTCGCAGCATCCTGTTCATTTTCTTTCCTCGAATTATTAATCGCAGCCTTCATCCAATTAAGGTCAGCCCCCGCCGAAAAGCTTTTGCCTTCACTCCGCAACAGTAAAACACGAACATTAGGGTTAGCCGCAACCGTTTCTAATGTCTGCGTAAGCTCTCTGATAACCAGATCATTGAAAGCATTATGAAATTCAGGCCGGTTAAGCGTGATGGTAGCAACACCCCGCGTATCTTGATCCAGTAATATGAACGGTTCAGTCACTGTCACATCCTGAATATACCAAATCGCGTTTCTGGGATAGGAGCATTCAAAGCAATCTCTAACCCACGCGCCAAAACCGCACGCGTATCAGCCGGATCTATTACTCCGTCATCCCAAACGCGCGCGCTACCATAGTACGGATGCCCCTCTGTCTCATACGACTCTCGGATGGAAGACTTAAACTCTTCTTCTCCAACGGAAGTATCGCGTCGCACTGATGCCAATACATCCGCTGCTTGATCTCCACCCATCACTGAGATCCTCGCGTTAGGCCAGCTCCATAAGAATCGTGGGTCGTAAGCCCGACCACACATGCCGTAATTACCCGCACCATAAGAACCACCAATGATGACGGTAAGTTTCGGCACTTTTGCACAAGCGACCGCTGTGACCAATTTAGCACCGTCTTTCGCAATACCACCGCTCTCCGCCTTTTCACCGACCATAAAGCCCATGATGTTTTGAAGAAAAATCAATGGAATAGACCGTTGGCAGCACAATTCTATAAAATGGGCACCTTTAACCGACGATTCAGAAAACAAAATTCCATTATTAGCGACAATACCAACCGGGATACCTTCCATATGAGCAAACCCGCAAACCAATGTTTTCCCGTATCTTTCCTTAAACGGCACAAATTCACTACCATCAACAATTCTTGCAATTATTTCGATCACATCATGTTGACGCCGAAGCGCATTAGGCACGATCCCGTAAATTTCCGTCACGTCATAAGCTGGCTGAATCGTTTTACGACGAACAACAGTGCCACGCTGAGGTCGATTGAGGCGCCGCACTATTTCGCGGCATTGGGTCAAAGCCTCCTTATCATTCTCCGCCAAATGGTCAGCGACTCCGGATATCCGTGTATGTATATCTCCACCACCCAACTCTTCAGCCGTCACCTCCTCTCCGGTAGCCGCCTTTACTAACGGCGGACCGGCTAAAAAAACCGTGCCTTGCTCTTTGACGATGACCGCCTCATCGGCCATCGCGGGAACATAGGCACCACCAGCCGTACACGAGCCCATAACAGCCGCAATTTGCGGTATATTTTCCGATGACATATTCGCTTGATTAAAAAATATTCGACCAAAATGCTCTTTGTCAGCAAATATATCTGCCTGATAAGGTAAATTAGCACCTCCGGAATCAACCAAATAAATACAGGGAAGTTTGTTTGCCGCCGCTATAGCTTGCGCCCGGAGATGTTTTTTTACCGTTATAGGATAGTAGGTGCCGCCCTTTACGGTCGCATCATTAGCAACAATCAGGCAATCAGTTCCACAAACCTTTCCAACACCAGTGACAATTCCACTAGCAGGCACAAACTCATCATACATCTCATGGGCTGCTAGAGCAGAAAATTCGAAAAAGTAAGTATTAACGTCAATCAATGCTGCGATCCGATCACGTACCAGGAGCTTCCCTCGCTCCGTGTGGCGTTTTCGGGACTTCGCATCACCGCCTTTATAAATTTTTGACAGCGTACGTTGCAATTCATCAACCAACGCTCGCATAGCGCAAGCATTAGTCGTGAATGAATCACTTTCTTGGTTGATTTTACTTCTAATCTTGGGCATCGAAAATCCGGGTTATTTGGCTCTAGACAATGCCCGTTAGCTTGCGCATGGGCAAGAGATCAAATATTCCATTCAGACCGCCAGGCTTGAAACATTAGGACATTCCAAAGTTCAAATTGCCAATTGCGATGCCCCTTTAGATGTTCATCCCAGATGGCCTGGACTGGTTCGGGATCGAGCCACCCATCTGAAGAAATCTTATCTGGCTCTAATAGGTCTTCCGCCCAATCCCGTAACGGTCCACGCAACCAGTCCGCCAGCGGCGGTTCAAAGCCATGCTTTGGTCGATTAAACAAACCCCGCGGAATATATTTGTAAAGAACATCTCGCAACACACATTTACCAATGTCACCCTGAATTTTGAAGCTCGACGGTAGTGACCAGGCAAATTTCACCAAGTCGTGGTTGAGAAAAGGTGTTCGTGCCTCCAAGGCTACCGCCATACTCGCTCGATCCAGCTTGACCAATAAATCGTCAGGCAAATAAGTCACTGTATCGGCAAAAGTGAGCCGATTAAAATCGTCTCCTTTTTTGGCCCATTCTGCTGAATTGCCATAAAACCCCACCGCAGCAAGGTTGATCGGAGGCTGAGCGGTGCGCCAACGCGATAAATACCGCATTTGCACGTCTTCAACAGCGTTCGCGGTCGCATCGTTTAACCTTCGGAAAAGCTTATCTCCAAGCCGTGCCGACCGCCCGCCAAGCCCCTTGATGTCATTAAGTATATCATATGGCATCATGGAATTTAGCGGCTCTACCAGCAGCTTTCCCATACCTTCTTTTTTCTGCCACTGCCTAACGGCTGATTGGTATCGCGGATACCCTCCGAACAATTCATCACCACCATCACCTGATAGGACTACAGTTACATGTTCACGGGTTAGCTCGGAAAGTAAAATTGTCGGAAGCTGACTTACATCAGCAAACGGCTCATCATAGCAAAGCGGCACCCGTTCTATACATTTCATCACAGAATTTGTATCAATTATAAGGTCGGTATGATCTGTGCCAATATGCTCAGCCACGGAACGCGCGAAATTAGCCTCATTATATTTCGGGTCGGAAAAGCCAATCGTAAAGGTAAGTAGTTTCTTGGCGCTAGTTTTTTGCGCCAAAGCAGCAATAGCAGAGGAATCTATACCTCCAGACAAAAAAATTCCTAGAGGCACATCTGCAATCAAACGCCGTTCGACAGACCCAGCCAGCAATTGCTCCAATAAGCTAGAAGCCTCTTCCTGCGAACCGTCAAACGGGTTTTCTTGTACCGCATCAAAAACAC
The DNA here is from genome assembly GCA_002724395.1 of Rhodospirillaceae bacterium. Lineage (GTDB taxonomy): Bacteria > Pseudomonadota > Alphaproteobacteria > UBA8366 > UBA8366. The sequence goes on along the minus strand of PBOR01000012.1, from coordinate 3,844 downwards.
GCCTAGCATCCCAATAAGCTTTGGACTTAGGTAAACGCCTTAGCACTAAAGCTCCCTGACGGAGCGTAACAATATGGCCGGGCTGCAATTTATAAATCCCCCGATAGATCGATTCTGGTGCTGGCACGTAAGAGAACCGCATGTAAGATGCCAAGGCCTTCTCATTCAACCTTCCGTTCCAATCGGGATGAGCGCTAAGTGCCTTCAACTCTGAGCCAAAAAGAAGTGTCTTACCTTGAAAACCGTAATAGAGGGGCTTTTCTCCCATTCGGTCTCGCGCCAAATACAGGGTTTTTTCCCAACTATCCCAAAGCGCGATTGCAAACATGCCATCGAGCTTCTCCAATGTTTCTTGAATACCGTGCCGGCAAATGGACGCTAATAAGACTTCTGTATCGGAAGTTCCGTTCCACTTGATCTTTTTCTCAACCTCAAGTGCTGTCCGGATTTCGTGGAAATTATAAATTTCCCCATTAAAGGCTATCACATAGCGATCATCAAAGGACCGCATCGGCTGATGTCCTTTGATAGATAAATCGATTATGGATAGGCGTCGAAACCCCAAGCCAAAACCCGCCTCGCGATCGACAAACAAGCCACCATCGTCCGGGCCACGGTGTTCGAGCGCAGCCATCATCGGCTCGATCGCACGTCGTAAAACAGCCTCTTCAAAGGCCCCCTTAAGATCTATAAATCCTGCTATTCCGCACATGAGTTTTCATAGTTTGGCGCGTGTTCATCGACACCGCGACATTCTGCTAATTCATATGCCGCAACACAGCGCGCTGCAAAAGCCGCGTGATCACGAGGCAGAGGAAACTGCGCGGCGAGATTAATCCAAAACCATCGCCCAAACTTACTTTCACCTCCACGCCGCCACGCATAACGCCAGGCACGGCCCGCGAGACGACGACACGCAAACTGCTTAACAAAAAATGGGAGGTCGGCATGATCCATTAGAAAATTAGAAACCGCCAACGTAATACGCTGTAGTTGGCGTCCTTCATTTGTTGATAAGCGCCCGGGCGCATCTTGCGGTATGTAGGCTACGGTTGCACTTGTTTTTAGAAATGGCCACAGACGGGCTAGCCTTAAAGTTAATCCATACTCCTGGCTATGTACGACGCGCTCGTCACATCCACCCACCTGTCTGATTGCGTCTGTTCGGGCCAAAAATTGCGTTGGGTTAAACATCGAGTTTTTGAGAGCTAGTAAAAGGGGCGCCTCAATTGTCTCCACTTTCGTATCGCGCAGTGAACTTTGCAAGTCGATTTCATCGTCTTCGCCAAATCGATAAACATCACCATAGATAAGGCACGCCTCACTGTCTTTGAGCGTATCCAGAAGGTGTAATGTAGATTCTTCATGCAGCAAGTCATCTGCATCGACGAATTTAATATAGGGCTGGGTACTCAGTGCAATACCAACGTTCGTCGCGCCTGCAGACCCCTGATTTTTTTGAATTTCTATAACACAATCGTTCCAACCGACGGTCTCTTTTCGCAGTATTTCTAGTGAATTGTCGGTTGACCCATCATCTATGAAGATATATTGGCGATGGAAATTTCCGCTCTGCGCTTTGATCTGTGCTAGAACGCGCGGTAAATGCGGCGCTTTGTTATAGACGGGAACGACGAAAGAAACCCCAGGAAGCGGACGCATTTTCTCGTTCAAAGGAGACTTACCAATGACCAGCGCCAAGCCAGCGCTCTAAATGTTCCAGCCTGTCATGGCCCCAAAAATGTTCACCATCCGCGATAATAAAAGGTGACCCAAAAACACCGGCTTCAACAGATGCCATGGTGATATTCTTTAGCTTATCCTTAATCTCTTGGTTCTGACAAGCAGCACGCACCGCATCACCTTCGATTCCAAGCGATTCGGCAATATGCACCACATCTTCTACTTCAGATATATCCCGTCCAAGGCCCCAATGAGCCTTATAAATCGCCGCGGCAAATTGCTTAGCAATACTCGGGTTACTGCCATCAAGCGAGTAAAAGGCTCTTGCAGCCGCAAGTGAGTTCATAGGCATTTTATCAGGCATTGTGAATGCCAGTCCCATAATCTTCGCGCATCGAATGATATCAATTTTAAAATAATCACCCTTAATCGGAACCAAAATATTAGGCTGACTGCCAGTCGCCTGAAGCGCAGCACCAAGCATTATTGGTTTCCAATCTACGTTACGGCCATATTTTGCAGCTATGCCGTCAATTTTCGTGCTAGCGAAATAGCCATAGGGGCTCGCAAACTCAAAATAGAACTCAATGGGTTTATGTTCCGTCATAATAAAGACCTTACCATGGAATGGGATTACCATCGTAATTGACATAGGTGCCTGCCATCGCCAGCGTCAATCCTTCAATAGTCTCACGCATACCTCTTACACTAGTTTGTGCATCTATGGCAGCATTTGGACCTCCCATATCGGTTCTCACCCAGCCCGGGTGAATCAACAAGCTGGTAATACCTTTAGACCGTAGTTCTGGTGCGACACTTCTTACCGCTTGGTTCAACGCAGCCTTGGACGAACGGTAAATTGGCATACCACCGCTATTGTTCTCTATACTACCCATAATGCTAGACACAAACACCATCTGCTTTCGGTCCGAAAGTGCCACATGAGGGGCAAAACACTCTGCGACACGCAGAGGTGCTAAAACATTGATCCACATCACCTCATCCCAGGCATCGTAATCGAGGTTGCCAAAGTTGGCATGCTTAGCAAGGTGAATACCCGCATTATTGATCAATAAATCAATAGGATCTCCAGCTAATATATTAGCCACATTCTTGATACTTACCGGGTCAGATACGTCGAGTTCGAATGCATCGCTATTTTTTAACCCCGCACCTCCAGGATCACGACAAGTGGCGATGACCCGCCACCCAGCTTTGCGATACTGCAGCACAAATTCCCGACCGATACCTCTGCTTGCGCCAGTCACCAATACTGTAGGCATTTCTAGCACTCCAATACTATCAAAAACGCTAGCCTATTAGACTGAAAAATAGGCCTATTGGCTATACGTTTTGCTTTTAATAATGTGTTTGCTTAAAAATTTCCCGGCCGATTAACATACGGCGAATCTCAGATGTCCCGGCGCCAATTTCATAGAGTTTCGAATCCCTCAATAAACGGCTTGTAGCACTTTCGTTTACGTAGCCCGTCCCGCCCAAACATTGCATAGCTTCCAACGCCATCCACGTCGCCTTTTCAGCAGCATATAGGATTATTCCAGCTGAATCCCTCCGGGTAGCCTCACCCCGGTCACACGCTTGCGCCACCGTATATACATAAGATTTACAAGCGTTCATCGTTGTATACATATCCGCAAGTTTGGCCTGCATTATTTGAAAAGATCCGATCGGACGACCAAATTGATGCCGCTCATGAAGGTAGGGTATGACAATATCTAAACAGGCCTGCATGATTCCAAGTGGCCCACCAGCCAGAACCATTCTTTCGTAATCGAGCCCACTCATCAAAACGGAAATACCACCGCCCTCTACGCCCAATACGTTCTCTACCGGCACCTCACAATTTTCAAACACTAACTCACAAGTATTCGAACCACGCATACCTATTTTATCGAGCTTTTGGGACGTGGAAAATCCTACCATCGATTTTTCAATGATGAACGCTGTGATCCCCCGTTTGCCGGCAGAGGGATCAGTTTTCCCATAGACCACGAGCGTATCTGCATCCGGGCCATTAGTAATCCACATCTTTGTGCCGTTGAGAATATAGCGATCGCCCTTCTTCTCAGCACGTAACTGCATCGAAACAACATCTGAACCCGCCCCGGCCTCACTCATGGCAAGTGCGCCAACATGCTCA
>PBOR01000017.1 GCA_002724395.1 Rhodospirillaceae bacterium | reverse complement strand
AGAGTCCGTTTCGCTTTTCAGTGTTACGAGATAATCCATCTTTGATTTAGGGGCCAATTCGGCTGCCAGTTGTTCGCGACGCAGTAAACGTTGTTGATACATATCTGCGGAGTTGTTTTCCGGATTGGTTGTTGCTGTCATACAGTTATGCCTTTTGCGACTGGTTCAGCTTCCTCTAGCGGTGCTGTATTAAACTCGGTCGTTTGTTGAAACGCGAGGGTGCCTGTTACTCCCAATGCGCTTAGCGTATTAATATAGATTCTTTGGATAATTTGTTGCACTTGTTCTGGGATTAGGTTTTGGGATCGCATCAGCAGGCGCACCGATTTCTTGCTAGCATGACCCTCGAATTGGGTCCGTCCCATGCTTCTTAAAACAACCTCTACAATAAAATGAGTGCTGGGATCGTTGGTTTCCTTGTCTTCGTCAACTTTTTCTTCGCGCACAGATAACTTAATTTGTTCTAGGCCAGTTTGGGTAAGAAGCGGTATCAGATAATTACGCCACTCCTTAACAGGGTTTTTTGCTGCCAAACGTTGCAATTGTTTGGCATCCTCTTGCAGACGTTTGAATAAATCATTGTTTTTTTTCAGTACTTTACTTGTCTCTTTGCCCACCATCTTACGAATATCACCCGAAGTAATTGCAGAGATAAAAAATAACAAGCTGGCGGTAAGTTGTGGGCCCGGCAGAGGAATGAACTGTCCTGGTGTTTTAGTGACTGCGGAATTCGTATGCCGCAAAAAGTGTATAGCATCTTGCAATGTTTGCCATTGTCCTGTGAGCGAGATGGATTGTAGCAACACATTTGGAGCAATACGTGGTTTTCCAACCAATTCAAGAGAAAGTCTGGTGCCAAGGGGAATGTGGTTGCGTGTTTCAAGTGTGAGAGTGCCATATGGTGTTTGGATAATAGGTTTACCATCTATCGTAGTACCTGTAGTTGTGCCGTTGATAGCAAGGGTGCCGGCTGAGGTTTCGGCGAATTCCATCCCTGGTGGCGCTATTGAGGTGATTTGAAGCGTAACCGTCGAACCAGCAGGTAAAGTGGGTGAGGGCGCCGATGCTACAGTCATTGGCATATTGGTTCGGCCGGTTGTTGTGCTGCCCTTGACAGCAGCGGTTGCTGGAGCGGCTATTACCTGCGCGGTAATTTCGTTCCCCTGGGCGATTAACCCTGAGACGTTTAGGGGTGTTGTGTCGGCAGGCCGCTTGGTGAGCGGTGCTATTGCTATTTTTCCCTGTCTTTGTTGCGTCTGCGGTTGTAGCTGAATTTGGGCAGTGCTTCCCCCAGCTGTTACCAGAATTGTTAACTCTGTCCCTGGTGAGAAGTTGAGCTGTGTTTGCAGCACCAACTGGCCGGACGGAATTTGGATGTTGATTTTCCCGTTACCAGAGTTTCCTACCACGGTGCCGACTAGGCTTTGCCCGGTTTGAAACTGGCTTTGCCCTTCTGGTAATTGCACCAGGGTAGCATTCGGAGTTGCCGACGTTTGTGCCACGGTCGACTGAGCGGGCGGAACTGTTGGCGTTCGGATAGGATCACTCATCTTATTTCGTTAAATTAAGAATAGTAGCTTCAATATTCGCCGCCTCGATGAAAGTCGAGTAGCCGGTAAGTAGGGGGTGATAGCGAATGGTTGTACCTTCATTTTGATATGCGTGCGGGAAGTGCTAAATCTGGTCTAGTGTCTTAATACGGGCCTTAGGGTGTATTTCATTTTGCGACATTACTACGGTAACGGGGCGAAAGCGCTCCACAACGGAACGCACGAACGGCCGAATAGCTGGACTGACCAGTAGCACCGGTGTTTCTCCTTGCATAGCATGGCGTTCAAACGTTTCGCGGACGCTATTGATAAATTGTTGTAGTTGGCTTGGCGCCATAGAGAGTTGTTTTTCTTCGCCCTCGCCGATCACAGCTTCTGCAAAACCCTGTTCCCAGTCAGGTGAGAGAGTGATCAAAGGAATGAATCCCTGGTCGTTTGTGGCGCTATCAGATAGCTGGCGGGCAAGCCGCGATCGGACATGTTCCGTGATTTGGCCTATGTTTCTCGTATAACCGGTGGCTTCGGAAACACCTTCTAAGATTGTTGGTAAGTCACGGACTGAGATCCGCTCACCAAGCAGATTTTGTAGCACCCTTTGGATCCCGCCAACGGAAATTTGGTTTGGAATAAGATCTTCTATAAGTTTTTGCTGTGGTTGATCCAAATCGTCCAGGAGTTTTTGTGTCTCGGCGTAGGAAAGGAGTTCCGACATGTTGTCTCGAATGATCTCGGTGAGATGAGTAGTGATGACAGTCGGGGTATCGACTACAGTATAACCTCGGAACATAGCCTCTTCGCGGTATTGCTCGCTGATCCACATGGCGGGCAACCCAAACGTTGGTTCTGTGGTGGCTTCACCGGGTAACGATATTTTTTCGCCCTTTGGGTCCATTACGAGGAGTAAATCGGGCCATAGCTCTCCACCTCCCGCTTCAATTTCCTTAACCCGGATAACATAATTATTGGACGGCAATTGCAAATTATCCTGTATGCGAACTGCGGGCATGACAAAACCCAATTCACCTGCAAGTTGGCGGCGGAGTGCTTTGATTTGATCAGTAAGGCGTCGCTCACTGGTGTCGTTGATCATCGAAAGAAGGCTATAGCCTAGTTCCAGGCGAATGTTATCAATTTGTAGGGCTGCAGTGATGGGTTCTTCGGCAGGGATTTCCGGTTCCTCTGCTGCGGCCTCTGCGGCGGCCGCTTCAACTTTGGCTTCTGCCTCTCGTTGATAAATTAAGAAAGATAAGCCGCCCGTAATTAACGCTAGGCCTATGAAGGGGATGACCGGTATGCCTGGCAGCATTGCCATAGCGGCTAATAGGAGTGCACTGATGGTAAGCGCTGTTGGATAGTGCCCCAATTGGCCGAATACTGCTTCGTCTGTGGAGCTACCCGTGCCCGCCTTCGTTACTAACATACCGGCGCCTGTCGAGACGATGAGGGCGGGTATTTGGCTTACTAGTCCGTCACCAATTGTGAGTAGCGTGTAGGTCTGGGCCGCATTTGCGAATGTCATATCTTGCATTGCAACACCAATAATGATGCCGCCGACAATGTTTATTATAGTGATTAAGAGCCCAGCGATGGCGTCACCACGTACAAATTTTGAAGCGCCATCCATAGCGCCGTAGAAGGAACTTTCTTCTTCAAGTTTGGTGCGTCTTTTGCGAGCTTGGTCTTCATTAACCAGGCCAGCCGATAAATCCGCGTCAATAGCCATTTGTTTGCCCGGCATAGCATCTAAGCTAAAGCGTGCAGCTACCTCTGCGATCCGACCCGCACCTTTTGTGATCACGACAAAATTAATGATGACTAGAATCGCAAAGACTATGATGCCGATGACATAATTACCAGAAACGACGAAATTCCCGAAAGCCTCGATAACCTGGCCGGCAGCATCGGTACCCGTGTGACCGTCGGTAAGGATCAGCTTTGTCGAGGCCACATTCAGCCCAAGCCTTAACATTGTGGCGATGAGCAAAATCGATGGAAAACTATTGAGTTCTAGCGGATCTTTCAAAAATAAGACTGTCATTAAAATAATGACGGCAAATGTGATTGAGATTGCCAGACAGAAATCTAGGAACCACGTGGGTACTGGCAACAGTAACAGTCCGAGCATGAACACAATGGCTACGGCGAGCATTATGTCGCTGCGACCTGCCAGTATTTCAAGAATACTGTTGTCGTTTTTTTTGTTGGCGTCTGACGCCGTATCCGGGCTGGTATCCGTCATGCGTTAAGGGTGCTTCCCGGGTTTCTAGTGTTCTCGGAGTTATCCCTCGCCTGGCATTGGGACGGCAATTCCGTGTTCAGTATAGAGCTTTAATTTGTTTCGAAGAGTTCTTATCGAAATACCAAGTATATTCGCTGCATGGGTGCGATTACCCAAGCAATGTTCTAATGTACCGATGATCAAGTCGCGCTCTACCTCTGCTACTGTCTTGCCTACCATATTTTGCGCAGCACTTGCGACAACTGCGGCTGTTGCGGTGCCAGCATCTATGACCTCGCCTTCTGTTAAATTCAACATGATCGCATCGGTGTCAATTTCATCACCTTGCGCTAACAAGACCGAGCGATGAATGGTGTTTTCCAATTCTCGGACATTGCCTCGCCAGCTATGGCGTTGAAGGGCGTCAATTGCATTTTTGCTAAAGGCTTTCTCAGATACACTATTTGCATCGGCGTATTTTTTGGAAAAATGGTTTGCTAGTGCAATAATATCTTTTGGTCGCTCGCGTAGGGGTGGCAGCGTGATGTTAACCACATTAAGGCGGAAGAATAAATCTTCTCGGAAATCACCGTCCTTAACGGATTTTTCCATATTTCGGTTCGAAGTTGCTAAAATACGCACATCCACCGGGATGGTTTGAGTGCCGCCGACCCGGTCGATTTCCCGTTCCTGAATGACTCGTAATAATTTAGCCTGCAGTCGAGGGTGCATTTCGCTTACTTCATCCAATAAAAGAGTGCCACCATTGGCTTCTTCAAACTTTCCGATGCGTCGCGCTATTGCACCGGTGAAAGCACCTTTTTCGTGGCCGAATAATTCCGATTCTAGTAAATTCTCGGGGATCGCTGCGCAATTCACCGCGACGAATTGGGCGGTGGAGCGTTTGCTTTTTTTGTGGATATGGTGGGCCATTAATTCTTTACCTGTGCCCGATTCTCCAGTGATTAGCACCGATGCTTCTGAGGGGGCGATGCGCGTTGCAAGGGCAATTACACTATCCATTGCTGTATCTTGGAAAATAATTTCACTACTTTCTTCAGACACTGCTTCTAGGACTGCGGCGATCAATTCCGCGTCGGGTGGAAGAGGAATATATTCTTTCGCACCTTGTTCGACAGCGGCTACCGCCGCATCTGCATCTGTGCCAATACCGCACGCAACTACAGGAATAGCAATGCGCTCGATCTCAAGTCGCTGGACAAGATTGCCGGTATCCAGCTTGATATCAATCATGACTAGATCCGCGCCTTTACCCGTCCGCAGCGCATTCAATGCTTCGTCTATGCTACTGACCTGAGCTACTTTGGCACCATGCGACATCGCAATTTTGCCTGCAGTAGTTATGTGTCCTTCTAGCGTTCCGACTATCAGTAATCTCATATGCTTCGTTCCGTTTGTGCCAAATAACCCGCTTTAGTGCAGGATGGTACACCTATCCGAAATAATCAATTTTATGGTTGGGTGGTAGGACTGTATTTAGTAACATTTCCAGTCGCCTTGGGTTTTCTTGACGTCCGATCGATGTCGCCGACATAACGTATAGCGTATTGATCAACGTTTCTTCTGCGGAATTACGTTCCAATTTTGAGGCAAGCGGTGTGAAAACCATGTTAGCCAAAATGGCGCCGTAAAAGGTGGTCAATAAAGCTATAGCCATACTGGGGCCGATTGTACTTGGGTCTTCTAGATTGCCAAGCATTTGCACGAGGCCAACCAATGTTCCGATCAGGCCCATTGCCGGTGCAATATCTGCTGCTTTCCGGAGCATACTGACCGTCTGCGTATTGCGTTGGGATGCCGACCGCAGCTCCCGTCGCATTATACGTTCGATTTCTTCGCCAGGCGCACCGTCAATTGCCATGCTTATTCCCCGGTAAAACATCCCGGTACTGGTCAGCCCAGGCAGGTACTGCTGCATCGCTAATACGCCTTGGCGGCGCGCAATTTCAGCAATCTGAAGTACGTGCACCGCCGCTTCAGACGGATCACGGGCAGTGCGGAATACCGCTTGCGCGACAGTTTTAAAGGCAGAGCTCATATCACGAAACGAGAAGCAGGCTGTGACGACTCCAAATGTACCACCTATCACAATAAATACAGCCTTTATATCAAAAAAGGCATCAGGTGACCCGCCTAGAATAATAGCGGCAATGACCAGCAAAAATGCTATCGAAAGGCCTGCTAGTGTCGCAATATCCACCGAAGCTTTCGCATGGGGCGCTTGCAAGCTGCCTTGGTGCGCTGCGCGTGCGCTGGAATTTGAATTTAATGCCATGGCTGTTCTGAGACCGTTAACTGTTCTGGTCGGATTTGATGATTTCAGTCATGGTGATGCCGAGTTTGTCTTCTACTACTACGACTTCGCCGCGTGCGACCAATCGGTCATTAACATAAATATCAATCGCTTCGCCTACTTTACGATCTAATTCTACCACAGCACCCCGACCAAGTTTCAGCAGCTGATTTACCTGCATTGTAGCTGTTCCGAGTACTGCTGATACTCGAACAGGAATATCGTAAACCGCTTCTAAATCCCGTGCACTAGTCGGCCTATTTATTTCTACATCATCGAGATCCGGCACCTCATTTGGGGTTTCTTCATCGACATCGTCAATTTCGTCTAAATCTAAATTGTCTTCATCAGCCATAGTGGCCTCCTGAAAGCGTTAGGATTCTGTGGTTGGTTCCGATATTGGCGTTTCTGCCGGTATCGTTTCGATAACGTTTAGAGTCTCAGGGGACTGCTCTGTTTCTGGCTCTGGTGCATCTGGCATGATGATACTTGTGTCAGTATCATTTGTCGCGCCGTCGTCCGAGGCTTGAGGTGCGGAAGCAGGGCCGAAACTGCGGGTCGTGGCACTTTTCTGCTCCGACCTTGTGTCGGCATTGTCTTCTTTTTGAGGCGAAGTTATTCCCATTTCTTTTTCTTGGGTTTGCACCAATATACTTTCAATTTCATTCCAAATCGAATCGTAGTTACGTTCTGCACCTCCATCGCCCCAATTTATGAGGCAATCCGACGGGCCAAGACTAGTATCGGGAATAATGTTGACCCTCACAGTTAGAGCGTTGATTTGGATGATATCGTTCAGATGTCGCTCGACTTCAGGAGCAGCTTGGTCGTTGACATGGAGAGACAATGTTGAAGCCTCGGTGAGGAGTGGCAGACATTCTTTCAGAACCTGTTCGATTTCTTTCAGCCCATACTTTTCTGCAGTGGCTGGTAGGAGTTTTTCCGTAATGTGACGAATTAAGTCAATCGAAAGTAGCTGATTTCGCTCGCTTATATTTGCATCGTAGACATCGACCCTCGAGAGATCTTCAGCAATAGATTCTATCGACCTAGCAATGCGTTCTTCGATGCCACTGGCTGCGACTTTTAAAGCCGCTTCACGACCGTCTTCAAACCCTGCTTTACGCGCTTCGTCTAGATCATTTAGAGAAAATGTTGGCTGCTCTTCCTCAACGGTTACTTCCTCTGCTAAATTTTGGCTGAGGAGGGGGGCGTCGAAGGACACGTCGAAACTAAAAGGTCGCGCAGGTTTAGGGCTGTCTGACATTAATTCCTTGACTGAGTTTTCATCCATTATCGATAGCGAATATAAAAACCGCTTAGTTTTGTATAGGTCTAGTAAATTAATTCGTCTTCGGCTTTGCCTTCAGAAATTACAATGTCGCCTTTCTCTGCGAGATCCTTAGTGATCAAAATCATTTCTAACTGGGCTTCATCTACATCCGCGAGGCGCACTGGACCCAAACTTTCCATGTCTTCTCGAAGAATCTTACCAGCCCGCTCAGACATATTATTGAAAAATAATTCACGCAAGGACTCTGAAGCACCTTTTAGGGCAAGGCTCAGTATATCGTTTCCGACATTGCGAAGTAAGGTTTGTACGCCAGATGGATCGAGTTTGCCCAAATCCTCGAATGTGAACATGAGGGATCTGATTTTTTCAGAGGCATCTTGGTTTCTCTCTTCTAGCATGGTGAGAAAACGCTCTTCTGTATCGCGGTCGAGACTGCTAAAAATTTCTGCCATCATTTCATGGCTGTCACGCTGTTGGGTGCGTGCCAAGTTGGCCATGAACTCGGTTCGTAGTGTCTTTTCCACATCGTCGACCACGTCTTTTTGCACCGCCCCCATATGGAGCATACGCATTACTACTTCCATTGCGAAGTTTTCGGGCAGACTGGCTAGAACGCGGGAGGAATGGTCGGATTTTATCTTGGAGAGGACTACAGCCGCTGTTTGGGGGTATTCGTTTTTCAGGTAGTTGGCCAGAACGAGTTCGTTTACATTTGCGAGCTTGTCCCACATCGTGCGACCAGAAGGGCCACGGATTTCTTCCATGATGCCGCCGACGCGTTCCTCGCCTAAAACCTTTCCCAGTAACCGTTCTGTGCTTTCGAAACTACCAACCAACGAGCCAGTGGCCGAGAGTTGTTCGGCAAATTCTTGGAAAAGTCGCTCGACTAAATTTGAACTGACAGTACCCAAACTGGCCATGGTTGTTGATAATTCGCGAATTTCTTCATCATCAAGAATCGAAAATAGCCGTGATGCATGCTCATCGGTAAGTGCCAACATCAAAATTGCTGCTTTTTCAGGGCCGGCTAGCCCTCTGATATCTTCCCGTGCGCGCATCTAAAATTAGTCCTGCTGTCCTGCCATTAGTTCTTACCCTGATACATCCAATTACGGATAACTGCTACTGCTTCTTCGGGATGTTTGTCGATAATTTCACCAATTTGTCTCACAGAAGAATCGTTAAGGTTACCCTCGACATTATCCATATTGATAATACTTTTTGGAGCTTGGCGCTGCACTTGCATTTTACTGCCACCTTCTACGTCACCTTCCCCGCCGTCGCTTATAGCGTTCGGATCTATTGGCATACCGTTTTCATCCACTGGGGCCTCTAATTTCGCCACACCGCCGCCGCCGCCGGCCGCCGCTAATAGTTGTGGGTCGGTGACAGTACCAGCGCTTGCGCGAGCAATCGCACCTGGGGTGACTTCGAAAATTTTACTGATAATTGGCCGCACAACGAGAAGAATTATTAGTAATCCGACCACGGCTACCGCAACAACCTCTATGAGGCGTTTCACATCACCGGTGGTAAAGCCAAAGAACGTAGTGCGTTCTTCCTCAATTGTTTGTGGCAGAGGTGCAAACTGCATATTTACGACTTCAACTGTATCGTTGCGGCTTCTATCAAAGCCAATAGCCGACTTCACCAGTTTCTCGATGTTTTTTAATTCGGCTTCGCTGCGCGGTTTGTAAGAGGTTTTACCGTCAGCAGATTCTGTAAAAGTGCCGTTGATTAAGACGGCAACGGAAAGGCGGTTAACCGTTCCCACTTCCTTGACATGGTTTGTAATTGTTTTTGAAATTTCGAAATTTGTAGACGCTTCAGTTCGCTGACTTCCCGATTGGGCGCCGCCTTGGTCACCGCCCAAATTAGGTGCGTCGGGCAGGTTTTGGCCGACGGTTACCGCGTCCTGTTTAGCTTCCGAAGAACTGGAGGATTCTGTAATACTTTGTTCGGATCGTACTACTTGGCCTTCTGGATCGTATGTTTCCTCTTGTGTGGTGGTTCGGTCGAAATCCATATCGGCGCGTACTTCCGTTCGCACATTGCCGATACCAACGCTTGGCTCCAGTAATTGTTCGAGCGTGCGGGACATTCGAGCTTCGAAGGCGACCTTCCTTTCGTTGGAATCTTCTGCTGAACCCTGTCCTTTGCCTTGTTCGGAGCCTTTTGCGAGCAGGGCGCCACGATGATCTACAATAGAGATGCGGCCCGTCGTCAGCGACGGTACTGCATTAGCTACCAAATGCTGGACTGCCTTAATTTGCGAGCTATCCAGGCGAACGGCGCCACGCATGCGAAGAATTACCGAGGCGCTTGGCTCCACTTGCTGACGGCTAAATAGCTCGCGCCGTGGCAAGACCAGATGAACGCGCGCGCCATGCACTGATTGGAAGCCGGCGATGGTGCGAGCTAATTCACCTTCCAGGGCCCGAACCCGGTTGATGTTTTGTACGAAGCTTGATGTGCCGATAGATTGTTCACGATCGAATAACTCGTAGCCGATAGAGCCACTGGCCGGTATACCCTGCTGCGCTAAGCTGAGTCGAAGCTGATTGACCTCTTCTTGAGGTACTCGAATTTGCGTACCGTCCTTGGTGACCTTATGGCGGACCCCCGTTGCTTGCAGTTGTGCAACTATTTGATTGCTATCGCGGCTATCCAAATCGGTAAAAAGCACAGCCATTTGGCCAGTACTCAGTCGGTTAAACATAAATAAGAAGAATCCAACCAAAGCAAGCGTAACGCCAGCCATAGCTACAAGTCGGCCAACACCAAGATTTCTGATCGTTTCGAAAAATGAGTTCACGGCAATTTACCTTATGCGCAGCGTGTCGCCAAACCCGTTAGCTAATTAAATTCTCATCTCTAGTAGTAGAATGCAAAAGCGTCGCCAAGTAGCACTAATTTCTTAAAGACGAACCCCTTTACAGTCCCTACATTTGTGAATGTAAAACAAATCGAAATAAAAATGAAGTTAAAACTGGGCAAAAGTTGCCGACTAAGCCAAATATTTTAAGATAAGGCAAGCGAATCTTAAGGAAAAACATTAATTAGTAGGTTGTTAGTCAAAAAATAGTTCTATAAACGCGATTTCTTAGTGTAGTGAATATTTGGCTTTGATTTGGTAATAAAACCGGGAGCGATAGCTAAAAATCGGTTGTTAGCTGCAGGGTAGGGTTTTTGTTGTGTGCCTTGGTATGATGAGAGATGGCATCTGGAACTGATTAAGACGGGTTACTCGCAGATCCAGTTAGTCCTGACGGTGTATGGCTTAACCTGTACTTTCAAACCTTTTTTACCTTAGTTCATAATAATTACAGGCTTATTTTAGGCTTAGAGTACCGCCTCTATTGTTGAATAACACCAATCCTTTACGACGAACAAGCCAATGATAGGTGCCTGCCTTGGTACAGATTAGCAGCGGTAATTCGGCCCGCCGTGGGTTAGAAAGTGCATATCCAAATTTGTATCAGCAATATCTAAACCTGCATATGTTTTTAGGTGCTTTCAGGTAATAGCTAGCAGAAAACGACGTGCTTTACGCGCGTTATGGGCCCAATTTTTAATCACTGATGTAATTTACTATCGGATGATCCTGACTAATTCATCGAGCATCTCATCGCCTGTTGTGATAACCTTAGTATTGGCTGAGAATGCCCGTTGAGTAATGATCATACGCGTAAATTCATCCGCAATATCCACTGTTGAGGCTTCAAGAGCCGAGGGCGCAACTACACCTGCACCTCCCGTTTTAGCAGTTTTTATCACCGCGAAGCCTGAATTTGTAGTTTCTTGATAGACATTGCCTGTTTGTTCAACCAAACCATTGGGATTAGTAAAGGTGACGAGCGGAATTTGGTTGAGATCGCGGGTTTCGCCATTGTCAAAATTAGCGTTTATTATGCCGTCTGCGGATACGCTCACACCGGTTAGTGAACCAAACTGTCGTCCATTTGTATTCACAAAGTTTGGCGTAAATGCTCCTTCGAATTGTGTAAGTCCCGTAGTTGTGTTCACAGTGCCTAAGTCGAGCGTTATTGTTACACGATCATCAGTAGCACCAGTGCCTAAGCCAGTAGCAAAGCTATTGTCGTGATCAACATCAAATGTGAACCCGTCGTTTCCGGTCTTTAGGGCTGAATTGATTGTCCTACCTGTAAGGTTAGTAGAGTTTAGAGTGCCATCTGCGTTGAAGACTACTTGTCCTAAAATATTAGTGCCGGTACCGCTTACAACTGCATTACCCGCGGTGTTAATAAAACTTCGCGTGGCCAAGGTTGATGATAATTGCCACGTATTAGCAGCGGCTAGCTTTGTAAATCTAAAGGTTAATTGGTCAGGAGCGCCTTGTTTGTCGAGTACACCGACTGCTAGGTCAAATGTTGCCCCGGTCGCTGCTGAAGATTGCAAATTCGCGCCAAGGTCCACTGTAGATGTAGCAATAGGGGCAACGGATGAGGCCGCGACATTAACAACTTCTAATTGAGTCAAAATATTAGTGGGCTGGACTACGCCATTGGTAACTGGGAAACCAAATAAGAAAAAGCCACCCGTATTGGCTAAATTTCCATCTTTATCGGGGCGGAAAGAACCGGCGCGTGTAAAAGAAAAATCGCCAGTACCATTCGCATTACTATTTACGACGAAAAAACCCTGACCGCCGATTGCGAGGTCTGTGGAGCTGTCGGATGCTTCTAGGAGGCCCGGAGCATCGATTTCTCGGGTTACTTTGGACTGCACGCCACCAGGTGAATGCAGAGTGAGCGAAGACTGGGTTGTGACTAGGGTCGAAAAGCGCGGCCGAATGGCTTTAAAGCCAGTTGTATTCACATTCGCGATATTATCGGCAATTTGACCGAGGGCCTGACTTTGCGATAAAAGCCCGGATACTGCTGAACGAATTCCACCGAAAAGCGACATATTTGTTTACCTCTTATCTCCCGCCTTACTAGGGGCGGCTGGTTTTGTTTTCCCTGTGACTGGGGTCACGGCTATGATTTTCTGCGGCTAAGTTTCTACGTTGCCGGATCTTGCTCAGGTTCATTAATGTTTGTGATGCTATTCAGGGACACCGGCACGGTGCCGATGTTCAGGATTGCTGTAGAGCCGTCGAATTCGACACCGGTGACTTTACCGGTGATGCCGAAAGATGGAGAGATTGGCTGGTCATCAGAATTCACAGCGTTCACATTAATTTGGTATTGGCCGTCCGGTTGAGCCACGCCGCTGCTGGATTTGCCGTCCCAGACAAATGCATGGGTGCCCGGGGTCCTCTCTGCCTGCCCAAAAAATACTACATCACCGGCTTGGTTGGTAATCGATATTGTTCCAGCTTGAGCGGCTTCAGGTAGAGTATAGCTGAATGTTGCCTTGCCGTTTACTAGCATGTTGGATTTACCGGCAGCGGATACTTCTTTACCGATGTAAGAAACCGCCGAAATAGCCATATTGTTCTGATTTAGTTCGATAATACTCTCAAGGTTCTTGTTTTGCTGTATGGCCTGTTCGACGGAACTGAATTGTACCAACTGGTTGGTGAATTCATGGGTATCGAGCGGCTCCAGCGGGTCTTGATGTTGAAGTTGGGCGGTAAGGATAGTCAGAAAATTATCGAGATCTGAGGTTAGTTTCGAAAGAGCTGCTCGAGAATCCGACGTTGAGCCGCCAGCGAGAGCGTTAGCGGTTGAAGAAAGGGCTGCTATATCTGACATAATCTAAACTCCAGCTTTAAGCATTAGACTTCCACATCGATCACGTCATTGGTGATGATGTTGCGGCTACCAGATGCTTTTCCGTTAGCATCGTCTTCTGTTCCCTGATCTTCTTCACTGCCTGCTTTTCCATTGCTGTCTTTTCCAAGCGCCTGCTCAAAGCTTTTCGCTTGTTGTTGCAAGGTGAAGCTGAGGCTTGATGAATCTGCGTTCAGGCCCGCCTGTTGAAGTGATTGCTGCAGACTTTTTGCATCTTGCTTCAAGAGATCAAGAGTGTCTGAACGTTCGGCGGAAATCACTGCATTGAGCCTGCCATCATGGGCGACTTCGAGTTTGACCTCGATCCGGCCTAATTCGGCGGGCTTGAGTTGAATGCTGATGCGGTCTGTACCTTGACCAATGGCACGTTGTACCTGGACCGATACCTGTTCACTAATAGATCTGGGTGGCAGCTGAGGTTTAGCACGCTGCGGTTGTGGCATGTCGGTTACACGTTGTGTTTGCTGTTGGTCATTATTGGGTACACCAAAACCGATATCACCACTCAAGGGTTGTGCACTCTGTTGGCTGATGCTGCTATTGGCGCGTGCCAATGTCGCGGCGAATAGATTATTGCGTTGCGTGGCGGTAGCCGCGGCCTGCTGGGCGGCTTGCTGACCGCCGGTTAGCGCTCCTTGAGCATCTAGCTTAACTTGGTTAGAAGCTTGATTAGAGGAATTGCCATGTTGATGGCTGTTAGCACTGGGTTTGCCGCCTTGGCGGCTAACGAGTCCGTTTGAATTTGATTCCGTGCCGTTACTGGCCAAATCGCCAGAGGTTAGCCGGTTTGCTTCGCCGCCTAGGCGGCCGTTGAAGTTGGCTTTACTGCTTTTGTTGGTAACGAGCTCGTTAGAATTTGGTTCGATCCCTCCACCAGCTAAATTGCCAGCAGATAGCTGGGCTGTTTCGCTACCCAAGCGGCCGTGTTGATGAGCATTGGTGCTGGGTTTGCCACCTTGGCGGCTGTTAGCTCCGTTGGTGGTGGGTTTGCCGCCAGGGCGACTAACTAGAACGTTCGAATTTGTTTCAACGCCATTGTTAGCTAAATCGCTAGCAGGCAACCGTGCTACGTCACCGCCGAGGCGGTTGTTTTGATTGGCCTGTGCGGTTACAGCCGCACTGGCAGCAAGGTTAGCGGAAGGTTGCGACGCCAGTTCTCCCGAGGCAGGAATGACTTTTGCTCTTAATTGAGTGTTGCCGTTGCTGTTCGGCACTCGTGTCATAACATTGGGGCTGTTTTCTTGCACTTTCACTGACTGGAGCGGTTCCGACGCTTGCTGTTGGACCGTTTGTGGTGTCCGAGAGGGTTGGGCAGTATTATTAGCCTCACGAGTAATATTTACCTCACGAGAGACTGTTGATTCACGAGCGATAGTTGACTCACGAGCTGTACTTAAATTGATTTGGCTTTCTGTGACGATTGGGGTAACTAGGCTGCCACTGTCAATGCTTTCTAAAGGATACCCGACAACTTGTTTGTCAATACTTGAGTCATCCTTATCGACACTCAAGTCATCCGTACTGGCTGTGTCGTCGCGTTCTGGACGGTCGCCGGTTACTTCAAAGCCGTCGTCATCTATTTCGTTATGCGATAAGTGGTCGTCTTCGACAATATTATATATGGATCCGTTGTCTTTTTCTGAGCGAATGTCGGACGGGTTGGCTCTATAACTTTCTTTATGTAAAGAAAGCGAGAGGTTGAACTCCTGCGCAAGGCCTGCATACGCTACCTGAGAGAGATTGTTACCATTTAGAAATTTAGAAAACAGTTCACGGCCATCGATTTTACCTTCGGCATTTAATTCGCGATGTTTTTCACTGCCGCTGGTAGCGTAAAGCTTTTCAATCGGTGAAACGGTGATTGGCAAGTTCATTGTGGTACCCGAAATTTTTTTGTCTGCCTCTTAAAGAGCAAGCAACGGGCCAATTTAATAAGTATTTGTTTTTTCTGGAAAAAATTTAATTTTGTGATTTATGCGAGCAGGCAAATAGTAGCGCGCGCGGCAAAAAATACACGCACGTTACGGCAGATATTACCGTCTAGGAGTAGGATTCCTGAATTACGTCCTTACTCCTCCCCATTTCGCGCGATGCGCTCGCGGATTCTCCGCGAAGCATCCCTAACCTTATAGCGAGTGTTTTAAATTAGCACCGCCTTCGGGTTAGGCTTAGATAGACTCGTCAATAGCCTCTTCAACCGGCAGTGCACCTTTTCCTGGCTCCTTAGCCTGCTCTGGTGGTGCTGCTTGCTCTTGCATTTGACGCACTAATTCCTCAGTCGGAATAGTCTCCACCACTTCCTCTGTCCTGGTGTCTACAATCTGAAGAAATACTCGATTCAGTTCGGCGTCAAAATTGATTTGAGTGCGACGACCGCTCACCAGCAAGTTTTTCACTACTTCTTGGGCATTAGTAACTTGGTCGAGCTGCGCGCCGAGCCTGTCCTGCTGGCGTTCGCCCCCTGTTCCGCCCGTTTCTGCGGTTAAATTGACGGTCGTTGCAGGATTGCTCTGTAAAGCGTTATTGCCGACGCTTACCTGTGAAGCAGTATTATTAGCTTGCGATTGATTGGCTTGCGATGACGACGTTGTCAGTGTCGTGATTGGAAATTCCATTTTAATCCCCGATTTGGCCTTCTGCCATCTCCTGATAGACAATCCGCTGCTTTCTCGTTTCATTCCCTCTTAACGAGCTGCGCATTTGGGTTTCGCTCTGTCCCTCGTTTTATGAAAATTCTTCCATGCTGCGAGAAACGCTAACGGAAATCCGATGGGCCGTAGTTATGTTTGATGACCATGATCGGCTTTCCACGCATTGAAGATGCAACCGCTATGCCACTAACTTAAGGCTTTAAAAAAAAACAATTTAGTTAAAAAACGGTTACACGCACACCGGAATCCAGTAGGTAATTAGCGCACTAATAGGCAGAAATTACCCAGTGAAACGTCCCAGCTGGGCAGGTTTTGCCGGGCAGGTTTTAGGGTGGTCGCGATATATATAAGCCGTATATTCGTAGAGGCCATAATCTAAGTAAAATTTTAAATGCGTGGAAAGGTCCCTTTTTATAAAGGCGGCGAATTCAGTTTTACCCAGGTGAAAAAGGTCATTCCGCTCCCAGTCTACACTCTTTGACATTACATTCACTGCCATGCCCTTTCCCACGGATGGCCAGGCTATGCGCATTACATTGCGCATATATTCGAACATTTTACCATAGGCTAAACCTCGTTTTTCAGTGAAAACGCCGTTCATGACGAGATAATCGACTCTCGGTAGTTGATTTTGGTCGATTAAAATATCGGTTTCGATGAAGTCCCGTTCAGGCCATTTTGAGCGGCATAATGCTATGAATTTTGGTGAAATGTCTAATCCAATATAATCTATGTGGTTGAGTTTCTCGGCTTCGATGAATTCAAGTAAATGGCCGGCTCCACAGCCAAAATCAAGCAACTTCAAAGGACGAGGGGCGGGTTCGGCTATAACCCCCAACATAATTTTGTAGCGGGTTGCAGCATCTTCTTTGTTTGGCCAATCGACACCCAAATAGGTGTCGCCATGAGTTTCGAGGCATTTTTCATAATGCTCGACGATTTCGTAATAGGCGGGGTTTACTTTCGGGCCGGTCATAGCCCCCAAGGATTGCACACGAAACCGCAAGAAAAAAGGGCCTCAAGTTTAGCGGCTCACGCTTAAAGTTTTGCGGAGCCGCAAATGGTTTTTTTAGTCAAGGATTGCTAAACCAATACCGGTTTGCCCGTAACCATTACCGTTATAAAGCATAAACCGTTGGTCGCCGTGGTCAAAAATATGAGGATAGCAAATCATTTTACTATCCCAGCCACTTTCTGAGGCAGTAATTCCTGCCTCTTCGTCCCGTCTTTTCCAATTCATAGCGTCGCGTGATTCGGCGTATCCGATTCGGTAGTTGAAATTGCTACCCCGGAAACAAAACCACATTCGCCAGAAATCTTCGTCCTTTACAACACTTGGGCAAGCGATTGCAATTTCGTTCGGTTGGAAAAAATCAATCGCGACGGTGCCATCGCAAAGCCAATTGATGCCGTCGAAACTTTTCGCATATCTAAGATTATAGGTTGAAGTGGGTGGTTCGCCAGGTAGCCAGTTGAGCCCAGATAGGTACCAAATATGCCAACATTCCGTGTCTACCGCTACATCGTGACTAGCAACGAAATACGGATCGGAGGGATTACGATCCAAAATAGGACCATCTGAGTAACGCTCGAAAATACCGTTCGGCTCTGCTTGTACGGCGAGGCCGATTGAATTGTGGAACGGGACGCCAATAGATTTGTTCCAGCCGATATAATATAGGCGTTTTTCTGTGTTGTGGCGGACTAAGGAGCTTGCCATGACACCATCCATATCAAACGCACCGATTTTGCCCGGTGCCAAAATAGGTTCATTGGCTTCTGCGAGAATAATATTTGGTTTTTCGATATCTATTTCGAACCATCCGACATGGGATCTATTGCGGATATCGCGGGACGTATAATAGATCCGAAATATATTGCCGGAGACATGATCAGCAATCGGCACGGAGGCGTGACTTTGGGCCCAGTCTTTATCACCATTTGGTGTAAATATATTTCCAACTTTGCGCCACTTCATCAAAGTGATCTCAGTCGGTTGCTCGGTACCTTGGATTTTTCTGTTTGTTTGGCGGGGAAAACGGCTTGGTCGGCTGTATCCTTGAGAACGAGGGCGCCGGCACCAATTACATTTTCAACTCCGATAGTGATATTATCGCCGACAGTTGCATTTACGCCAAGAAAACTTCCGCGCCCAATACGTGCTGCGCCTGAGACAACCACGTGACTGCATAGGAACACATCATCGCAAATTACGGCATGATGGCCGATATGGTTGCCGCTCCACAAGGTTACGTTTTCGCCAATTTTGGCATGTGGTTGGATAGTATTATCTTCAAGTAAAAATAAATTGGGGCGTGGCTCGAAGTCTTTCCAAACGAAAGCGCGGCTGGAAACGTAATGGGCGATATCATATCCCGCTGTTTGAGCTAGCTTTACTTTTTCACGTCGCACCGAGTTCATTTTGTCGTATCCGACGGCTGCAAAGAAATCAAATTCTCCGGGAGGAAACTGTTCTGTGGCATTTTCGAACGCCACCGCAGGTAGGCCAAATAATTCCGAGCGGTCTAGGTAGGCGTCATCAACCGTAAAGCCTGCGACTTCATATGAGCTGTCCTCGGAGAAATAGTAGTGCGCTACTTCTGCTATTTGACCTATACCGAAGATGATAAGGGGTTTCATAGTGAAACCCTAAACCAGTGTAAGGCGCTGACGCAAATTATCCGATTGAACGATAGGCCTTGGCGAGTGATAGACTGGCGGAAGAATGGTTAAGGTAATTCTAGAAAAAGGGTTAGCACTGCGGCAGGCGGGCAATCACGTCGCGGCTGAGAAGGTTTTTCGACAGGTCCTTGAAAGGGAGCCCGAACAGCCCGATGCACTCCATATGCTCGGTTTGACCCTCCATGCGCAAGGACGGTTTGCCGAAGCTGCACCCGCTATTGATAAAGCAATAGCCCTACTGCCTGATCAGGCCATGTTTCATACACATGCAGGCGTTGTGGCTGCTGCTTTGGGAACTATTGGCCCAGCGGTCGAACATTACAAAATGGCAATCAAATGTGACCCGAACTATACGGATGCGTACAATAATTTTGGCGTATTACTCGATGCCATTGGGCAATATGATGAGGCGCTCCAAATTTTGGATCAGGGACTCTCGCGTAATCCTAAGGCTGCAACGCTTTATGCTAACCGAGGAAAAGTGCTTGTGAGGCTTGGTCACATTGTGGACTCACAGTTGAGCTATGAAAAGGCACTGGAGATCAATCCCTCTTTGGCAGAGGTGCACAATAATCTTGGTAATTTATTGAAGCGCCGAGGACATTATGCCCAGGCAATAGAGAGCTTTAAGCGTGCGTTAGAGCTTCGGCCCGACTTTATAGAGGCAAGCTACAACAAGGCACTTGCGTTGGCGGCGGCAGGTAGCATCGATGAAGCAGATCAAACGCTTGAGGTGTTAATTTCTACGCGACCTGAGCCGCGTTTCTTAATTGCTCGGGCTGGCTTGATGCCGGTGATTCCAAAGTCGGTTGCAGATATTGCAGTTTGGCGGCAGCGGTTCGAGGAGGGTTTTGGCCTTCTAATCGAGAAGCGAGTTTCTTTGCCCGGGGACCCCTTAGAAGTACCGGTGATGAATTTTCATCTTGCTTATCATGGTGAAAACGATAGACGAATTATGGAAAACCAAGCGACTTTTTGGCAGCAAGCCTGTCCTTCGCTTTGTTTTACCGCAGCCCATTGTCAGAAGCCTTCAGAGACCGGCAGTAGTAGGCGCCGCGTAGGGCTTTTTTCACGGTATTTACGAAGTCACGCAGTTGGTTTCACCGTTGAGGGCTTGTTGGCTGGACTGAGTACTGACGAATTTGAATTTGTGTTGATAACAATTTCTGGCGATGAAGATGATGTCTGGAATACCCTTGCAAGTCAGACACATAAGGTTCTAAGTCTGCCATATGATTTGATAATTGCCCGCCAAAAAATTGAATTAGCCCAACTGGATATTTTAATTTATGCCGACATTGGCATGGACCCTCTCAGCTATTTTATGGCTTATGCTCGCTTAGCGCCGGTCCAGTGCGTCCTCTGGGGGCACCCAGTTACAAGTGGCCTGCCGCAAATGGATTATTACCTCTCCAATGATTCTGCTGAACCTGATGATGCTGCAAATCATTATACTGAAACCTTAATTCGATTAGGCGGCATGCCTACATGTTATCGTCGTCCATTTATTGACGAACGTAAATGTCGATCCAATTATGGAATCTCGGAGGATGGGAACCTTTATCTTTGCCCGCAAAGTTTGTTCAAAATTCATCCGGAAATGGACGCTGCCTTAGCCAAAATCTTACAAGGTGATCCTACTGGGCAACTGGTGATCTTTCATGGAAATGCAAAGATTTGGACGGAGAAATTATTGCAGCGTTGGATGCCGTTGTTTGGAGAAGCAATCTGCCGTGTTGTTGTCCTGGAACGAGTGAGTTGGCAGGAGTTTTTAAATATAATGTCTTTGGCAGATGTAATGTTGGACACTTGGCCGTTTGGTGGTGGCAACACAAACTATCAAGGCTTTTCTGCGGGCCTTCCTATTGTAACTTTTCCAGGCAAATTTCTTCGTGGGCGAGCGGCAATGGCCCTCTATCAGCATATGAAGATTGATGATTGCGTAGCTGGTTCGCCGAAAGAATATGTTGAAATCGCAATTCGATTAGGCCGAGACGCTGATTTTCGAACATCTGTGTCTGAGAAAATACTTGAAAGATGCCCGATTATCTTTGACGATCAACGTGTAGTGAAGGATCTCGCTAAATTTCTGAGATCGGTACCACTAAGTAATTGATATGTAATCATTTTTCCGAGAGGCTCGACGTCACCATCTGGCTGGTCAAAATAAAGATGCCGATTTTTTTATACTTGCTAATAGTTGATCGTGTGCCTGATCGATGTCAAGGAGCCCACTGTCCGCTTTGAAAGCGATAAGGGCTTTTATAAATCAGTTAAGACAAAAGTTGCGGACCGTGCGAAGAAAATTCTCAGATAGGGAGTAGTTGTATAGCTTGCACGATTTCATGGTCCAGGCTGTTAAGTACTAACACTGAGAGCGAATTTCTGAGGCGATTCTATCGGCAGGTTCACAGGAGAGGCGGTGCAGTAGGCTCCAATTCGAACCCTGCCAATCATTTAAAAATCGCAGGGACATGCCGTGTGTTTCAAAAGCTTCTGTAGCGTAGATGTCTCGTCCGCCTTGTACGTTTAAGTAAGTTTTGGCGCCTAAGTTTTTAGCGATTGCAATAACCCGGTCGACACCTTTCAATTTAGGTGAGATGTCCAAGGTACTCGTCCTGACAGTTACGAATGGCAGGTTCAGCATGTGACAAGTTAGGCCGAGGGTTGTCTCGAGATATTCAGCGACTGGAGGTGTAGTGTCTTGAATTGTGCTCAGCAAGTCGATAGGGCAATTATCTAGAGATGGAAATTTGTGTGTTCGGCGAACCATTTCTGCAGGAGCATTGCCTGTAAACCTGAGTTTACTTATTTGGGTGCTAGTCCTTACCTTTTGCAGTGGTAGCGTGAGCCACCGTGCCTCACCTTTGCGACTGGGTAGACGGTTGCGGTGAACCCAGCCGCGCCGCGGAAATTGTACGCAATCGAAAATTGCTACCAGGTCCGCCGCTGCGAATAAGCGAAAATAGCCCGCATAGGGCATAAAATAAGGCTGCATTACGGCGACTACGGTCATATATAGATCATAGCGGTGCCCGGCCATTAGTACCAAGTCTGTTTCGCTTACGGCAAAGCCACTGTAAAGTTACAGTATGGAAGATGCTGTCATCTCCACTTCGCACAAGGCTCTTGGGAAATATCGGCGCGGGCGGCATGGGGAAATCAGTTTGGTTGGTGGTATCACACGGCCCCGATTGGCGACGGTTGAGACGCCGCAGTGATAGCCCTTGGTGCTCGATGATGCATTTATTTCGGCAAGCTAAACAAAATCATAGGCGACCTGTTGTATTATCATTTGACAATGAGTTGGCCGTGCTTTTGCAACACTTCGACTGAGTCTGATCAATTCTAGTGTCGTATATTTATTCAATTGGTTGAAGAGAGCTTTATGGACGTGGACAAATTCGATATTCCACTTATGCGACCGCGATTGCCTAATGCTGAGGCAGTCGTGCCCTATCTTTCTGAAATTGATATAAACCAGTGGTACAGCAATTATGGTCCGTTGGAGCAACGATTACGGTCTCGGTTTGCCAATATGTTTTCCGTAGGGCCCGAGAATGTAGTGTTAACAGCAAATGGTACGCTTGGTTTAACCATGGCATTGCGAGAAGCCGCGAAGGGATTAAGGGGGCTTTGCGTCATGCCTTCTTTTACTTTTGCTGCAAGCGCTCATGCAGCCGTGGCTGCCGGTCTCACGCCGCATTTTGTTGATGTGGACCCGGTTAGTTGGGGATTGGATCCCGATAATGTACGTCAATATTTAGCTGGTTTGGGTGAAAACGTGCGAGCGGTGCTACCGGTGTCGCCATTTGGTGCCCCCTTGAATGTCGCTGCTTGGGATAAGATTGAACTAGAAACCGGCGTTCCTGTAATCATAGATGCTGCTGCCGGTATTGACACGATCACGCCGGGGCGATGCCCAACAATTGTGAGTCTCCATGCCACCAAACCACTTGGTATTGGTGAAGGTGGTCTCATTATTTGCGAAGATGTGGACCGGGCACGTGAGCTATTCTTCCATACGAATTTTGGATTTAGAGGCAGACGAAGTGCAGAATCCATGGGTTTCAATGGCAAGCTTAGCGAATATAGTGCAGCAGTTGGGCACGCGGCCTTGGATCAATGGGAAAGAACGCGTCGCCAAAATATTGACTGTTCGGTACTTTATGCTGAGGCTCTGCAAGAGCTTGATGGGATCGTATTCGCACCTGGTTCGGATGCTACTTTTGCGAAATCAACATTCAATATTTTACTTCCTGAAGGTAACCTTGATGATGCTATTACCTTTATGAACGCGCAAGGCATCGAGGTCCGCCAATGGTGGAGTAAAGGCTGCCATCGGGAGCCAGCATTTGAAAACTGTTCGAGTGGCGAATTGCCTGTGACTGAAAAATTAGGAAGGCGTGTGCTGGGTTTACCGTTTTTTTCCGGTCTGACGGCACAGGAGATTGGCCGCGTTCGGTCAAGCTTGGAATCATTTATATGATAACTGATTTGCTGGGAAATTTGTTCCTGAGTTGGCAAGACTTGCCCGGCAGAAAAGATTAAGTGTCTATTGCCAAGTAACGTTCTACCTAAAAAAACTAATATTAAACAGTAGCTTAAACATTTTTTGCTTGTGGCATGTCCGTTGCGCTTAATGAAGTAAGTTCGGCGCTCACTGCGATAATTCGGTCGCTTCTTCAAAGACCTTTTGCTGCTGTTGGCGCCCATTGTCACAGTCAGAAAGGACACGGCATATGGCAGACAAAGTTAACCTATCGGCTGCAGTTCGAACCAATTTATTGACCTTGCAGAAGACTGATCGTGTGATCACCCAAACGCAAGATCGACTTGCTACTGGTTTGAAGGTCAATTCCGCTCAAGATGATGCAAGCGCTTTTTTTAGCTCGCGTGCGTTGACATTTAGAGCGGACGATTTGAACAGTATTAAAGAAAATATCGATCTTGGTATCAGCACAATTACCTCTGCCTTAAATGGTATTGACGCTATTACCGAGTTGGTTGAACAGGCGAAAGGTCTTGCCAATAATGCTAAGGCTACGGGTTCTCTTACAGAACGGTCTACTCTCGCAAAGCAATTTAATGACATTCTGAGTCAAATCGATGATTTGACTAAAGATTCTAGTTTCAATGGTACCAATCTTTTAAAAACGACACCGGACAATCTAATTGTTGATTTTAACGAGAATGGATCAAGTAAACTTACGATAACTGGTCTCGATATGACCACGGCTGCTGCCGGCTTGAACATCGCTAACGCGGCCAATAACTTTGGCTCGACTGCGAATGTTAATGTAGCAATTACTGCGGTTAATGCTGCGTTGGTGGAGTTGCGCGCCAATGCGTCGACCCTAGGTTCAAATAGTAGTGTGCTGACAGCCAGATTGAATTTTACTGAAGATCTCTCGAATACTTTGTTGGAAGGTGCAGGAAAGCTTACATTAGCTGATCTCAACCAGGAAAGTGCTAATTTGTTGTCGCTTCAGACTCGGCAACAATTAGGTTTAAACTCTCTCGCGCTTGCTTCGCAAAGCGAACGGGCTGTGTTGGCGCTATTCGGGTAGGTCATTCCCGCAGTAAGTTAGCACCTAAATTAGACTTTTATCTCACCGGCTGGGCAGAAAGTTCCCGCCGGTGGGAAAAATTTGCCGTGTAGGCTAGGTAAATTTTTACCGTTCTTATCATGCGTTTCAAACTTAAAATCCCATAATTTCAATAACTTGGATTGGCATGATGGGTAGCACACCTGATGGCACGGCAGTTGCTTCCTAACAAGTCGAACCTAGCCCGTTCTAGATAGAATTGGGGCCTTGAAATGGAGAAGCCAATTCAAGGTGTTTGCAGCCGCAGAAGGCGGTTGATCACATAATCCTAGAATAGGAGTCTACCATGGCAGATGTAACCCTAACAAAGGCTGTCCGGCAAAACCTTTTAACCCTTCAACGATCGTCTGGTCTCATTGATCGAACACAGGATCGTCTAGCTTCTGGTTTAAGGGTTTCCTCCCCTGTTGATGACGCGGGTGCGTTTTTTACTGCTCGCGCATTGTCAAACCGGGCAGATGATTTTTCCAAACTTCGTGGTGATATTGATGTATCTATCTCGACTGTAAATGCAGCTCTAGACGGCATCGACGCCATTACGGAATTAGTAGAGCAGGCTAGGGGGCTTGCAAACAATGCTAAGGCTACGGGTTCTCTTACAGAACGGTCTACTCTCGCAAAGCAATTTAATGATATTCTGACTCAAATCGATAATCTCACCAAAGATGCCAGTTTCAACGGTACCAATTTGTTAAAAGCGACACCGGACAACCTGGTGGTTACTTTTAATGAAACCGGCACCAATACTTTGACTGTTACTGGCCTTGACTCGACAACGGCTGCTACCGGTTTGAATGTTGCTAACGCGGCTAATAACTTTGGTGCTGCTGCTAATATTAATGTTGCTCTCACAGCAATTGGTAATGCGTTGACCGAATTGCGCACCAATGCTTCGACTTTGGGTTCGAACTCAACGGTTCTTCAAACGCGATTGAACTTCTCCGATAGCTTGATCAATACCCTCCAGGATGGTTCAGGTAAATTAACTCTGGCCGATCTCAATGAAGA
Source organism: Rhodospirillaceae bacterium (assembly GCA_002724395.1). Classification (GTDB taxonomy): domain Bacteria; phylum Pseudomonadota; class Alphaproteobacteria; order UBA8366; family UBA8366. The sequence goes on along the minus strand of PBOR01000017.1, from coordinate 185,080 downwards.
AAGTGCTAACTTGCTTGCTCTGCAAACACGTCAGCAATTGGGTATTAATTCGTTGGCTCTTGCGTCTCAGAGCGAACGAGGAATTTTGGCTCTCTTTGGCTAAATTCGGTTAAATGCCGAACTAAGTGCGGGGGTCCCTTTTTGGGGCCCCCGCGTTTTTTTATGGTACGCTAGTTGTCTGGCAAAAAGCATCGGCTGGCAAAAGGATAGAACTATCGCTTTCTGAGCTCCACTTGGTATAAAAATTGAATAGGATTCAATGTTGTATTAGAAGCCTTATCTAAATTGTTTTACTCCAGTAAAATGAAGGTTTACGGAATAATGCCGTTAAAAATTGTTTTAAGAGCTGGCGAAAAGATAGCAATTAACCAGGCTGTTATTCTAAATGGTGGAGAAAAAGCAGAGCTTGTACTTGAAAATAAAGCAAGTATACTGAGAGAGCGGGATATAATGTCATCAAAAGAGGCGGATAGTCCTGCTAAACGTATCTATTTTTTGGTTCAAATGATTTACATGTTTCCGGAAAAAGAAAGCTACTATCATCAGAAATTTAACCAAATCGTAAAACAGTTCGTTGATGCCGTACCCAGTTCCACGCCAATTGTTCTCGAGATTGGGAAATGTATAATTGAGGGGGACGTTTATAGCGGATTGAAAAAATGTCGGAAGCTCATGAAGTATGAAGAAGAGGTTCTAACGCATGTCACAAGCTGAATTAGGTCAGGCTTACCAAACTTCTGGAAAATTAGGTGCGAGTGCTGCACAAAGAGAAGCGAACGCGTTGCTTGAAGCTGCTCGTAAGATGGATGCCTACACCGGTAATCTGGATGATGTCGATGCTTATAAAGCAGCCCTTCGCCTTAATTGGCGGCTTTGGACTATTTTCCAGGCCGATATTGCATCGGCTGAAAACCCGTTGCCAGTCGAAATTAAGGAAAACATCCTTAGTCTTAGCGTGTTCATAGATAAGCATACCGTGGGGGCACTTGCCGAACCCGAAGGTGGAAAACTTAAGGTTTTGATTGAGATCAATAGAAATATTGCTGCAGGATTAATGACTGTTCCTGAAGAGGCAGTAGAGCCTGATCTATTGAAGAGTGAGCCACCAGTGACAGGCGGCGGTGTCGTCGCTTAGTAAACGCGACGTCACTAGACGCGGAATTGAGCTACAGCTTTTTCATTTAAACTAAAGCCCAATCCGGGACTGTCTGGAGCCTTTAGTATTCCGTCCTTGGGTTCTGGCATGTCGATTAAAATTGGCGAAGATCGCGGCATGTATTCGACCATATGGCCGTTGGGTACGCCAGACAGGAGATGCACATGCACCTCCGGTATTACGTGCCCGCAAATTTTCATATGAAAGGCTTCGGCAAGGGATGCTATTTTCCGCCATGGAGTGATACCGCCCACACGCGCAATATCTAGAATAGCGATATTTAGCGCGCGCATTTTGAAGGTGTCTCGAAATTGCACGAGCTGATAGAGGTGCTCGCCGCCCGTTACCGAAATTTCTAATTTTGATGCTAATTCAGCCAAACCTTTGAGGTCTGTATGCGGTAGGGGATCTTCAAGCCAAAATATGCCTACTTCCTCCAACGCGCGTCCTACTTCGAGCGCATGTTTAAAGTCCCAGCTCTCTGTCGCATCGACCATAATTCCCACATTGGGCCCTGCCCCTTTTCTAGCGGCGTGGACGCGTTTTACTTGTTCAGCGGCGGGCGCAGTTTTTGCGAGGCGAAGCTTGATAGCGGAAAAACCATTTGCGGCATGTTGGGCCGCTGATGCTTCCAACTCATCGATGGAAAGACTGTACCAAAGCTCATCGCTAGCGTAGGCTTTTATGCTGTTTTGGTAACCCCCCAGCATTTTGTAAACTGGCTGGCGGATTACTTTCCCGGCGGCGTCCCACATCGCTATATCGAGAGGCGCGATCGCCCAATGTAAAAACCCACCAGGCCCTACCCAGTCAGCTCGTTTGGCCAGCAATTCCCATGCTGCTTCCACATTTATCACATCCATGCCTATAAGGTGTTGGCCTAATTCCTGTGTCGCAACTGCAATGGCGCGGACTAGATCTTCTCGTTGTTTGACGACGTATCCAAATCCTTCGGTGCCGTCACTCGTAGTGACACGAGCGAGTACATGCCAATTCCCATCAACTTTTCTGCCGCCTGCTGCATATGTGCGTCCGAGTGTTACCTTTAAAACCTCTACCTGGACGTTGGTGATTTCCATGTCTAAATTTCCCCCTGCGGGCACTCTACTAAAATCCATTTTTTTAGTTCAGAGGCGAGTTTTATTGTGAGCCCGTCCCAATCGCCGGGTTTTGTTTGGCGACGTAGTCGCATAGTAGGATACCAGGGACTATCTTCACGTTTCAATAAGTAGCGCCAATCGGCCGTATAGCCCAACATAACCCAAACAGGTTTTCCAAGGGCGCCGGCTAGATGAGCTACTGCTGTGTCGACGGTAATCACCAGGTCAAGCGCCATAATGGCGGCGGCGGTTTGTGAGAAATCTGTTAGCTCTGAGGAAAGGTCGTGAAGTGGGGCCAGCGATTGGGGTACACCTTCTTTCTGTAAGCTTACAAAGTGGCAGCCTTCGACATCCAAAATAGTATGCAGAAATTCTGCTGGACAGGACCGCATCCAATCGTCTTGTCGTTTTGAGTTTCCTGACCAGACGAGGCCAACTTTGGGTCTCTGTTCATCAAATTTATTTTGCCATATTTGAGCCAAGTCCTGATCTGACCTTAGGTAAGGTACGGCTGACGGTATTGTTTCCAATTTGGTGTCGTTAATCATTGGAAGGCTCAACAGTGGTATGTGATAATCCGCCTCTACTATTGGATCTTTGGGCGATCGAATAACAATATTTTCATCAAGCGAGTTCATAAGGTCTTTAAGTGCTGGTTGGCATTCAAAAATTATTTTATCAGCGCAGTTGTATAGTGATGGGATGTAACGGCAAAATTGTATGGTGTCGCCAAAGCCCTGCTCTGCTTGGACTAATAAAGACTTGGCCCGGGTCTGGCCGTCCCATCGCTTACTAGAATTTTTTGATTGATGTGCTTCCAAGCGAGCTTCGTAATTGTGCCAGCCCTCCTCAAAGGCGCCGTTTAGAAGCTGGGCAATCCCAAGGCTTTTGCGGAGCTGGGCGTGATCTGGATTCAGCGAAAGCGCTTTTTCGTAAACCGAAATGGCGTCGTCCGGTTTATTAAGGTTTAATAGCGTTAAACCGAGATTTCCATATGTTGCAAAGTCCAGCGGACTTTTTTCCAGTGCTATACGATAATATATAATTGCTTCGTCGAAGCGCTGCATTTGGCGCAAAACATTGCCAAGATTGCGTTCCGCAGCGGGGCGAGCAATATCGGGTTCTTCAAGGTTGAGGGCTTGTTGTAGGGTGCTTTCAGCAGCTTTAAAATTGCCGCAAGCTTGTTGGGCGACGCCGAGATTGTTGAGTATTTCGTATCGCTTCCCAGCTATTTTAAGGGCGGTCTTGAAATGGTCGATTGCCTTATCAATCTTACCTGCGGCGCATAGCGCCAGGCCGAGGTTGTTGTGTGCGTCAGCAAATTTGGGCCGAAGGGTCAGTGCCCGTTCACCGTAGCGAATCGCCTCGTCTAACGCGCCGGTATCTCGTGCAGCGGCTGATAGATTGCAAAGTGCTTCGGCATGGTCCGGGTTAGCCTTTAAGAGCGATCGATAACGCTCTATCGCGCCTTTTTGGTCGCCTATGGTTTGCAGTAATAGCGCCAATTGGTATTGGCCCTCGATATTGTTAGGCTCCCGGGTTAACCCTAATTCATAAGCATTGATAGCCGCTTCGGTTTGCTTGGTATCGAATAAGGCTTTAGCGAAGGTAAAAATTGCATTTGCTGCCGGTAGCTCTTTTTTCAGAGCGTTTTCGCCATGTTCTAAGGCATCTTCGATTTGATCGTTATGCAGCAAGCTGGTGGCAAGGCCGAGCTGATAGGCGCTTACGCTAGGAGCGAGCAATACAGCACGTGACCATGCACCGGCGGCCTCTTCCCAGCGGTTATCGACTCCTAGCGCATTGCCAAGATTGGATGCATAAACTGCACTGGATAAATCCAATTTAGAGGCTTCAGCAAAACATCGAATTGCGAGTTCTGGATTGCCGCCTTTGAGGCTATTTATGCCCCTAAGGTTCCATGCTTCGGCATTAGCGGAAAAGTTGCTAATCAATTGTGCGATGATTAGCTCCGCGCGATCGTGCTCACCGGTATCTATACATTCTAATACGTGATTGAGCACTTCGTTTGGCGATCCGGTGAAATAGCCTTCTGGCGGATCTTCTGGGGGGGGTGCCACCATATTTAGCCGGCCTAGAAAATTAAAATAGGGAGGTCACTTTCTGTGTTGTTTACTTTCAATGTTAATGAAAATAAGAACATTTGGAGATTTTAAACGACGGCCTATAAAAAGTTATTAAGGGTTAGCCGTTGCGCGCGCGAGATGACTTGGAAAGAAGCCTCGAGTTGCACTTGCTCGAAGTTTAACTTGGCGACTGCCTCGGCAGTATCAATATTTTCAATGTCAGCGATTTTGTTTTGGAGGAAAACCTGCACATTCTGGTGTTTTGAACGTTGCGCAGATATCAAGTTCTGATCCAATGCAATCTCTGACGCAATGTCCTGTAAAGTTGGGTTAGCGCCATTGTTCTCGATCGCACGGTTTAACTCTGTAACGGCTGCTTCCACGACCGCGAGTTGGTCTGCTGTTGGTGGGCTCGCAAATGTCATTCGTGCTATATTATCTAGCGAACGAATAAGCTTCTCAAAAGCATCCGCGTTGGCAAGTTGGCCGTACTGAACAACAAAATTATTATCGATGCGCGCAGATAGAAGTGTGTTGTCACCTTCATAGTAGCCAACGTCCGGGCCAGCGTCGAACGCTGGTGGTGATGGGGCTGTATAGGTGCCATTGGCAAGATTAACAGGCCGGGTGTCGGTATTGCCGCCGGCGAATAGAAATCGCTCATTGTCTTTAGCATTTAATATATCAACTGCTTGATCGCGGAATTGCGAAGCAATACCCGGGATATCGATTACATTGACCGCATCACCGTTTCGAACGCTCTGAAATAGTGAGCGCATCTCACGGGCAATCTCATCTAATCGGTCTACACTGAACAGCATAAGGTCGAGCCGTTGCTCGGTGATAGTAATATTTTCCATAAATTGCTCGGACTTTGCAAGGTCTGCTTTTGCATTGAGAAGACGCTGCGAATCCTCTGCTATTCCAGAAAAAGTTTGTGACCTTTTGCCAGAAGCGACTTGGGTTTGGCTTTCGAACAAACGAGCCTGAGTATTGAGTGTTGCATTTAGGATGATTTGGTTTTGGGCGAATGATCCGATACGACTTACCATTTTTTGAATCTCCTATCGGACGGTGTTGAATAGTTCGTCAAACATGGCGTCAACGACACTGATGATACGAGCAGAAGCGTTAAAGGCTTGCTCCAGAATGATGATATTGGAGAGCTCTTCATCAATATTCACCCCGGAGTCCGCATCGCTTCGAAACTGCAGCGATTCGAGGAAGGATTGGTTGAACTCTTTCTGGGATTGTGCCTCTGCTGCAAGTCCTGCTTGCACGGATAGAATTTGCGCCGCATAACCTGCAATTGTTGTCTGTGCGCCGGAAATACCGCCCACGGAATTGAATGTTTGCTGAACGTCAAAGACTCCAGCAATAGCATTTGCGGCTGTGCTGTCACCTGAGGAGATACCCTTAGCGCCAACGGCAGCTGTGCGGCTCAGAATTCCGCGCGCGGTCAATGTTGGATCATTGGCAATATCAGAACGGACAGTCATTACGTTTGCCTGCGCTCGGTCATCAGTCGACATTTTTATATCGGACAACAGTGAGCCACTATCTGTTATTACGAAGTTATCAAGTCCGCTGTCTGAGACTACCAGCCGGCGGCCTATGCCGTCATTGACCACTTTGGCGCTAATGCCAGCCGCTGCAAGAGTACCGTTTGCCGTAATGTTGGCTGCTATCGTGTCCAAGGTCTGGCTATTAACGTAAGCCTGCGTTGCTGTGCTTCCAGCGCTGATGTTAAATGTTAATGTACCTGACGTTCCGCCAACTGCTGTGGTACTATTCGCCTGCTGAGATGATATGAATGAATTATAGTCTGATTTGTCGGTCACACCCTGAACAAAATCATTTAAGCCAAAGAAATGCCCAAAATTCCGTGTTTCCGCTCCAACTACTGTGATGGCACTATTATTTACATTAATGGCGATGCCGCGCGTGGCGACGCCGGATGTTAGGACTAATTTTCCGTCAGTGTCCAAGGTCGCGGTGCCTGCACCTAAGGCGCCGTTGATGGAAGTCAGAAGCGCGCCTACCGACGTGATCGTATTGAGTCCGGGAGAATCGTAGTTTGCCACTACGTTACCCGTCGTCCTGTCAATAGTAGAAATTCTGATTGTGCCGGTCGCGGTTAACCTATCCGTTGAGGCAAAGCTGTGTGTGCCAGTCAAAGTCGTGGGCGGCGGAAATGCCGTACCAGTATTATGTTGAGAGTTGACTCGGTTGAGGAGGGTTGTTGCCAGCTGGTCGAGCTCTGACTGTAAATTGGGAAGCACCTCATCACGTAGATCGATTAAACCGTTTAATTGGCCACCGGTGATTTCCGGTGTAATGTCGTCGGTCGCCGCTGTTGACCCGTTTATAAAAATTCCGGTGATTGCGCCCGGGTAGCCAGCATCGGTTGGGTTTAAATATTGGGTCACTGCATTGGTCGAGCCAGAGGCGGTATGAGCGACGTTGATTGAAATGCTACCGTTTATGAGTGACCGGCCGCCTTTAGTGAAAATATCTACGCGACCATCGGTGTTTTCGGTCGATTGTATATCGATTATTTCGGAAATTGCTTCTAATTCCCTATCTCGCGCATCCTGTAAGGAGCCAGTTTCTTGATTAAGGGTGAGGCTGCGTGCAATTTGTACATTGAGTTGAGAAACGTTTTGGATGCCTTTATCCAGAAGGCTGGTTAGGCGGGCTATTTCGCTGTCGGCTTCAGCGCGAAGGCGCTGGACGTTGTTGGCCAGTTCTGACACACGGAGTGCAAGCTCGCGTGCTATGCCAACAGCCTCGAATTGCATGGCTTGATTTTCCGGTGTCAGTGCCAAGGCCTCAAAGGCGTTTTTTAGTTCTGTCAGGCTATTGGAAATCGAATTGTCGCTTTCAGGTGTACCGAATAATAGCTGAATTTCCTGAAGTGCTTTATCGCGCACCTCGAAATTGTTTGTAACGCCTTGAGTGTCTCTGATTTGCCGTAATAGGAATTCGTTGACGCTACGCGAAATGCGGCTAACTTCTACGCCGGCTCCCCTGCCCAGCAGATTAATGTTGGTGAATTCGACTTTCTTGCGGGTGAAGCCATCCGTATTAGCGTTAGCGATATTGTCGGAGGTAGTCTGCAACGCCCTTTGGGTCGTTTGCAGTCCCGTAACCGCAATTTGAATAGCTTGGGAAAGGCTCATTTCTTGATATCCTTATGACGCAGGTGCTTGTGACTAGGGTTAAATCTCTTTGTTTAGAGTGACGGCTATTTTCCCCGCCATTTTTGATTTTTCGTTTTGCGTGATGGTGGACGTACCGTTACTACCATAGCCCGTTGCTGATACTTGTTGGTTTCCGATAGAGGTTGCTATAGTTTCGACGATTTGATGATTAACGGTCATCGCGGCACGTAATGCGTTCACATTCTCACGGACGGCTGTCTCAAAGCGTTCATTAGATTGATCAAGTTTAGTTTTTATATCGGCGTCTATTTCCTCGAGGAATTCCTTGTGTTGGGCGGCATCGCGTAGCTGGAACTCATACATATCAACTAAGGTTCGTTTTGTGGCGACCAATGGCTCTATTTCGGCAATACGGGCGCTTGTCAGCATCTCGTTCTCTTGTTCTATAATTGTAATGATCGAATTGGTGGCATCGATGAGCTCGCTTGCTCGCGCGTTGGGGTTCATTTATTGTATCTCCTGTAACTGCAAGATTTCGCGTTGCACAGAATTGGCAATCCCGAAGCCGCCGGCCTTTGCGGTCGCCTTGCCGTATTCTTGGATCATCATGGAGCGAAAAATTTTCTCGCCTTGGCCACCGCCAAATAGCCCATCAGCTTTAATGCCAGAGAACATAGTTTCGTAAACCATGCTTATGAAAAAGGCCTCTACATCTTCCGCAGCTTTGCGGACCTGGGCCTGGTTCATTTGCTTGGCGTTTGCATCGGTAACTAGCGTAGGCTTGTGGCCTGAAGTTGCGAATTGTGCTTTGGTAAGGCTGGCTGAAATATCCATTAGAGCACCTCTATTTCAGCTTGCATGGCACCTGCAGCTTTAATGGCTTGTAGGATGCTGATCATGTCGCGGGGGCCGATACCGAGGGCATTAATACCATTGACCAGCTCTTGAAGCGTTACGCTATTGGCAAGTAGGGTGAGTTTATTATCTTTGTCTTCCTGGATCTCAATCTTTGTCCGTGGGACCTCTTTAGTTGTGCCTCCGTTTGAGAAAGGCGCAGGCTGCGAAACTTGGGGGGTTTCTGTAATGCGGATAGTCAAATTGCCTTGCGCGATCGCGACGGTACTAATGCGTACGTTCTCACCCATCACGATGATGCCTGATTGTTCATCGATCACGATTTTGGCAATCTGATCTGGCTCGACTAGGAGTTGCTCGATGTCAGTCAGTAAGTCGACAACTTGGTTCTTATAATTGTCTGGGACCACCACTTCGACAGTCGCTGGATCGGTGACGCGGGAGGCGGGTAGGCCAACAAATGCGTTTACCGCGCGGGAAACGCGCCGTGCGGTGGTGAAGTCAGGATTGCGAAGCGATAGTCGGACCCGCTTAAGACCCGCTAGTTTAAAAGGCACCTCACGTTCGATGATTGCCCCGTTCGGGATACGGGCACTGGTGGGAACACCCTTGACGATAGAAGCTGCGGCACCCTGTGCAGTGAAGCCGCCTACTTGTAAATTGCCTTGCGCAACGGCGTAAACTTCACCGTCAGCGGCGAGTAGCGGTGTTACCAGTAAAGTGCCTCCCAGTAAGTTACTAGCGTCACCCAGGGAGGAGACGGTGATATCAATGTTGCTGCCTTGACGCGAGAAGGGAGGTAATTTAGCGGTTACCATCACCGCGGCGACGTTTTTGGTGTCTAAATTATTATCTCGCGCATTGACGCCTAGGCGCTCTAACATGCCGATAAGGCTTTCCTTAGTGAAAATGGCGCTGCCAAGTCCGTCTCCGGTCCCATTAAGACCAACCACCAAGCCGTAGCCGACCAGCAAGTTTTCACGGACGCCTTCGAAATCTACGATGTCTTTAATACGCGATTGGCTTTGTGCAGGTGCTGCAATGAAGGCAATGACACCTAGTGTGACTCCTATAACATAAGAGCTTTGGCGAATTTTTCGCCAAATTCTTAGGCCAACCTTCTGTTTTGCCGTGTCCAGCATTAATTTCGCCTTTCATTGGCGCGTTTGTATGCACTTTATTATTAGCGAAGGTCATGCCATTTAGTGAGGATAATAAATTATTGAAAAATATGATAAAAATAGATTACCATTGCCTGGCTGTTTGCGGTAGATGGGCAGTAGGGCAAGCTCTGCCGAGTTGACCGGCAAAGATTGCCTGACGGTAAACCCGTTCTTTAAGGCGGTTTTGCTAAGGTAGAAAAAGCGTTATGGTGCAAGTATGAAGATTGAAAGAACAGGGTCTGCCCGTCCATCGTCACCCGTAAAATCTGCTGGGAAAGCTAGTAAGAGTAGTGGTGAGCAGTTTAGCGAGGCGTTAGATCAGGCGGCTGGCAGTGTTGCCGGTGTTAGTGGTGCTGCACCGACACAGCCTGTCGATGCGCTTCTTTCTATTCAGGAAGTTGATGACGCCATTGACGGTGGTAAACGCCAAGGTCAGCGATGGGGCGAAAGCATTTTAGATAAGCTAGAGATGCTGCGTATTGGCTTAATTGGGGGTGTTATTCCGTCGGGGGACTTAGAAACCATCACAAAAATGGTTGAAGAAGGCCGTGGTGAAGTTACTGATCCGGGACTTAATGAAATTCTCGATGAGATTGAATTGCGAGCACGTGTAGAATTGGCCAAGTTGCGTCGCTAACCGAGACGACTTGCCTTAAAAGCTTCAATAATAATTTATCTGTATGTATTACGTTCGGTCTTGTAAGGCTTTGATGTTTTTAGATATAGTTCCACGGTTTTTCTAAAGCATCACTCATACGGGCATGCGCATGTCAGACTCGATTCTACCGCTGGGTTATAAACCTTCTAAAAAAGAAGAGTTTATGAATGCGTCGCAGAGAGAGTATTTTCGCCAAAAATTGTTAGAGTGGCGCTCAAATCTTTTAAAAGAATCCCAAGAGACGCTGGAGAGCCTGCAACTGGAAAATATTGCGGCACCGGATATGGCCGATCGTGCCACTAATGAGAGTGATCGTGCATTGGAGCTCAGAACACGTGACCGTCAGCGTAAGCTGATCGGGAAAATAGACGAGGCACTGCAGCGAATTGAAAATGGGTCTTACGGGTATTGCGAAGAAACGTCTGAGCCTATCTCGTTGCAAAGACTAGAGGCGCGGCCCATTGCAACCCTAAGCGTGGAAGCCCAAGAACGCCACGAGCGTATGGAACGGACACGTCGTGACGATTAAATCAAGAGTGGCAATAGAGTATTGTAAATGTATGAGGCCGGCCCCTTTTAGGTGCCGGCCTCATTTTTAGCGACGGTCTAGCGCTTTGGGAGGAGTAGGAGAGGAAAAGACCGGCGCAAAACTCTCAATTCATTCAATTACTGTGGGCGCATGTTTTAGCTCGCCCTAGAAGGGAAATATTACGTCGACGATCTGCTGGCCGTATCTGGGCTGCTGAACGTCGGTTATATGTCCACGACCGCCATATGCGAGGCGCGCTTCAGCGATTTTCTCAAAAGCGACCGTATTTTGATTATCAATGTCTTGCGGGCGGATGACGCCTGCAATTTGCAATTCTCGCATCTCAAAATTGACCCGGGTTTCTTGCTTGCCGTGGATAACCAGGTTGCCGTTTGGTAAAACTTGAGTGACTACTGCGGCTACCTTGACTTCGATATCTTCTTTCCGTTCAATTTCGCCCTTGCCGTTGCTTCGGTTTGAACTGTCGAGATCGATCAAGTTCGCTGGATTTACTGCTTCAGGTAGAACTTGATTGAGTTGAGTTTGGTAGCCAAGAAAGGCATTGGCAGAAGCGTCCTCTGTATTAGTTCGTGTTCGGTCGGTTTCGTTTTCTAGCTTTGCCGTATCGTCCACATTGACGACAACCGTTACTATGTCGCCAATTTCGCTTGCCCGTAAATCTTTAAAGAAGGCACGTGAGCCTGGCCTCCAAAGCGAGTTGGCTTCGCGGTGTGCGGCCACTGGTTTCGGCATTGGCATGCTGACCGGTCTGTAATCTCGGGCGTGGGTCGGGTTCTTTATGTTCGTCATTGGTGGCGCGTCGCCAACATTAGCGAGACGATCAAGCGTGTTGCAGCCGGCGAGTATGGCGGAGCATATTATTAGCGCTGCAAGATCCTTTGTGAGTGATGCGTAATTTTTTGACATAAGTATTAACTCTTTAGTTCAAGGTGATGGGTCTGTTTGCCGTCACTGTTATTTCGCTTGGTCCTGTTACGGTCCCTTCAACGACTTTTTTACTGCCGCTATTTAGAACCCGAACGGTGTCGCCGAGTGATCCACTCTGTTTCGCCTTTCCGCGAGCGGAGATCCGCATAAAACGCGTTTGATAAACCATGGTTACTAGGCTGGAGCGCCTGACCAGGACAGGCTCGCGCACATCGCTGGTGCGTATAGGCCGGTGCTCGATAAGTGTGCGTTTTGGTGATTTCCCGATGAGTTCCTCTTTGGACATCAAGACATTACGTCCGAGCTTGTCGACGCGTATACTGATGGTTTGAACATCGTCTTTTTCAATAATATCGCCTTTCCGTACGCGACGTGTGACTATAGGTATTTCTACCATACGGAATAACTTGCCTGTGATGGTGTAACGTCTAGCTCCGGGTTGGTGTTTTGGCGTGGTGAGTACGGCAAAGAACCGATTGCTTATTTTGTCACGCTCGATCTTCTGAACGGTCACAGATGGCGTGACATCTGTAGGTAAATGAAGTGCCGTTAGCCGATTGTTGAAGGTTATCGAATACTTTTCTTGCGCTGATAACTCTGATTTCAATGCAGAGAGAATTTTAGCTTTTATTTCGTCTTGGCCGATGACGTGGCTTGCTCGCTCGACAACTGCGCGGTCTTCTGTCGAGAGCGGTTTCCAATTAATATTGTAGGAGTTCGCTACATAGGCTAGCCATCGGGCCTCTAATGTGAAACGCCGGCCGGGCTCTGGTGCACGTCCAACAATCTTATTGGCATATTGCCCGGCGCCATCGAAAATATCTCCAACTTTTAGATTTTTGCTATCTACGATAATATTACGATAAAGAGATGCAGCGGTTACCGGCGAGGTGGTAAATAAAATTACTCCTGTCAGTATGCTGGAAAGCTGGGCTTTTAAAACGTTTTTTATTCTGGATCGCTGCATGTTTGTTTGTCCATTATCGGATATTGCTGATCGTTGCCATCATCTGGTCGGAGGTCTCGATTACTTTGGAGTTCATTTCATAAGCACGCTGTGCGGTGATGAGATTGGTAATTTCTTCCACTACATTCACGTTTGAGGTTTCTAAAAAGCCCTGTTGTAAGCTGCCAAAGCCAGTACTTGCTGGGTTGCCAGTTGCGGCCGTACCGGAGGCGGGTGTTTCTAGAAATAGGTTATCACCGATTGCGAGTAAGCCAGCTTCGTTCGGAAAAACTGCCAGCTGTAATTGGCCTGCGACGGTGGGTGTTACTGTCCCATCGATCTTTACTTCGACCTGACCACTCGCATTGACCGTTATGTCGATGGCGTTGTTAGGGATCGTAATGCCTGGTTGAATTGTAAATCCGTCTACGGTTACGATTTCGCCTGTTGGACTAAGTTGGAATGCACCAGAGCGGGTATAGGCAGTATCACCACTAGGTAGGGTGACTTGAAAATATCCTTCTCCGTTAATTGCAACGTCTAGTGAGTTTTCGGTTAGAGTAAGGTTACCTTGCTCGGTAATACGATAAACCGCAGCCGTTTTAACGCCAAGGCCGACTTGTACACCGGCGGGTACGACAGTGCCCGTATCTGAGGAGGTAGAACCTACCTGTCGTTGATTTTGGTACAGTAGATCTTGAAATTCGACCCTACGGCGCGTGTAGGCTGTGGTATTCATATTAGCGATATTATGAGAAATGACCTCAACATTGAGCTGTTGAGCGAGCATTCCCGTCGCCCCAATACTTAACGAACGCATATTTTTATCCTCAAACGGGTCCTGTTGATTGTTTTAATGTCAGTTTTCATGGGCGTTAGTTCCCTTGGCTAGGTCTACCGAGCCGGTTAACCGTTCGCTCTATACGTTTGTGTTCATCATCTATCATGCGCTTCACACTGTCATGAGAGCGATGAATGTTGATCATCTGGGTCATTTCAATGATTGCGTTGACGTTTGATTGCTCGAGCATGCCTTGAATGATATTACTTTTTTCTACCGGTTTTTCAGCCTGGTCAGTCGTGTAGAGATTGTTTGGTTCGCGTTTGAGCTTTTGCTGATCATCAAATGTGACCAATGCAATCTGTCCTATAGTCTCATCGCCATTCGCAACAGTGCCGTCAGTTGCGATAGAAATTCTTGTTGCCTCAACGGGAATAGTGATGCTCCCCCCCCCAATACTTTGAACAACATCGCCTTGAGAATTGGTGAGCTCGCTATTCTGATTCAATTGGAAACGACCGTGGCGAGTGTAACGTTTTCCCTGTTCTGTCTCGACTACGAAGTAACCCTCCCCGGAGATACCTACGTCAAGAACATTCCCTGTATTGTTCATTGGGCCTTCAGACAAATTACGCGCTTGACCACCAGCTCGGACAAAAGCGTATCTGCCATCACCACTTCCGTTTTCTAGTCGGTCAAATCCTGTCTTTGCTTTTGAAAGGTACTCGACAAAGACCATCTTCTCGCTTTTGTAGGCTGGTGTATTCATATTTGCGAGATTGTGCGAAATAACGCCCATTTGACGGCGCAACTCCATTTGCCGGGAAAGCGCGATATATATTGTGTTTTCCATGAGCCCCTAAGCCGTCCTCTCTAGCTAAAAAATCCTCCAAACTAGTAGTTGCATGGGCTGTGCCAAATAATATATTTGATATAAATCAATACGTTACGATTTTCGATAAAACAGAAGCAGGTTTAGCCTGCCTAGTTTTGGCAGGCTTTGCCGGGTATTTTCTGCCGTAGAATTTTATAACAATCTGGCTATGGGCGTGGGCTTGGGATGATGTTTTAGAGAAAATAATAAAAACGGTTTGAGGTAAATTTAAGTTGGTGCTTATTTAATATTGAGGCGTATTCTTTGTATTGAAATTTTCGAAGTTTTGACATTTACATACTGTTTACATATATTGACTGCGGAAGAATAAAATTTTATTTGAATTTATATGGTTTCTTTGTAAAACTTACCTTCTTATATTCGCAGTTCGTTGGGGAAAGCGGCCATGAGCGATATGGATGAATCCGGGGTAACCGGGGCGACCGACAAAAAAAGTAGCAAAAAGATCGTACTTTTTGTTGTGGTGCCGCTGCTGTTGCTTATTGCTGTCGGTGCTGGTGTCTATTTTTCTGGTATGCTTGACAGTGAGCCAGATAAAAAGGCGGAGGCAGTCAATGAAAATACCTCTACAGAAGTTGAAGGGCCCGGCCATTATTTTGAAATCGACGAATTGATTGTGACGTTAAGTGCTGGGCCAGGCCAAAAGCAAAGCTTCTTGAAAATGCGCATTAATTTGGAGCTAAAAAGAGCTGCCGATCAGGCGAGAATCGAGCAAGTGATGCCGCGAATTATTGATAATTTCCAAGTTTTTTTGCGCGAGCTCCGTCTTGAAGAGTTACAGGGCTCGCATGGGCTTTATCGAGTTAAGGAAGAATTATTAGCCCGGGTAAATGCAGCTGCACATCCTGTTAAAGTTAAAGATGTGTTGTTCAAGGAAATGTTGGTCCAGTGACGGTGCAAATCCTACAAATGTCGATGCAGTGTCTCAATTAAGAGGCAGAAAGCGGATCAGTCCGGTGTTATTGGTTTGAGGTGATAGTGACATGGCTGACGAAGTCGAAACGGTTGACGCAGACGACGCAGACGACGCAGACGCTGTGGCCAGCAATGAAGAGGTCATAGATGACGCTGGCGGTCCGGAGCGTATTCTTAGTCAAGACGAAATTGATAGTTTGCTTGGCTTTCGTGAAGGCGGGCGCGACGGTGGCGAGAAAACCGGTATCGAAGCTATTCTCGATGGTGGCAGCGTTTCCTATGAGCGGTTGCCGATGTTGGAGGTCGTATTCGATCGTTTAGTTAGAATGATGTCGACAAGCCTGCGTAATTTTACATCGGACAATGTAGAAGTCAGTCTTGATAATATCACCTCTATTCGGTTTGGCGACTATTTGAATGCAATACCTTTGCCCGCGATGTTGTCGGTATTTAAGGCGGAAGAGTGGGACAATTTTGGTCTAATTACGGTTGATAGCGCGCTCATTTACTCGATTGTTGATGTTTTGCTTGGCGGGCGCCGTGGCACTGCTGCGATGCGTATTGAGGGTAGGCCTTATACTACGATTGAGCGGAATTTGGTTGAGCGTATGATCGAGGTTGTGTTGTCGGATCTGTCGGCAGCCTTCGACCCGTTGAGTTCGGTGACCTTTAGTTATGACAGATTGGAGACTAATCCGCGTTTCGCAACGATCGGGCCGCCTGCTAACGCGGCAATTGTTGCGCGTTTGCGTGTGGATATGGAAGATCGAGGAGGTCGGCTGGAGCTATTGATCCCTTACGCTACGCTGGAGCCTGTTCGGGATCTGCTGTTGCAAATGTTTATGGGGGAAAAATTTGGTCGTGATGCAATTTGGGAAAACCATTTAGCAACAGAGCTTTGGTTTACCGAAGTTGGCCTACAGGCGGTTTTGGACGAAATGACGATTAGTCTTGCCGACGTTTTAGACTGGCAAGTCGGTTCGCGGTTACAATTACAAGCGACACCAGAATCCTTAGTTTCCCTGCATTGCGGCGAACGTTTGATGTTCAAGGGTTCTATGGGCCGTAAAGATGGCAAAATAGCCGTTCGGGTTGAACAGAAGTTGGAGCCCTAAAACATGCTTCCTGAAATTTCACTTTTGTTCGAATTGCTAGTTGCTGGAATGTTGGCGGTAATGATTTATTACGCATGGCGTTTGAATGAAAAGCTCAGCAATTTACAAAATGACAAAGCTGAACTAGAGCGACTACTGGCTAACTTTGGAGAATCGACTGAGCGTGCCGAGGCAAGTGTTCAGCGCTTGAAAGGTAATGCTGCGGAAACCGTTCAAGTTTTAGAGGACAAAGTAGTTAAGGCGGTGACTTTGCGCGACGAATTAGCCTTTATGATAGAGCGTGCCAACGACATGGCCGATAGGCTAGAGGAGACGATTAGTTCCGGCCGACCTGCTGAAGGCGATAGCGGTATGGTCGCGCGCGTTCGCGAGCAATTGCCTTCGGCGCAGGATGACGAAATAGGTGATGATGGTGAACGACGCCGAAAAAAAACCGACCTGTTGAAGGCTTTGGAAGGAATGAGGTAAGTGATGTTTCGCCGTGTTCGTCTTTTGCCGGTTTTTATAGTCTTTTTGGCACTCATGTTGACGTTAAAGCTTGGTGATGTTTGGAAGGGTTTTGGCAAATTGGACGGTAGCGTTGAAGTTAAAACGGCTCAAGCACAGGAGAACCCGCCGTTTGCTAAAGAAGCACCAGCCGCCGCTCAGGGAGGCGCCGCAGCAGCTGTCCCTGTTGCCACCACCGAAAAAGGCATAAATTTAACGAATCCTCGGGAATTTAGCCGCTCCGAAGTGTTAATTCTGCAAGAACTGGTGAAGCGTCGTAAATCGCTTGATTTACGCGAGCGTCAGATTGTGCGTAGAGAGGGATTGTTAAAGGCGGCAGAGCAGCAGATTGTTTCTAAGCAATCAGAGCTTAAAAAAATTCGACAAGAGATCAAATCGTTATTGGGCACTGCTGATAAGCAGGAGAAGCAACGTCTGCAGAATCTTGTGAAGATATACGAAAATATGAAGCCAAAGGATGCAGCGCGTATTTTCAACGAATTGGAAATGCGGTTTTTGCTCGGGGTTATGGGGAAAATGAAGGTCCGCAAAGTCGCCCCGATAATTGCTGCGATGGAAGTGAAAAAAGCGCGTGCTGTTACACGGGAATTAGCTGAACAGAAAAAAAAGAAGCCGAAACTATCGAGATAGTGCGAGTGCAAAGGGTGATGGGCATATCCTGTAAGGGCGGCAGTTTCGTTTTACCAATTTGGACGAGTATTTTGATAAAATGCCTTCATGTGGGAATTTACGCCAAACGAGATATGATCTAATCGGTTCCGAGTGGAAGATTTAGTCTATGGCCGGCTATGAGTAACTCAAGAATGTGGGTGTGGCGAGAGCATTGCGTTAGATCCTATTTGTAATGGTAAAACCTAAGGGTAAAATTGGGCAGGGCTTTATAGTGAATTAAGTGAATGTCAATAACTACATTGTGAGGTCGTTCGAAGCGGCGACTTTGAAAAAAAGGCTCACGGTGGACCTTGGTGATTCTTAAAATATATGTCTGAAAAAGCTGATCATAATTTGGATACCTTAAATAAACCTAAAGAAATGGGTTCATATTTATTGCTTAGTCTATTTCTTTTGCTTCTTTCCTTTTTTGCATTACTTAATGCGCTTGCGACAGTGGAAGAGTCAAAAGCGCGGGATGTTTTGACATCGCTTGCTACGACTTTTGGCACGGTGGTCGAAACTAGAGCGTCAACAGAGGCCTATAGTTCGAGTTTGGGGGTTGTAAGATCACCGAAAGAATTATTGAGAGAAGTTGAACGACTCTGGTCAAGCCAAGTTACTGATAGCAGTGTTAAAGTGCTGTCTCCCGGTAAATACTTACAGCTTATATTTCCGGCGAATGAATTATTTATCGGAGGGGAACCCGTCCTAAGAAGTGATCGTAAAAACTTAATTAGGAATATCGCTCGGGTGTTGAGTGCGCGGAGGGCTGGGTTCAAAAGCCACCTGCAATTTGTGATGGGCAGCGGGAATATTAGCGTCGATCAGCTCCAACAGAAGGAGACGTTAACGACGGCGCGGACAGCTGCGTTTGCCAGTTCTTTGATTGGGTTTGGTGCCTCTGAAGAAAGCATTTCTATTGGAATCAGACGCGGTGATCGGCGTAAAATTAGAATGCGCTTCGAAATTCGCGAAACGGCACACTCAAAAGTTGATTTCCAACGTCTGGTGCGGTGATCGATGCAAAGCGGTGAACAAAGTTCGATTATAGTAGATAAAGACCCGGCGCCTCCGTGGCTACTAAGTTTTGCGGATGTTACGGCCTTGTTGCTCACTTTCTTCATTTTGCTTTTTTCCATGTCGACGTTGCAATCGGAAAAATGGCAAGGTCTAATTTCCAAGCTTGATTCGTCCAAACAACCGTACAAGCAACTAATGCAGATGCCAAAAGCAGTTAATAATTTATCGAAAGTGGAACTTATTCCCGCTTTGCCGCTTGGCTATCTCGGAGAGGTATTAGAAGAAAAGTTAAAGTCCGATCCCATTTTAGCGCGTGCTATTATTCATCGTCTCGAGAGTGCGATTGTTGTATCGCTACCATCTGACCTTTTATTCGAATCTGGGGGGGTAGCCTTCACTGACGTGGCTAAGGAGGCCGTGTTCCTCATGGGCGGCATCGTTTCTACCATTGGTAATCAAATCGATATTGAGGGCCATTCTGCGCCGAAGGCAGATGAAGACGGTATCTTTAACTCTGCTTATATTCTGTCGCTCGCACGCGCTGTTGCGGTAGCGAATGAGTTGGCGAGTAGTGGCTACGCTCAAAACACTAATATATTGGGGCTTGGTGCCTCTAGGTTTAACCAAATCGATCAAGATTTGAGTGAGGAGCGTCGTATTGCGCTGGCTCATCGGGTCGATATCGTTATTCATCCGTATCAAGGAGATGCTCGGTGAGGTGGCGCGGTTCGACATTCTGCGCTGTACTAGTGGTCTTATTCATCATGACCAATTCATCTTCGGTCCGTTCGCAAGATAGGGTTGAAGCCGCTAGTGAGGCCGTTGGAGCCAGTGTTCTCAATGTCCGTGTCGGCAGGAATAAGGGGTTTACGCGCATTGTGTTCGATTGGGAGCGGCGCGTCGAGTACACCGTAAATGTTGAAGGCCGCCGTGTTACTGTAACCTTTGAGCGTAATGCTGAAATAAATGTTGACCGTCTAAAACGTAATTTGCCTGCTGGTCTCATCAATCCGTCTGCTTTAAATAAAGCTGGGAACTTGGTGTTTTCATTGGAAAAAGAACCGACACGCGATGTTCGTGATCTTCGTGTGGGCAACAAAATTGTTGTTGATATATATGAGGCAAAAAAACCGCTGAAGAAAGCCTCACCAAAGGTAAAGTCTAAGAAACTTAAAAAGCCGAAAATTCGGAAGGTAGAGCCTCGTCCAAGACAGGATCCGGAGTTGGCCGCAAAGGACGGGACACTTGGTAAACGTTCTCCTCCGGTCGGTCGGTCCACACTACCAACGTCTCTTACAACGCGTCTGCGGACCCCGAAAGAAGAGCCGGAATCGCCACAGCGGCAGGCCGAGGATATTCCTCCCGCTAGCGTTGCAGAACTCGCGGTAGCTGACGCGGATGAACCTCTTGCTTCCGAAAGACCTAATACGGTGCCGGAACCGGTAGGGGCAAAGCGTCTTCCTGAGGCCGTGGAATCAGTATCCGAGGTTGCTGAACCTATATTGGAGATAGCAGAAAAAGAAGAAGTTAAGTCACCTATACGTACACCAGTAAGTTTAGTGTTTGATTGGTCGGAGCCTGTAGGTGCGGCGGTGTTTCGGCGGGAAAATTTTATCTGGGTGATATTTGATCGTCGTCAACTCATTGATCTCGCGCCATTACGGGCGAAGGGTAGGCCCTTGATCGAGAAAATAGAGCAGTTACCTTTCGCCGCGGGGACTGTCTTGCGGATGAAGACGAAGCCCGGGATCAATCCGAAAGTCTCTCAATCGGGCTTCAAATGGAAATTGCATTTCGGGCGTTGGCCGATGGAACCAAATCTACCAATTTCGCTAGAGATAACTGCTAATGATGCGGGAGCTCCGCAGCTTTTATTCGCGAATGCGGAGTCGTTTAAGATTATTAATGTGCCTGATCCAGAAATCGGCGATATGATTCGTGTTGCCGCCCTGCCGGATCCTGGAAAGGGAATTCGGCTGAAGCGGCGCTACTCAGAGTTTCAGGTGTTGGCATCGTCTCAGGGAGTGGCATTGGTACCCTTGAGTGATGAGGTCGAGTTTGCGAATTCTCGTGGAAAGGGATTGCTGGTGTCGACCGCAGGGGGCTTATTCGTCTCTGCGGGTTCAGTAGAAAGAGGGGCGAGCCGCAGGGATCCGCTCATTGGTGAACGTATTTTCAAGCCTAAAGCATGGATGAAAGGCGAAGGGAACGATTTTATAGCGGCTCGTCAAGCAGCCTTGCGTGCAACCGCGGAAGTGCCCGCGCAAATCCGTGAAAAGGCGCGTCTCGATTTTGCACGATTTTATTTTTCGCGTGGCTTGGGTGCTGAAACTCTGGGTATTTTGCATGTCATCGCAAAGGCAAACCCTAGGACAATGGGTAGGGCCGAATTTCTTGCCCTACGCGGTGCGGCAAGGCTGCTCGCTAATCATGTTAATGATGCTAAAGAGGATCTGAGTAATCCTAGATTGGATCGGTACCGCGAGGCATCCCTATGGCGCGGTTTTCTCAATGCGAAGCTGGGAAATTGGAAAGAGGCATCGGAAAATTTTCGAAGAGGCGATTCCGTATTGCGAACTTATCCAAACCCNCTGCAAACAATAATTGGCCTTGAGCGTGTGGAGGCCGCNTTACGGGTCTTCGATGTGGGGTCAGCCACTGCTTGGCTTGATGCCTTGAAACAAAATGAAGAAAATTTGCGGCGGGATCACAGAGCACGGCTTTGGTATAATCAGGGTTTGTTGGCACGTGCTAATCGGAATCTTGATGGCGCTAAAAATTTTTGGAACAAGGCCAAAAGAAGTGGTGACTTGTTTAATGGCGTGCGTTCTGAATTAGCTTTGGTAGATTTGGGTGTTAAACAGGAAATGTTAACCCCGCCCCAGGCGATTAAGCGACTGGAGAGGCTACGTTATCAATGGCGGGGTGACGAACTTGAATTGAATATTCTTGAAAAACTCGGTGACTACTATCTCGATAAAGGTGACTTTAAAAAAGGTTTGGCACGGTTGCGGGTGGCGGTTAGCTATTTTCCGAGAAGCCAAAGAATAGATGATATTGCCAGGCGTATGGCCAAGACCTTTAAGCAACTCTATTTGGAAGGGGGTGCTGAACGGATGCAACCTTTAACGGCCTTGGCACTTTACGATGAATATCGTGAGTTGACACCGGCGGGCTCGGAAGGTGATGAGATGATCGGTCGATTGGCGGACCGATTGGTCGGTGTGGATTTGTTAGACCGTGCAGTGGCTTTACTCGATCATCAAATTGAATTTCGGTTGAAGGGGGAGAAACGGGCCGAGGCGGGCACCAAACTTGCGTTAGTCCATCTGTTAAACCGCAAGCCAAAGGCAGCTCTAAAGGCGTTGCGCACTACCTTCCGGCCGGGACTACCGCAACAAACTCAGGACGATCGGAGGCGCATGCGTGCCAAGGCGATGTTTGAGCTTGGTAAAAATAAAGAAGCCGTTGGGTTGCTGGCTGGCGATGTGAGTACAGCTGCGGATCAATTGCGCGCGGACATATATTGGCGCGCGCAGAATTACCAAGAGGCCGCAAAGGTTTTGCAACGCTTGGCCGGCGGGCCGTTGCGTGAGGGAAAATACGATCTAACTCGTGCGCAACGCGTACTTAATTGGGCCGTAGCAATGCGGTTGGATAAGGATGAAGCGGGCCTTAAGCTGGCGCGCGAACTTTATGGGCCAGCAATGAAAAATGGTCCTTTGGGAGATGCGTTTCGATATATAGTAATTCCAAAAACAACGGTTACGGGTGATTTGGAAGGTATATCGAAACGCATTACTGAAATTGATCAATTTGAGGCTTTTTTAAACAACTACCGGGAGAGGCTTTTACAGTCGGCTGAAAAGAAAAAAGGATAACGGTATTTCTTGTGGATTTTTTTTTGGGGAGAGAAATATTATGTGCCGGGAACTGCGATACTAAAGCTCTTAACTAAACTGCCTACTACTAAATACCAGCCGTCTACCAAAACAAAAAAGATGAGTTTAAAGGGTAGCGAGATCATCACTGGCGGTAACATCATCATACCCATTGACATTAAGACTGAAGCTACGACCATGTCGATTATAAGGAACGGTACGAAAATAAGAAACCCAATTTCAAATGCGCGGCGTAATTCTGAGATCATATAGGCCGGGATGAGGGCGCGAAGTGGCGTCTCCTTTGCTTGAGCCACCTTTGGTGCATTGGCCATTTGCATAAATAAGTCGAGATCTTTGTCACGTACATGACGAATCATAAAGGCGTGTATCGGTTCTATGCTGCGTTCAAAAGCCTGTTCTTCCGTAATGCTCTCCGAAATAAGTGGCGCAACCCCGTTGTCCCAGATCTGTTGTAGTGTTGGCTGCATAATGAAGAAGGTCATGAATAGGGCCAAGCTGACTATCACCGTGTTAGGGGGAGTGCCTTGGGTTCCCAGGGCAGTTCTGAGCAAAGAAAGTACGATCACAATGCGTACAAATGATGTCATCATGACCAAGATAGAGGGGGCTAGCGTAATAACAGTTAAGAGTGCAATCAGTTGGACGATGCGACCGGTTGCTTGTCCGCCTTGGCCGAAATCTAACGTCACGTTTTGCGCAAATGTCGGCTCCATAACCGCAAAAAACGCAATAGAAAAGGCCGATAGTGCGGCGAGCCGCAGGGGCCATTTTATGGATTTGCCCCGGCTCATGAGGGGTTGTTGCGCATTGTGTCGACAAGGCGTTTGAAACGAGACCCTCTTTTGTCCGCAGAACTAGTGGGGATTGGCTCGTCATCTTCAGTTACTGGAATGCTGGACTCAATGAGTGTATCTGTCGTGCTGCCAAGTAAGATCAGGTGGTCTCGGTTGTCTCGGCGTACCAAGACCAGTTTATGGCGCGCGTCTATAGAGGCGACTTCTTGCAATGATAGGCGACTTCTTTTGCCCAGCGTGTAGGAACGAACATTACCAAGTCCCAATCTTTTTAGGAAGAAAGCAAAGAGGGCGATCAAGCCAACGACTAGAAGAAGGGCTAGAAGAAATCTGAAATAATCCAGATCATCCATTTAAAGCGCTTTTGCTCCTGCGTAAAAGTGCCATTGGAGGGAAGATGGTCTTTGATGGTCAGTTATTTTCATCTGATTCTTCTTTTCGTGCGTTGTCTTCTTCGGTATTAATTTCATTAATCTTATCCTGCAAAATCAATGAGAACTCTTCCATTTTTTCTAGCAGGCTCACAAGTAAGGGACGCATTTCGACGGCATCGTCTGGTGCTAGGTCTCCAACAGCTTCCATCGCGGCACGAACACGTGGTTCGATATCTACTAGTTCGACATCCTCATCGTTCTTTAGTAGAGTAAGTGCTTCCGTGATTTCCACTGCCATCGCATTAATGTCTGCAGTCAATTCATCTTTTGTGGGCATGAGATAGTATCTCCGGTGGTTTAACGCCATCGCTTGCATAGACGTACCGCAAAATTTCAGCGACGGCGATGAATGCTTCAACAGGAATTTCTTCGCCAATTTCTAGCGCTGTTAATATTTCAGCTAGATCGGCATCTTCATGGACTTTTACGCCATGCTCAAACGCTAATTTTAAAATTTGTTCGGCGATTAGGCCGCGTCCCGAAGCAACAACCTCCGGGGCCGTATAGTTGTCGATTGGATTGTAGGAAAGCGCAACAGCGATTTTTTCAGTATCGGCAGAGGCGGTAGAATTTGCCGATTTTGTGCTAGTCGAACGATTAGAAACCGCGTTTTTTGCAGTTTCGTTTGATTTACTTTTATTTAGAAGGTCGTCTGACAATCTTCTATCCGTATTTTGGGCCGCGCAGTAAATTACGTGTACGCTAATAATGATATTACTCAGCCTACTCTTTGACGACCATTGAAACAAAGAATTTCTCCGCGCGTAGAAAAAGCTCTCTGGCGATAAAATCACCCATGATCTTTATATAATCATTATTATTTTTATCCTTTATTATCAATATGTTAAAAAATAATTGGTTTGGTGTCTCTGGCGACTGCCGGGCTCGCTTTGTGTCGCGTGCGACAGCTTCGTCTAGCGCTTTAGAGAGAAATAGAAGAATCGTGCTCGGTCGGATCATTGAACCAGTGGGATTAAATTATGTGCTGGTATACGTACCGTGGACTTCTTACCAATTCGTTGACTAAATGATGGATAAAAGAAACGAAATAAAAATGAATATAAATTTTGACTGAATACTTATAAAGTCTTTATAATAACTATCAGGAGAGAATTGAGAATTTTTGGGTATTTCAAACGACAAAAGCCAATCTACCATCCGCCTTTAATTCTTTTAGTTAAGTAGCGATTGGCACGTGTCGTGCAGAGTAACTTGGTTGAGAGGGCAGATGTGACAGTTTTGGGATGTGATTGATGGATCTAAACGACTTTGCAATCTTTCGGATGATGAGTGGCAAAATGCGGTGGCTAGGACAACGCCAGCGAGTTCTTGCGGAAAATATAGCGAATGCTGATACGCCAAAATATCAGGCACGCGAACTGAAGCAGGTGGATTTTCGTAAGTCGGGGCCGTTGAATGCTTTTCGTGTCCAACTGGCTCGAACCCATGACGGTCATATTAAAGGGGTGGGGGGTGATAACGAGTTCGTCAGACAAAAACTACGTAAGCCCTACGAAGTCGCGCCAACTGGCAATAGCGTTGTTTTAGAAGAGCAAGTGCTAAAAGTAAGTGAAACCGCTGGCGATCATCGTTTGATGACTAATCTTTACCGTAAACATATTGCAATGTTCAAGATGGCGCTTGGCCGCGGTGGTGGCAGATAATGGTACTTCAGAATGTTAATCTTGATAAGGAGGCTTGTAATGCCATCTGATCTCAAAACCTCAATGTTTGTTGCTGCTTCTGGCATGCGGGCTCAGGGCGCTAGAATTCGGACTATCTCAGAAAATGTGGCAAACGCCAATTCTGGGCCTGAAAAGCCTGGTGGTGAGCCGTACAGACGTCGCTTGGTTACATTCAAAAACGTGTTTGATCGTGCTTTGGAAGCGGACCTTGTCAAGGTTTCGCGACTTAAAGAAGATAAGTCAGACTTTAGACTTCATTACGATCCGAACCATCCGGCGGCGGACAAGGATGGCTACGTAAAAATGCCCAATGTGAATAGTTTAATAGAAATGGTTGATATGCGCGAGGCACAGAGAAGCTATCAAGCTAATTTGAATATGGTCGATTCCTCGCGTTCAATGATCATGGCGACGATAGATCTGTTGCGTTAAGAGTACTGGATTTAGAACGGGGAATAAGTGAATGGCAGTTAGCCCAACGGAAGCGATCAATGCATTTAAACGCGCGCAATCTCTTGGTTCAGAGGGTATATCCGCGCCCGAAGGACCAAAGACCGGCACTTTTGCTGAAATGCTTAAGTCTGCCTCAAAGGATATGCTAGAAACTGGTCGCGCGGCTGAGAATGCTACCGCTGCCGCAATTGCTGGTGAAGCAGATGTAACGGATGTAGTCATGGCGGTTACAAATGCGGAAACCACATTGCAAACAGTTGTAGCTGTGCGAGACCGGGTAATGGCCGCCTATCAAGAAATTCTTAGGATGCCGATTTAAAGACTTATCCAGGGAAGGGCAGAAAGTCTCGATGGACGAAACACAGTTTATCCAATTTGCCCGTGAATCGGTTTTGGTCATGTTAAAGGTGGCGTCGCCGATCATGTTGATCGGTTTGGTCGTTGGTCTAGTAATCGCTATTTTCCAAGCACTGACATCCATTCAAGAAATGTCGCTTACCTTTGTACCGAAGATTCTTGCGGTCTTTGTTTCGTTAATTATCTTGTTGCCTTTCATGTTTGGAACGATGTCGAAGTATATGGAAGGTATTGTAGATAGAATTATCGGTGTTACTTAGCGCCTCATGCTACAGGAATTACTCCCCGCCGAAGTTTTTGTCTATTTTTTGGTTTTTACTCGTGTGGGTGCGGCTCTAGCCGTTATGCCTGGGTTCGGGGAATCCTATGTTTCACCGAGGATACGTCTCTTAATAGCTTTTACGATGACGGTTGTGTTGGGGCCAGTTTTGGAGAGTAATATGCCGCCTCCGCCGGCTCAGGCGATTTCTCTTGTTTTGTTGGTGGGAGGCGAGATGATAATCGGTTTTTTTATCGGTGGTATTGCGCGCGTTATTATCAGCAGCTTGGCGACGGCAGGAACGATTTTGGGATTTTATGCCGGCTTTGCGAATGCGTTACTTTTTAATCCACTTTTGTCCGATACTGGGGGGTTGCCGGCGGTTTTCTTATCTATATTGGGCATGCTACTAATTTTTTTAACCGATACTCATCACGTTATGCTGATGGCTGTGGCAGATAGCTATACACTATTTATTCCCGGGGCAGTGCCCGAGTTTGGTGATTTGGCCGATACATTTGCGAGGTTTGTCGCGCAAAGCTTCTTACTTGGATTTCAAATTGCTACGCCGTTTTTGTTTGTGGGCATACTTTTTTATGTTGGTCTTGGTTTACTTGCGCGTCTAAATCCGCAGCTGCCGGTTTTCTTTGTGGCGTTACCAGTGCAAATCTGGATTGGATTATTCGTGATGCTAATTGCTTTTCCGGCGGGACTTTTGTGGTTTCTTAACTATTTTGGATCCAACATGGGGCGGTTCCTAGCACCTGTTTAAGGGGCGGAACGGGAGCTAGAGAGAAGGTTAATGGCCGAACAAGCCGACCAATCACAAAAGACCGAAGAACCCACACCGAAAAAGCTTAGTGAAGCTCGGGAGCGGGGTAATGTGGCGATTAGTCGGGAAATCAACACCTGGCTGATCCTGCTTACTGGCGGTATTTTGACTATAATGGTTTTCCCTGCCGCAATGCGTGAGGTTAAACTAGCCCTGGTGCCATTCGTTGAGGCACCACACATATTTATTCTGCATCCGAAAGATATTTTTGCAGTATTTGCCCAAACCCTCATGAATGTTGGTGCTGCATTATTTTGGCCATTGGCAATGCTGGTATTCGTCTCCGCAGCCGCGCCGCTGATTCAGAATGGACCTGTTCTCTCGCCCAAAGCGATTGGTATTAAAGCTGAGAAAATAAGTCCTTTAAAAGGCATAAAGCGATTGGCCTCGGTCAATCAGCTAAATGAATTCGTCAAAGGTATTTTGAAGATTAGCGTTGTTGCCATCATTGGTGTCTTGCCGGTGTTACCAATGCTGCCCGGGCTTGATTCATTGACTAATTATTCAATCCCGGACTTTCTAAATATTCTCCATGAAACATTAATTACAATGTTGATTGCGATTCTTGCTGTGTTGGCGGTCATCGCAATAGCGGATCTGATTTATCAACGCTTTCGACACAAGAAAGAACTTCGGATGACCAAGCAAGAGGTCAAAGAAGAACATAAACAAGCAGAAGGTGATCCGACGGCAAAGCAACGGCTACGCCAAATTCGCCAAGACCGGGCCCGTCAGCGCATGATGTCCTCGGTGCCTGATGCCGATGTGGTGATCACTAACCCTACTCATTATGCGGTTGCCCTGAAATACGATTTAGATGAAATGGAGGCTCCCAGAGTGACCGCTAAGGGACAGGACTTTATCGCGTTAAAAATTCGCGAGATCGCTGAAGAAAATGATATTACAATTGTCGAGAATCCGCCCTTAGCACGTGCATTGTTTGCCAGTGTTGATTTGGACGAAGAGGTGCCGCCCGAACATTATCAAGCAGTTGCCGAAGTTATTAGTTACGTTTGGGGTCTCAAAAGTAATGGTCATTCCGCTGAAGCGGGAATGGATTAGCGTTCGGCGTTAAGCAATATTGTGTCACAAGTAAATAGTACTGCGATAATTACGGCAGCGTGCAAAAACCATCAATATTTGATGGTCATTTTTATTTTCCACTTTATGGAAGAATCGATAACGAAAAAATTAGATGATAGCGAGAATCTCATTATTTGAGCTTAATTGCTTAGGCCCAAAGAATTTGCTTGGATATTCAAGGCTTCAATGATTGGCCGTAATTATGAAACTGGATAAGATACAGTTGCCAAAATTATTATCCTATAAATGACTGATTATTAGTATTTATTCCCTTTGTCCGTAAAGAACAAAAAAAGAACTTGTAAAAAAGAACAAACCGCGTACATTGTTTCGTCAGAAAATGAGAATTTAAATTTGTGTGCGGATCCAGGTTTGGTTGCAAGCTCGGGGCCGCTATGAAATAAGGAAAGGGATGTCATATGTCGCAAGCAGCATTACGCCTCGTCGAAAAGGATAATATGGATAAGCAGAAAGCCTTGGAAGCCGCGCTGGGACAAATTGAACGGTCCTACGGCAAAGGCTCTATAATGAAGTTGGGCCAAAATGATCAGGCTGTTGATATTGAATCTGTATCTACCGGGTCACTGGGGTTGGATATAGCGCTTGGCATTGGCGGTTTGCCTCGTGGGCGCATTATTGAAATCTATGGTCCGGAGAGTTCGGGTAAAACGACTTTAGCATTGCATGTTATTGCTGAGGCCCAGAAAACTGGAGGTACATGCGCATTTTTAGATGCAGAGCATGCCCTATATCCGTCTTACGCAAAAAAACTAGGTGTGAATCTTGACGACTTATTGATATCTCAACCAGATGCGGGCGAGCAGGCCTTAGAAATTGCTGATACGTTGGTACGCTCTGGTGCTTTGGATATACTTGTCGTTGACTCGGTAGCAGCTCTTGTTCCACGGGCTGAACTAGAAGGTGAGATGGGAGATCATCACGTGGGTTTGCATGCACGGCTTATGAGCCAAGCATTACGCAAGCTTACGGGGTCTATTTCGCGATCACACACTATGGTGATTTTCATTAATCAAATCCGGATGAAAATTGGCGTTATGTTCGGCAGCCCAGAAACTACAACCGGTGGTAATGCACTTAAGTTTTATTCCAGTGTTCGCCTCGATATCCGTAGGATTGGTGCAATTAAGGATAAAGATGATATCGTTGGTAACCAGACCAGAGTAAAGGTAGTTAAAAACAAAGTGGCACCGCCGTTTAAGGTTATCGAATTTGATATTATGTATGGCGAAGGCATTTCTAAAACTGGAGAATTGTTAGATCTAGGTGTAAATGCGGGAATTATCGAGAAATCCGGTGCATGGTTTTCTTATGGAGATCAGCGGATTGGTCAGGGTCGCGAAAATGCCAAGACCTTCCTCAAAGAAAATGTAGAAATAGCTATTGATATTGAGCAACGCGTCAGGCAAAGCGCCGGCATTCTGACCGAAGTCATGCTAGAAGGTGGTGGCTTAGAAATAAATGATGGCGAATCGGAAAATGAAGATTTAGCGACAGCCGGGTTGCCTAAAGAGTTGCCCATTGAAAAGTAGAACTTTTGATCCAAGCATATGGTTTGGTTAATATATTTGCAATAATATGGCCCTGGGGAATATACCCTGGGGCCTTTCTGACCTAATCAGTCTAGTGCTCCTAGGTCGTGCCCTTCACCCAACTCTACCCAGTTTCGGCTAGTTATTTGGCTATATCCGTTGTCCGGATTACTGGACAGGTCGTCAGCACCAAGTTAAAACCGCGACTTTGGCAGTAAAGTAATCTAGCCAGATATTGGTGTTCACGGGGTCTTCTCATGCAAAATGTGACTTAATGACGAGTACTAACGAAATACGCACTGCATTCCTTGAGTACTTCAAGCGAGACGGGCATGCAGAGGTTGACTCTTCATCATTAGTACCGCGTAACGATCCGACGCTAATGTTTACTAACGCAGGGATGGTGCAGTTTAAGAATGTCTTTACCGGCGTTGAGCAGCGCCCCTATAGCCGTGCAACAACATCGCAGAAATGCGTGCGAGCCGGAGGTAAGCATAATGATCTGGAGAATGTTGGACATACGGCGCGACATCATACTTTTTTCGAGATGCTCGGCAATTTTTCCTTTGGTGATTATTTTAAGGAACATGCGATTGAAAGTGCATGGTCTTTGGTGACTGATGAATTCGGTCTCGATAAGGACAGGATACTAGTCACGGTTTATCAAGACGATGAAGACGCAGCGGCTCTTTGGAAAAAGATAGCGGGAGTAGCAGAAGATAAAATTATTCGAATCGCAACATCAGATAATTTTTGGGCTATGGGTGATACGGGTCCTTGTGGGCCGTGTTCCGAAATTTTCTTTGACCATGGGGATCATATTGCCGGAGGACCGCCGGGGACGCCTGAGGAGGATGGCGACCGGTTCGTCGAAATCTGGAACCTAGTTTTCATGCAGTATGATCAAGTTGCGCCGGAAAAACGACTGGCACTTCCAAAACCTTCAATAGACACTGGGATGGGGTTAGAGCGAATGGCGGCCGCACTTCAGGGCACTCACGATAATTATAAAATCGACCTTATGCGGTCGCTCATTGAGGCATCAGCAGAGGCAAGTAATAGTGACCCCGATGGAAAAGGTGCAATTTCCCATCGCGTGATTGCGGATCACCTAAGGTCCTGTAGTTTTTTGATTGCCGATGGTGTGCTTCCGTCAAATGAAGGCCGTGGGTATGTTTTACGCCGTATCATGCGCCGTGCCATGCGCCATGCCCATCTTCTGGAATGCAAGGACGCTTTAATGTACCGTTTGGTTCCAACGCTGGTAATGGCTATGGGGCAGCATTACCCCGATTTAAGCCGTGCGGAAGCATTAATAACTGAAACCTTTAAATTAGAGGAAGAACGGTTCCAAGATATGTTGGCGCGTGGTCTTAGATTGCTGGAGGATGAAGCGGCAAAGATTCCTAGTGATGGGACATTGCCTGGCGACGTGGCTTTCAAGCTCTATGACACCTATGGTTTCCCTCTAGACCTTACGCAAGATATTTTGCGTGGGCACGGGCAAACAGTTGATCATGAGGGCTTCGATACTGCGATGGAGGGCCAAAGAGCAGCAGCCCGCAAGGCGTGGGCAGGATCGGGAGACGCGACAACCGAAAAGATTTGGTTTGCTGTTCACGAAGAAGCGGGGGCAACGGAATTTCTTGGGTACGAAACTGAGCGTGCCGAAGGTGTCGTGAACGCTATCATATCAGACGGTCAACGCCATGATTCGGCAGTAGAAGGAGAAGATATCATCTTTACGGTGAATCAAACACCTTTCTACGGAGAGTCTGGTGGACAGCAAGGTGATACTGGCCTAGCGGAAACTTCCAGCGGCGCAGTCATTGAAATCAGTGATGTTCAGAAAAAGCTCGATGTAATGCATGTCCACATGGGCAGAATCATTAAGGGAAAATTGACTGAGGGAGATACAGTTGATTTAAAGGTTGACGGGAAACGGCGCCAAAAGTTGCGCGCTAATCATTCCGTTACTCATTTGATGCATGCTGCTTTGCGCGACCAGCTTGGCGATCATGTTACGCAAAAAGGATCGCTAGTTTCGCCCGATCACTTAAGGTTCGATTTTAGCCACCCGAAGGCTATTGATCGTGACCTTTTGCTTGCGGTGGAGAGTGAGGTGAACGCACAAATACGCATTAATGCTCCGGTTGAAACACGATTGATGACGCCTAAAGATGCTGAAGAGACAGGTGCACTCGCGCTTTTTGGTGAAAAGTATGGCGCAGAAGTACGTGTCGTCTCGATGGGTGATTTAGGTGATGGTGGGGAAGCCTTTTCCACAGAGCTCTGCGGTGGTACTCATGTTTCCCGAGCAGGTGATATTGGATTTTTCAAGATCGTATCTGAAAGTGCCGTTGCGGCGGGGGTGCGCCGCATTGAAGCTATAACCGGCGAAGCCGCCTTAAGGCACATTGCGAACCAGGAGAATTTATTGCTAGATGCTGCTTTCAATATGAAGGCTGCGTTTGCAGATTTACCAAACAGAATCAAGTCCCTCCTAGAAGAACGGCGCGAGTTAGAACGCGAAGTATCTGTTTTGCGTCAGAAAATTGCTACTGGGGCGGGGAATAATGCCGACAGTGGCGATGTTAAGGAAGTAGCAGGAATTAATTTCATTGCACGCCATGTTGATACTATTACAGCTAAAGAATTAAAGCCGCTCGTCGATATGCTGAAAGTCCAAATCGGCTCTGGTGTTGTGTGTATAGCGGCCGTGAACGGTCCAAAAGCGTCTTTGGTGGTCGGTGTTACGGATGATTTGACCGATCGTGTGGACGCCGTTGCACTTGTACGTGCTGGGGCCGCGGCAATTGGCGGTAAGGGTGGGGGTGGTAGACCGGATATGGCTCAAACCGGAGGTGCTGCTGTAACCGGTGCAGCACAGGCATTAGTTGATGTTGAAAAGGCTTTAAACGAGGCAGAATAAGAATGAGCGAAGAAATACGGTTCGACGGCACGAAAAATTATGTCGCGACAGAAAATTTGATGGTTGCCGTTAACGCGGCTATTACGCTAGAGCGTCCTTTATTAATAAAAGGGGAGCCTGGAACCGGCAAAACGGTTCTTGCCCATGAGGTTGCGAAGGCAATTAAAGCGCCGCTGATAGAATGGCATATAAAATCTACCACCAAGGCGCAGCATGGTCTCTATGAGTATGATGCGGTCAAACGGCTTCGCGATAGTCAGCTTGGCGACGACCGTGTACACGATATAAGCAATTACATAATGCGTGGTAAATTGTGGGAAGGCTTCACTGCCAAGGACCGGTCTGTATTGTTGATTGATGAAATCGATAAAGCGGATATTGAGTTTCCCAATGATTTACTGCTTGAGTTGGATCGGATGGAGTTCTTCGTATACGAAACGCAAGAACGTATCGTGGCCAAGCAGCGACCCATAGTGATCATCACCTCCAATAATGAAAAAGAGTTACCCGATGCCTTTCTGCGTCGATGTTTTTTCCATTACATCAGTTTCCCCGAAGAAGACACAATGCGCGAAATTATTGATGTGCATTTCCACGATATTCAGAGTTTTCTGGTTCGAGATGCGCTTAAGGTTTTTTATGATGTTCGCGATACACCAGGTTTAAAGAAGCGTCCTTCGACATCAGAATTATTGGATTGGCTAAAATTATTGATGGTTGAGGATTTGCCGCCGGATGCGCTGCGCAGTCAGGATACGCAGAAACTTATTCCGCCTCTATATGGTGCTTTGCTTAAGAATGAACAGGACGTGCAGCTATTCGAGCGGTTAGCCTTTATGGCTAGGCGAGAGCAGGGTGGCAATTAACCTTGATCAGCGTGGCTTAATTGTCTTCAAGCTCAACCCGCAAAGCATTTAGTGTAGTGTTGATACTAACTGAATCCATTTCTAGGAAATGTGACAGTTGCTTTAGAAAGTCCGCCAAATAGATTCTGCTTCGATATTAAAGCATTAAATCTAAGTCCACGTGCAATAATCATACTTTAAATATAATATACCAAGTAAATAATCGTAAATAATTTGCAAAAAAATATTATATTTATTTGATATAAATATAGAATATACAATAATAATGAAAATATTTTCCATTACCTTTTTTTATAATGGACTTGTTGCCAATAAGTTCGAACTGCTTAATATCTCGCTGTAGGAGTATTAGTAGTGTTTGTAAATTTCTTTTTTGAACTTAGAAATGTAGGTGTTCCAGTCTCGCTGAAGGAATACTTAACGCTGATGGATGCGATGAAGGCGGGTGTCGCGAGTTATCGGGTTGAGGATTTTTACTATCTGAGTCGGGCAGCGTTAGTGAAGGATGAACGCAACCTTGATCGTTTTGATCGAGTTTTTGGCAGTGTTTTTAAGGGGCTTGAGAGTACCTCTGAAGACCTTGTGACTGATATCCCTGAAGAGTGGCTGCGCAAATTGGCTGAGTTACACTTATCCGATGAGGAGAAAGCGGAAATCGATCGTCTTGGCGGATGGGAAAAGCTAATGGAGACGCTGAGAAAGAGACTTGAAGAGCAAAAAGATCGTCATCAAGGGGGTAACAAATGGATAGGCACAGCGGGTAAATCTCCGTTTGGTGCGTATGGATATAATCCTGAAGGTGTGCGCATAGGACAGGATAGATCTCGTCATCGTCGAGCGGTTAAAGTTTGGGATAAACGCGAATTTCGCAATTTCGATGATTCTATTGAAATTGGTACACGTAATATCAAGGTAGCCCTGCGTCGCCTGCGGAAGTTTTCGCGAGAAGGTGCGGAAACAGAACTTGATCTGCCGGATACTATCAAATCGACTGCACATAATGGCGGCTTTTTAGATATTCGTATGGTGCCGGAACAACGTAATACGGTGAAGGTATTGCTATTCTTGGACGCTGGCGGGTCCATGGATGATCATGTGAAGGTTTGCGAGGAGCTGTTTCGGCCGCGCGGGCGGAATTCAAGCATATGGAGTTTTTTTACTTTCATAACTGCTTGTATGAGGGGGTCTGGAAAGATAATCGCCGCCGTCATGGCGAAAAACTTGAAACAATGGAAGTTCT
Organism: Rhodospirillaceae bacterium; assembly: GCA_002724395.1. Classification (GTDB taxonomy): domain Bacteria; phylum Pseudomonadota; class Alphaproteobacteria; order UBA8366; family UBA8366. The sequence continues at coordinate 150,197 of PBOR01000017.1, read as the reverse complement.
TAGGACCTACCCTGCTGATTATAAGGTGATATTCGTAGGTGACGCTACTATGAGCCCTTATGAAATCACCTACCCTGGCGGTAGTGTAGAGCACTGGAATGAAGAGCCTGGTGGCACGTGGATGCAACGATTACTGTCTGTTTATTCAAAGGCGGTTTGGCTGAATCCGCAAGGAGAACGTGTGTGGGACTATTATGACTCTATCCGTATTATGCGGGAACTAATGGACGATCGGATGTTTCCTCTAACGCTTGAAGGACTAGATGCAGCTATGCGAGAACTAGGACGATAGAATGTGTGATGCGCGAGAATTTTGGATTGACGAATGATAAATCGAAATACTGCAATCTTAACTAGCATTTTGCTATTGCTGGTGGCTTGTGAGCAAGCTTCGAGAGTGGGTGGCGCGCCTTTTTTAACCACCAATCCAGTTGGTTTACCGCGTGCTAATGATCAAGAATATATTTCTATTTGCTATAACGCCGACACGACAACACGCCAGTCTGTTGAGGCGCTGGCGACCAAATCTTGTAAAAAAAATATTGGGGCTGGAGTAAAATTTTTCAGCCACGATCTGGTGTATAATGATTGCCCGGTTGTCACCAAGGCGAGGGTAACATTTCTTTGTCAATCACAGTGAAAACTAAAAGGCCCGCGTGATGCGGGCCTTTTCTCAACAAGTTTGCGAGCCTTCAACCTATAATATTGTTCAAGGTTTGACTGGGCCGCATGGCTATGGCGACCTTTTCTGGGTCGGTTAGAAAATAACCACCAAGATCGACTTCGCTGCCTTGTGCGTCAATCAGCTCGTCGACGATTTTGTCTTCGTTTTCCTTAAGTTCCTGAGCAATTGCTGTAAAGTGCTCTTTTAACTCTGCATTTTCGTCCTGGGCCGCTAATGCTTGTCCCCAATAGAGGGCAAGGTAGAAGTGACTACCTCGAGTATCAAGCTCGCTGACTTTTCGGCTGGGCGATTTATTGTTGTTTAAGAATTTTTCAATGGCCTGGTCTAGAGCCTTAGCTAATATACTCGCCTTTTCATTGCCAGCGTACTCCGCATAATGTTCTAAGGATGCTCCAAGCGCAGCAAATTCTCCAAGTGAATCCCAACGTAGGTGGCCCTCTTCCATCAATTGTTGAACATGTTTGGGTGCTGATCCCCCGGCGCCGGTTTCAAACATACCGCCGCCATTCATAAGCGGGACAATCGATAGCATTTTTGCGCTCGTTCCTAATTCTAAAATTGGAAACAAATCTGTTAGATAATCGCGAAGCACGTTGCCCGTTACTGAAATAGTATCCTCGCCGTTTTTCATTCTCTCGAGCGAATAGCGCGTCGCGTCAGACGGAGCTTTGACGAGGATTTTTAGACCGTTCGTATCATGGTCCTTCAAATAACGTTCGACTTTGGCAATGAGTTGCGCATCGTGGGCGCGACTTTTGTTGAGCCAAAATACTGCAGGTGCGCTAGTCGCACGAGCGCGTCGAACACCGAGGCCTACCCAATCTTGGATGGCCGCGTCTTTGGTTTGGCACATGCGCCAAATATCGCCTTCTGCCACCATGTGGTTGTGCAGTGTATTACCGTAACCGTCTATAATACGGATTGCCCCGTTGCTGGTCGCCTCAAACGTATAAGGATGTGAACCATATTCTTCGGCCTTTTGCGCCATAAGACCGACATTAGAAACACTGCCCATTGTAGTCGGGTCAAATGCCCCATTCTCCTTACAAAACTTGATGGTTTCATCATAAATTACGGAATAGGAGCGATCGGGTATAACGCATTTAGTGTCCGATTCCTGGCCGCTGGGTCCCCAGGCGCGTCCACCATTGCGAATTAGCGCTGGCATGGAGGCATCGATGATAACGTCACTGGGCACGTGGAGGCCCGAAATGCCGCGATCAGAATTCACCATATACAGATCGGCCTGTTTCTCCATACAGGCTGCTAGATCAGATTCGATTTCTGACTTCTGGTCTAAAGGAAGGGATTTAATTTTACTCGCGATATCCCCCACGCCATTATCAGGGTCTATTCCCAGTTCGGTGAAAGTAACCGCGTGCTTGTCGTAGACATCCTTGAAAAAGGCGTAGACTGTGTGCCCAAAGATAATGGGGTCCGACACCTTCATCATCGTTGCTTTTACATGCATCGAAAATAGAACGTTTTTGGATGTTGCGTCGGCAACCTCTGAGGCAAGGAATGATTGAAGGGTGCTGGCACGCATTACTGTTGCATCGATGACGTCGCCTATTTCGAAAGTTGTTTTTGCTTTCAATACGGTGACTTCACCATCGGTTGCGACAAATTCGATGCGCCCATCGCCGGCTGTGGTATCTGTGATCGTTGTGGAAACTTCGTTGGCGAAAAAGTCATCGCTGTCCATTGAGGTAACTTCAGTCTTTGAATCTGCCGACCAGGAGCCCATTGAGTGAGGGTTGTTTTTGGCATAAGCCTTCACCGCGTTTGGGGCGCGACGGTCCGAGTTACCTTGTCGAAGTACTGGATTAACGGCACTACCGAGAACAATACCATAGGTATCTTGGATTTTTTGCTCAGCGTCGTTTTTAGGTTCTTCAGGGTAATCAGGAATATCGTATCCGTGGTTCTGCAATTCGGTAATGGCGAGTTGCAACTGCGGTATTGAAGCACTGATATTTGGCAGCTTAATAACGTTGGCATGAGGTTTTTCCACTAACTCACCCAAATTTGATAGATCGTCCGGTTGTTTCTGTTCGTCCGTTAGATTTTCAGGGAAATTGGCGATAATACGTCCAGCAAGCGAGATATCTTTACGGCCGATAGTAATACCCGCGGGTTTCGTGAAGGATTCAATGATAGGTAAGAAAGATCCACTGGCAAGTTCCGGTGCCTCATCGACTTTCGTATAGATAATATCTGCCATTTTTTTACTCCCCAAAAAGAAACCGAATTATTGAGTTTTGCCATCAAGCCTGTGACTTCTTACTGGTAATGTAAGCATTCTACCCGAGGTGATCACAAGCAATCTCATGGCTATAATTTGCGCCGCACAATAGCACCCTTCCCGCACGAGACAAGGGTGGGATTTGGCTTAAATATCGCGGTTAGCCAGGTTTTTTTGAAAATTAATATCAATGCCAAGGGTTGGCATAATGTCTGACGTACTATTTACCAGGGTAACCAGTCCACGGTGTTCTGGGCTAAGAAAATTTTCCTCTACCATATGGTCTAACAAATCGATAACTGGCTGCCAGTAGTTAAATATATTGGCGATTACGATAGGTTTGTTGATTTGGCGTAACTGCGTCCAAGACATGACTTCGAAGGCTTCTTCAAGTGTACCGACACTGCCAGGCAGCACCACGAAGGCATCTGCTCGTTCTGCCATTTTGGCTTTCCGTTCATGCATATCATTCGTGATAATAATTTCTGTCGTAGTTCGATGGGCAATTTCTACTTTATCCAGGAAATGAGGAATAACTCCGGTGACCTCACCTCCTTGGTTGAGCGCACCGTCTGCAAGTGCACCCATCAGACCAATACGTCCGCCGCCAAAAATGATTTTAATGCCGGCATTTGCGCACAGACTGCCGAATTCGGCGGCACATTTTAAATATTTTGGTGCCACTCGATTGGAAGAGCCGCAAAATACGCAAACGGAAGAAATTTTGGCCATTTTGTCCTTTTGTACCCCTTAGTAGATGGTCATGTTAGGTGGCGATAGAACGGTGTAAATTTTATTATTATACGGAATTTCTGCGCTTGCCAGTATGAACTAATATTACCAATAGGGCAGGAAGGTAAGACAAACCGTATAACGGAGACGGGCTAATGAACCGCATTTATATTGTACTTAGTCTAACAATTGCGGCCGTTGTCGGGGCAGTATTGTATTATGCCGATAAGGATGAGTTGCAATCAGAATCTCTGCTGCCTACGAACGAACAAGCAATCGATTTCAATCAGAAAACGTCTGATAGAAATTTAGAAAAAAGATCCAAAAACGGTCAGAAATCTGAAGCTCCAAGTTTCGATATTGTAAGGATAGAGCCCAATGGTGCAGCAGTTTTGGCCGGCCACGCAGCTCCAGGGGACAGTGTGACTATTTATAATGGTGATATACCCATCGGTTCAGTCAAAACAAATAATCAAGGCCAATGGGCTCTTATTCCGAAAGAACCGCTGAAGCCAGGTGATACTGAACTTAAGATCGTAGCTGTAAACGTAAAAGGTGAAAAATCAGAATCTCTTCACGCGGTCGTTATCAAAGTTCCGGATAGGACTAAAACTAATGATGGTGTGCTCGCTGTATTGGTGCCCCGGGTAGGAAAAAAGAGCTCAAAATTATTGCAGGCCCCCAAGCCTCCTCCCGGTATTAAAACGGGAACTTTGAGCCTTGATGTAATTGACTATGATAATGAAGGCCAGGTGATTTTTGCTGGACGTGGAATGCCTGGTACATCCTTAAGAATATTTGCAAATAATAAATCTTTGGATGAAATTACTATTGATTCTCAGGGTAATTGGAGGTCCCGTCACGTTACAGTTTTGGAGCCGGGGCGTTACACATTGAGGCTTGACCAGGTGCACGAGGGTAAGGTTACCGCACGCATCGAAGCGCCTTTCACGCGATCTGAACCTTGGAAAAAATTCAGAAGTGATACATTTGTTGTCGTTCAGCCCGGCAATAGTTTGTGGCTTATTGCACGTCGTGAATTGGGAGGCGGAATTCGTTACTCCGTCATATATGCCGCTAATAAACACCAAATTAAGGATCCAGACTTGATTTATCCTGGCCAGATACTTGCCGTTCCCGAGAGATAGGCAGGTCCAATCTTAACCACTTTGTGCAAAGTTTGCGCGAGAACGGGTATGTACTGATATCGGAACTAAAAATTTAGGGGCAAGTGTAGTGAAATTGAGACCACTCACTTTGATCGAAATAGACCGTGCCTAGGCCGGTAGCAGTTTCCTGAGGGCGCCTCAATCGTATTTAGAAGCAAGTTATCGACGGTAGTCAAAGATAATATTTATAGGACAATTGATTTACATATCTAATCTGAAACAAAATATTTCTAATTCCTAAAACGACGTATTTGATGGTAGTAGGAGACCGCAAATTTTACCTGTCGGCGCCCTGGCCCGACTTAAAATGGAGCGAAGGCGTTTGACCAATAATTCAGGCACTTTGAAGTCTATTGTGTTTCCTGTCCACAGGGCCGGGCGACCTTTCATTTTTCTATTTGCGGTTTGCACGGCGGTACTTGGCTGGGTGTGGGTTCCACTCGGGTTTGTCGGCATTATCCTAACTGTCTGGTGTATACTCTTTTTCCGTGATCCTGACCGGGTGACGCCTCAAGGTGACGGATTAGTTGTAAGCCCAGCTGATGGTGTTGTTCAGATGATTGTCGATTCCGACCCGCCGGAAGAATTGGGCATGGAAAGCGGTGCCTATATACGTATTGCAGTCTTCATGAATGTATTTGACGTCCATGTTAACCGTGCGCCTATTGATGGTCGAATAAAGCGGTTAGCATATACGCCGGGAAAATTCCTTAATGCCAGCTTTGATAAAGCATCGGAAGATAATGAACGTCAGGCATTGGTGATTGAGACATCAGCTGGTGTGAAAATTGGCTGTGTCCAGATTGCCGGTTTAGTCGCTAGGCGCATATTATGCGACGTGATCAAAGAACAAGAACTGAAAACTGGTGAGCGTTTTGGTATGATACGGTTTGGCAGCCGCGTTGATATATATGTCCCTAAAGGCACGACAATATTTGTGATTGAAGGACAACGTGTTGTTGCTGGTGAGACTGTTCTTGCTAGCCTTGATGGGAAAGGTATGGTGCGGCAAGGAGAAGTTCGTTAATGGCTATGCGAAAAAAACGGCGGTTTAGGCGTGTTCGACGGTTTAAGGGCCAAACGATCAACCGCATGATTCCAAACATTATAACCGTCTTCGCTCTGGCAGCCGGCTTGACCGCGGTTCGTTATGCCATTGCGGGTGAGTGGAAATATGCTGTTATCGCGATTTTGACTGCCGGTGTCCTTGATGCACTGGATGGTCGTATGGCTAGGTTGTTAAAGTCTGCGAGCGAGTTTGGGGCGCAATTAGATTCGCTTTCTGACGTGATTGCTTTCGGTGTAGCGCCGGCCTTTGTGGTCTATTTATGGGTACTCCAAGGTAGTAGTGATTACGGTTGGGTAGCAGCGCTTTTCTTTACGGTATGCTGTGCTTTGCGGTTGGCACGTTTTAACATTATGTCCGAATCGCCGGCTTACGCTTACAATTATTTTACGGGAATGCCTGCACCTGCGGGTGCCTGCATGGCGATTTTACCGATGGTATTGAGTTTTCAATTTGGTGATTTCGTAACGACTTACCCATTTCTCATTGGTGTTTGGCTAGTTTTAGTAGCTGGCTTTATGGTGAGCCGACTGCAGACCTACTCATTTAAACGGTTGAAAGTGCCCCACGGATACGTTCTGGCAGTTTTAGCGGGGGCAGGTCTTGTGGTAGCTGCATTGGTAACTAATCCATGGCTAACACTAAGCATCATTGCAGGTATTTACTTAGTTACCATACCTTTTGCAATCTGGACCTATAAGCGGCTTGAGGCGGAGGCTGCTCATATTCATGCAGAGGATAGGGAAGCTAAAGACGCAGTCGGTGTCTCGGAAAGTCCCATTCTGCTGCATAAGGTACCCCGAGACTGAGCGTAAAGGTGGCTAGTCGAAGGTGTAGCCCGCAGTTTCTAGTTCCTCTTTATCAAAACCAAGCTTATCCAACAAAATTTCTGCGTTGCTCGAACCAAGTTTTGGTCCTGCATGGCGTACTTTTCCAGGGTTCTTTGATAATTTCCCTACAACGTTTTGCATGCGTATAGAGCCGCTAAGTTCGTCGTCCTCGACCGCAACAATGTTTTCGCGGGCGGCAAAATGCGGGTCTTCAAAAATTTCCTGGATGTTGTTGCATGGGGCTGCCGCTGCATCGAATTCATCAAAAAGAGAGATTAGCTCATCGCGGTCTACCTTTTCGATAGCTTCTTGAAGTGCATCATCCAGTGCAATCGAATTTTCAATTCGAAGCCGATTATCTAGAAAACGCTCGTCTTTAGGTAACTCCGGTACATTTAGTGCATCGCACATACGTTCAAAGGTTGATTGGGCACTGCCTGAGATAGATACCCATTTGTTGTCTTTGGTACGGTATGTATTTCGCGGAGCAGTGAATGGCAGTCGGCTGCCGTTTCGTTCTTGGACTACACCCAATTGATCGTAATCAACTACCTGAGGTCCAAGCAACGTAAAGAGCGGTTCGTAAATGCCAAAATCTACAATTTGGCCTTTGCCACCGTTTCTTGTCCGTGCTTGTAATGCGACCATCGCAAGGTAAGCGCCCATAAGGCCTGCGGTGTCATCAGCCAGACCAAATCCGGGAAGGAGTGGCGGTCGATCCGGATAGCCCGTTATATAGGCATAGCCAGCATACCCTTCAGCAAGTGTGCCAAACCCCGGACGGTGACTATTGGGGCCAGTTTGACCAAAGCCAGTAATGCGGACCATGATCAATCCAGGGTTAATCTTACTCAGCGTGTCGTATCCGATACCCCATTTTTCAAGAGTGCCTTTGCGGTAATTTTCGATGACAATATCCGCATCCTCAACAAGTCGTTTGACGATCTCGACGCCGGTAGGGCTTCGTAAATCTGCTGTAATCGACTTTTTGTTACGATTGATCAGCTTATACATCAAGCCGACACCGTCTTTATTGTGCCCCCAATAACGAACTTCATCGCCCGTTCCCGGGCGTTCGACTTTTATGACCTCCGCGCCGAAATCAGCCAAAAACATTGACGATAGAGGGCCTGCAAGGAAGTTCGCAAGGTCAATTACCTTGATTCCATGAAGAGGCATATTTTCCGTATCAATTTGTTCTACCATCGGAGCTCCGTAAGTTCTTGTTTTTTCGATTAGGCGGACGATAATTGCTCGGTAATCATACTGCTAACAACGATCTTGCGGGAAGTACGAAATAATGACTTTATCCATAAAGGCGATTGGTTCATTTGCGCGCAAAGTGGAGGGACTCTGGCTCTGGGAATCAGTTGATGATTTGACTATTGCGCGTTTAGCAGATGTATGGTCGCGGCATGGCGTCCTCATATTTCGTCGCCAGTCTATTTCAGAAGATGAGCTTGTAGCCTTCAGTGAACGATTTGGTGATCCTAATATAATCGTGCGCGAGGACTGGAAATCTGAGAATAGGTCCGAGGTTATTCAAATTACGAATATGAGGGATTATCACGGTAATTCCATCGGCGGTTTAGGGGCAGGTGAGTTAGATTGGCACACAGATCAGAGTTATGTGAAAGAGCCTGCGACGGGCAGCATATTGTATATGGTGGAAATGCCGAAGGACCCGCCGGTGACTTATTGGGCCAACCTGCAATTGGCTTATGATGCGTTGGATTTGCGCATGAAAGAGAGGATCGATAACCTCAACGTCGTTTATGATTATTTTCTGCGTCAATCGACCTATGACGACGAGCCAAAAATGGCAGATGAATTACGTCAACGTACGCCGACGGTGACGCACCCGCTGGTGAATACGCACCCCGAAACCGGCAATAAGTCGATGTATTTAGACCCTACAACGGCTGCGGGGGTCCAGGGCTGGGAAGCTGAGGCGAGCGACAACTTGTTGCAAGAGTTGGTGGCACACGCGACACAGTCAAAATTTGTCTATGCGCACGAATGGCAAATCGGGGATGTTGTTATGTGGGATAACGGTTTTCTGATGCATCGACGTGATGCTTTTCAGCCAACCAAAAACCGACTGCTTAAGCGCACTACGCTTCGGTTGCCTCCTGATAGTCATATAGTGCCGAAGGGTTGGCTTGCACTATAGTTTTTACTGCTGACGCAATTTCGGGTCGAGTGCGTCGCGGACCGCGTCGCCGAAGAGATTGAATCCAAATACCGATAGGGTAATGGCGAGGCCAGGAAAAAATGCAATCCAGGGCGCGCTTTCGGCATATTCCTCCGCTCCACCTTGAAGCATTAGCCCCCAGGCGGGTGTGGGTTCTTGTACCCCCATGCCAAGATATGAGAGGGAGGCCTCTAATAGAATAGCCTGCCCAATGTTCGCTGTCAGAATGACTAAATAGGGGGCCATTACATTTGGCAGCATGTGACGCAAAATTATTCGTCCGGTAGAAAAACCTAGAGCACGAGCAGCGTCTACATAGGCGATTTGTCTGATAGATAAAGCATTTGATCGCACGATACGTGCTGCATCCGGAATGAACGGGATCGCGATCGCAATGATAACGTGTCTGAGTTCGGTGCCGAAGATCGATACCATCGTTAGGGCGATAATGATGGTTGGGAAGGCAATTAATACATCAATGAAGCGTTGGAAAAGTAGGTCGAAAGCGCCGCCTAGATACGCGCTGGTTACCCCAAGTACGAGACCAAGGGTGGCCCCGCTGAATGCAGCCGCGAAGCCGATTAGCAAGGCGGTTTGAGTGCCATGAATGATACGAGAAAGTAGGTCACGTCCGAATTGATCGGTGCCAAGCCAGAACGCGCTGCTCGGTGGTAAATGCATATTTTCGAAATTATTTAATTCTGGGTCGTATGGTGCAATCTGGTCAGCAAACAACGACATTATCAGCATAAGCAGAATGATGATACCGCCAGTTGCCCCAAGACCATGATTGCGAATGAGGTCAATTGATTTTTGGAGTGTCGAGCGTTTATCGGTCAGTTGGGCAAGTTCCAACTCAATTATATTGTCAGAATTTGGCATAAAGTCCTCTTAACGACAAAGACCGCCACATCCCTAGCAACGCGGCGGCCTAACGTGCGTATTTTACGGTTATTGTTGCCGCAATTTTGGATCCAGGATGTCGCGGACAGCATCACCAAATAAATTAAAACCGAATACGGCGATAGTAATGGCTAATCCTGGGAAAATAGGTACCCAAGGAGCACTCTCAGCGTATTCTTCTGCGCCACCTTGAAGCATTAGCCCCCATGCTGGCGTTGGTTCCTGCACACCGAGGCCGAGATACGAAAGTGATGCTTCCAGCAAAATTGCCTGTCCGACAAAGGCCGTCAGCATAATTAGGAAGGGTGCCATGACGTTAGGTAGCATGTGGCGTAATATGATGCGTGCGTTGGAAAAACCCAAGGCGCGTGCCGCGTCCACATATGGAATTTCTCGGATTGATAATGCATTCGAGCGCACAACACGTGCGCAGCGAGGAATAAAGGGAATAGTAATAGCGATAATTACATTTTCATAGGGCGTCCCGAATAATACACCTTTCGTGCCGAATGTGGCCACAACGGCGAGGGCTAGAATTATTAGCGGGAATGCCAAGAAAACATCCATTACCCTTTGAAAGATTAAATCAAAAGTGCCGCCAAAAAAGGCACTCATGACGCCGAGCACTAGTCCAACGGATGCGCCGATAATGGCGCAGGCAAAACCTACGAATAGGGCGGTTTGAGCGCCGTAAATAATCCGGGTGAACAAATCTCTACCGAATTGGTCGGTACCCAATAGATACTCGAAGCTCGGGGGCTTCAACATGGCTTCAAAATTATTCATTTCCGGATCATAAGGGGATAAGACTGGTGCAAAGATCGCGGCCACAATCATCAAAATCACTACAAAGGCACCGAAAGCGCCGAGCGGCATCCTTTTACAGGCATCCCAACCCTTCGCAAATACAGATCGATTGTCGCGAAGTTCCTCTAGTTCTGAATTAAGAGCTGTTTCATCTGCTGCTGACATCGTTCACATCCCCCTCAGCTATACCTGATCCGAGGATCGAGCCACGCATAACACAAGTCCACTAGGAAATTCGTGATTACGAATATGGCAGCAACGAGCATGACAAGCGCTTGGGTCATAGTGTAATCGTGATTGGTAACGGATTCGACAAACAATTTGCCAAGACCATTTAAATTGAAAACCTGTTCAGTCACTACAAGGCCGCCCATTAAAAAAGCGAATTCAATACCAATAACAGTTATGACTGGCAGCAAAGCGTTTTTCCACGCGTGGCGGCGTGTGATAACTTTTTCGAGCAAACCCTTAGCACGCGCGGTTCGGATGTAGTCTTCGCGCAAGACTTCGAGAAGGGCGGATCGCATCATTCTAGTTGCGACTGCGGAATAGCGGTACCCGGTAGCAATTGCTGGCCAAATTAGTTGGGCGATATTACCAAGTGGATCGTCGATAATGGAGACATATTGGATGGGCGGCATCCAGGGCGCACCGAACCATGCTTGGGTGTAAATTAGGAGGCCTAGTATGATCAAAATACCAAGCCAGAATGACGGCATGGCGATGCCAGCGATACTGAACCCGCGCACTATATAATCCAACCAAGTATTTTGGCGGACGGCAGAAATCGTGCCAAGTGGAATGGCAATGAGGACACTTACTATTGTAGCCATGATAGCTACTTGCAGAGACAACGCAAATCGCAGCTCAATTTCATGCACTATTGGTTGTCCTGTCCACATAGATTGACCAAAGTTAAAGGTGAAGAGACCCACCATGAAATCGATAAATTGCTTCCACATAGGATCGGAAATACCGAGCCGCTGTTGACATTCCAAAATAGCTTTTGGGTCTACATAAGTACCGGATCCTGCTAGGCGAAGCTCACACACGTCGCCAGGGATTAGGCGCAACAAACAAAAAACTAAAATTGCGGCACCGACGAGTGTGGGGATCATCAGTAATACGCGTTTAACGGTATATTTATACATAGTGTCTCTAGCCTTATGAAGAGTTGTTGTCCTACCCGTCGCCTAGGAAAACGACGGGTAGGGTACAACAGTACCTACTAGGTGATCGCGATAGACCGCCTAGTTAGAGTGCGAGCATTTGCCACCCGTGCACCAGACGTTTTCTAGGCTCTGGTTCAAGTAATGGCTTGGTGCAACTTTCCAACCCTGCACGTAGGAACGATGAGGATTGATTTTGTACCACCAAGGAGTAACTCCCACATGTACTTCCTCAGCAAGCGTATGCCACTCGTATTTACGCATCAGTTTGCGAGTCTTGACTGGGTCAGCTTCGCGAAGCATAGCGTCATACATTTTATCCGCCTTACGGTCTTGATAGTTGGCGTAGTTATTGCCCGCCTTGTCGTCGGAAATATACTTGGATACATCGGCTAATGGATTGATAACCGACTGACAGTTAAAGTCGATGGAGACGTCGTAGTCCTTCTTCTTGCGTAGGGATGCATAGAACGGACCGGACGGCTGCACGTGCTGCTTGGGATTCAAACCAATCTTTTTCCATTGACCAACAAGCCAAGTCCCAACAATTTTATATGGCTGATCGACGCCACGATTGTTAAATTTAAAGGTATAACCTTCAGGGACTCCAGCTTTCTTAAGGAGTTTTTTGGCCTCTGCACGGGACTTTTTGAGGTCCGTCCAGAAACCTGGAATTTTCGTCAGTTCGGCTTTTGTTGCGGCAAGCGGGTCGCCTGGAAAGACGATACCGCCAACCGTTTTCACGATTGCGATTTTTGATAAATACTTTGATCCACCCCAACGATCAACCGCTAGCGAAAGTGCACGACGTACATCGGGATTGCCGAAGAATTTATGCTTATGGTTCCCTATGAACATAAGGGCACAGTTCCAGTTACTCTCCTGAACCGTAATCTTGTCACCTAGGGCCTTTTTCAAATCGTCACGAGCCTTTGGTGGGAACCCTCGGAATTCGATGGCGGCACGGTCGCCACGGATCGCATTCAAGCGGATTGCCATTTTTGGCGCGCTGATCGACCGAACACCGTCTAGATACGGTAGTGCATTTCCATTCGCATCCTTCTGGTGATAGGTCGGGTTACGAACACCTGCAACGAATGAACCCGGCTGATATTCATCAAACATAAAAGGCCCTGATCCATAGATATTTTTGGTGAAAAAATGCGGATCTTTATCTAGCAACGCCTTTGGATAAATAGCGTTAAATGGCAGCGCTACCGCGGGAATAAAAGCACCCGACGGGAACTTCAGCTTGAACACGACTGTATTTGCATCTGTTGCTTCTACTGACTTGACCATGCGGAAAAAGGCTTTGCGGGCGCTGGGTACACCTTTCGGTGGAAAGATGATCAGGCTAAAGTTTTTGGCAACGTCATAAGCATTAACGGTTGTGCCTAGGACACCCTTGACATCTTTTACCGAGATCTTATCGCCCAAAAGGCCTGCATTGAAGTCCTTGTCCTTGATGCTCTTACCTCCGGCGCGGAAATCGCCCCAGAATTTGGCATCTTTGCGGATTTTAAAAGTATATTTCGTGCTGCCTTCAGTCGGCTTCGGAACGCCGCCGGTGCAAAGGTCGCAAACGAAATCTGTAGTAGACTGAGGATTATTCGGGTTCACACGCATCAGTACGCTGTAATAAGGGCGAACTGGATGCACAACCCCAAACGTGGTTTCCCGATGCAAATCGAGGGACGGTATTTTACTACCGACCACATAGTTCAGAGTGCCGCCACGAACCGGCTTTGCCGATGCGTCTGTTGCGACTCCGCCAAATGCAATGGCTGAACCTAAAGCCACAGCGGCGAAAAATTTTCTAGAAGTCATTTAGTTTTTCCTTCCCTGTTCATAAGAAACTCTTGGTTTCTCTCTCTCTACAAACGCAGGTCTAGTCGAACCCAACGCTTATTCGCATGTCACTCGAAATTCTCTTTCGAACGATCATACCTCTGTGCAGGCCACCCAGTGGCCTGGTTTTACTTCGCGAAATTCGGGTATCACTTTTGGACATCCATCGACCGCCACGTCACAACGAGGATGAAACACACAACCACTTGGGGGATTGATGGGGCTTGGAATTTCGCCTTTTATAGTTTTATGTGCCCGTTCTGATTCAACAGAGGGGTCTGGAATTGGAACGGCTTCCAACAGAGCCTTTGTATACGGGTGTATCGGGTTATCAAACAATTCGTCGCAATCGGCGAGTTCGACCATATTCCCGAGATACATAACAGCTACACGATGACAAATGTGGCGCACGACGCTCAAATCATGGCTAATAAACAAATAAGTCAGACCAAATTCTTCGCGTAAATCCTCAAGTAAGTTTATCACCTGTGCTTGAATAGAAACATCCAGCGCGGATACCGCTTCATCGCAAACAATAAATTCAGGATCCATAGCGAGCGCTCTCGCCACACCGACACGTTGGCGTTGTCCGCCGCTCATTTCGTGTGGGTAACGATCGGCAAATCGAGGACTAAGACCGCAGACTTTCAATAAATCTAGGACGCGTTCGTCTCGGGCCCGTTTATCGGTGATTATTTTATGGACCCGCATCGGTTCAGCAAGGATTTCCCCGATCTTCATGCGTGGATTTAGTGAGCTGAACGGGTCTTGGAAAATCACTTGAATTTTCTGACGAAATGGTACCATTTGTTTTGAATTCAATGTATTGAGATCGATTCCGTCATAAAAAATTTGACCCTCAGTAGGGTTCTCAAGTTGTAAAATGCAACGTCCTGTTGTTGTTTTTCCGCAACCGGATTCGCCAACTAAACCAAGGGTTTCGCCCCGCTTAATCCGAAAACTAACGCCGTCGACCGCTTTGACTTGAGCGACAACTTTATTCATTACGATGCCTTCCGTAATCGGAAAATGCATCTTCAGTCCTTGGACGTCTATTAATGTGTCGCCTAATTCGGCAGTGCCATTGGACGCAGCGTTGCTGTCAATTACAGCGCTCATGATGCGGCCCTCTGTTCCTTTTCGAGATTATCATTATTCCAACATGCAGTTTGATGGCCATTGCCAACGTTTTCTAGCGCCGGGTTGCTTGTTTCACATTTATTTGAGGCATACCGACAACGGGGACGGAAGGGGCAGCCGTTATCCAGACGCGCTAAATCAGGGGGTTGGCCATCAACGGGATCTAGCTTTTGCCCGCGCGGATGATCTATACGTGGTACGGATTTTAACAGCGCTAATGTATACGGGTGCTTCGGTCGCAAATAGACTTCCTCGGCGGTGCCCGTTTCCACGATTTTGCCCGCGTACATTACATTCACGCGGTCCGCATAGCGCGCGACTACGCCGAGATTATGCGTTATGATAATCATGGCAACGCCCATTTTGCGCGTTAGTTCTTTCATCAACTCTAAAATTTGTGCTTGAATGGTTACGTCGAGCGCTGTAGTCGGCTCATCAGCAATAATCAGCTTTGGTTCGCAGGCAAGCGCCATCGCAATCATGACCCGTTGGCGCATACCGCCGGACAAATGGTGTGGGTATTGCTCAAGTCGCCGCTCTGGCTCTGAAATGCCAACCATGCCTAGCAGCTCCACCGCCCTGGCATGGCATTCTTTTTCCTCCATGCCTAAATGGTGTTGCAAGGTTTCGGTCAACTGCAGGCCGATAGAAAGCACAGGGTTGAGAGATGTCATTGGTTCTTGAAAAATCATTCCTATGTCGTTACCGCGAATTTCGCGCATTTCGGCATCGGATAATTGCAGTAAATCAGTATTCTGAAATTTAATACTGCCTTTGACTACCTTTCCTGGAGGCCAGGGAATGAGTCGCAAAATTGACATGGCGCCAACAGATTTGCCGCAGCCTGACTCGCCGACTATGGCGACGGTCTCGCCTTCATCGACATTATAGGTGATACCATCTACCGCTCTGACCGTGCCGGCTGAGGTGAAAAATTGAGTATGGAGATCCTCGATCTCTAAAAGTGCAGCCACGTGCCTCCCCGTCCATCATATTCTTATTATTATGAAAATTTTATAATCCCGTACTTCATTTCGGTACGGTAATCCTGTCCGCATCCATCAGGAAATCTTTTTAACTATGGTCAAGATGCTGTTACGCAGGTAGTGCTCTGATACAGGCTGTTTTCAGATACGTCAACGATTCTATTTACCTGCCGAGGAGTTTGTTTTTATCGGTATAATAACATCGGCTTTGGGCAGGGGTTCACCCCGCAAAAATAATTCGATATTTCTGAAACAATGGGCCGATACATTCCCGACATTATCAAATGCTGAACCTGCTGCGTGTGGGGTTACAACTACTTGATCAAGTTTTAAAAGCGGGTTTTCGGGGGCTGTTGGCTCGGGTTCCCATACGTCGATGCCTGCACCACGAATCTGGCCCGAGGTTATGGCGGTAAATAGGTCTTGTTCGTTTATAATTCCACCGCGCGCGCAATTGATAATGATTGCAGATTTCTTCATTTTTCCAATGGCTGAGGCATCAATAGCGTCCTTCGTTGAGTCGTCGAGTGGCGTGTGGATGGTAAGAATGTCACTTTCGGTCAATATCTGATCAAGGGAAGCGGATTTGGCATTTAGCGTTTTCTCGGTTTCGGCATCTGCTTTTATAAGATCGTTATAAATGACTTTGGTTTCGAACCCTGTCAGTCGTTGTGCGACCGCGCGACCGATGTTACCGAACCCAAAAATACCTACGGTTTTACCGCGAAGCTGGAGCGCGTTATTCCTTAGCATTATCTTTATATCTAGCCATTCGCCTTTGCGCAGTCGTTCGTCGATTTCAAGCAAGTGCCGGTAAACAGCAAGAATTAACAAGATTGTGTGTTCTGCCACAACTGTCTTATTAGCGCCGGCCGTGTTGCAAAGTCCAAGCCCGTGGTCCTCAACCGCTTTGAGGTCCACTTTGTCGAAGCCTATTCCCCACTTTTGAACGAATTGGATATTGGGAGATTTGTCCAGCATGCGCCGCGATACAGGTGCGGTCCCGCACATGATAAAATCGCATTGTTGGGTAATCTCAATTTGGTGATCCTCATCATAACTCCTGGCGAAGACCAGCTCGAAATTATCTGGTGCAACATCGCGGGTTTGGTTTTTGACCGGTTCGTCCCAAACATCTAAGCAAGCGATTTTATAATGTGTCATGCGGCTTCTCCCAATTTCTCACCGTTTGCATTTAGTACCGGCTCTCCCTCTATGATTATGCGATAGAGGTATCGATATTGATCGCCATAATCTCCGTTTGCTTGATGCATTACAGCGCGATTATCCCAAATAAGCATATCGCCCTCTTGCCATTGGTGGCGGTATTCGAAACGCGGTTGCGTAATATGATCCATAAGAAAATCAAGCAGGTCAAAGCCCGCATCCAGCTCGATGCCTTGGAACTCATCAATGCGCGCTGTATTCATATATAGCGCGCGGCGGCCGGTATCGGGGTTGGTTCGCACGAGTGGATGCCAAAAGCGCGGATCGAAGCCTTCTTCTATCGATGGCATTGGTCGGGGGCACCGCCGGCTCATCCAAACGTGGAGGCAATTTATAAGATCCACCTTGTTGCGCATATCGTCCGGCAGTCTGTCGTAGGCTAGATGCATGCTGGCGAATTGTGTATCGCCGCCTTCGATTGGCAGCGTAACTGCGTGCAACGTTGTAGCGCGCGGCGGGGTCTCTGTGTGGGAATGATCTGTATGCCAGTTTCGACCGCGAGTGATAACTTTTCCGCTAGCGCCTTTGTCGCGGCTTGAAATGAATCCGACCAGTGGACATTCAGGAACGCGAAATTGCTCCAAATCCTGCAGCATAGGCGTTCCGAATATTCGTGCCGCTTCCAGAAATTCGGGTGGTTCCAGTTTTTGATCGCGGATGACCAGAACCGACCGTTCGGCGAAAGAATGATAAAGTGCCTTTTTAGTGTCATCGTCCGGAGTTTGGCGCAGGTCAATGCCCACGACCTCTGATGCAAATCCGCTTCTCAGTGGATTAATAGTGAACGTCATATCTATACCACCTTCTGGTCTGCAACAGTCATAACTGGTTCACCTTGGATCATGACGCGGTAAAGGAAACGCTCTTCGTCATAATCGGATGTAGCTTGGTGAAGGACTGACCGGTTATCCCAAATGACCATATCGCCTTTTCGCCATTTGTGGCGATACTCATATTTACCACTATTGGCGAGTTCCATTAGATTATCCACGATGGCGAAACCTTCTGCATCGTCGATACCGTCGAATTTTTCTATACGTGCAGTATTCATATATATACCACGACGACCGGTGTCCGGGTTCACGCGCACTAATGGTTGCCAGGTTTCAGGCTGTTTTCCTGGAGGTTTAGACAGAGGACGGGGGCTACGGCTTGCTTGCCAAACATGCAGCGTTTTTACATGGTCAATTTTGGCCTTCGTTCCATCCGGCAAATCATCATAGAGTGCTTTCATGTCGGCAAACTGTGTGTCACCGCCTTGTTGTGGGATGGTTACGCCATAAAGGCTGGTTGCGCGGGGAGGGATAGGACGATTGGAATGATCGGTGTGCCAGTTAATGCCTCGGTAGATACGTTTTCCATTGAGGTTGTTCCTATCTCCACTAGAGATGAAGCCAACAAGAGGGTTTTCGTCCAGGCAGAATTGCTTGAGGTCTTGTTCGAAAATTTCTCCGAAATTGCTTGCGGCTTGAAGGTAACTTTCTGGATCCAATTCTTGATCCCTGATTAGCAAGACAGTGTTCTCAGCGAAAGCGTTATAAAGCGCGCGCCGTGTATTTTCATCTTGGGGCTGGCGCAAATCTATACCTTTTGCTTCAGCGGCAAAATGGTTGGTTAGCGGAACAATTTCCAGTGACATGTATTTCCTCCACAAGACACAAAAATTGATTTTGGCTGAAATTACCAAATGCTAGTGGTGTTGGTCTACCCAGGGCAAATTAAATCAAATCAAGTGATGACCTATCCAATTACCGGAACTGGCTCGCCTTGGTTCTCAAACATGATATCGACCCCATATCCCGGCCCGGAAATGGACATGCGATTGCCTACGGGCTGCTCGCCTTTGGCAAAGCTCTGGCGCCATTCCACCTCCCCGAAAGAATATTCTAGCACTTCGGCATTTGGATTGGCTGCAACCACATGAGCGCTGGATGCGGTAGAGATTGGTCCGTCTGGATTGTGTGGTGCGAAGCCGACGCCGTGCGTGGCTGCCATTTTGCAGATGCGATCAAGTTCTACCGTACCACCGACAAATTTGATATCAGCGATCATAAGGTCAATGCAGCCAGACTTTGCTAAATCTTCAAGTTCGCCATACGTGTAAATATCCTCCCCCCCAACGACGCGGCCGCCGGAACCCTCTCGCAAAATATCACAATCTTTTCTGACCCATTTCTCCAGCGGATCTTCTATCCAAGATATAGCGAATTCTTTGCAAATTGAGGCAAGGAGAGGAGCGGTTTCTGAGGTGAAGCGCCAGTGGTTATCGATCATAAGATCAATGTTTGAGCCTATTGCTTTGCGAAGCGCAGCCAGACGTGCGATACCTGGTTCCACAAGTTTTTCGCCTTCTTTGCGTAATCCATTTGGCGAGACTTCATCAAAGGGAGCTATTTTAATGCGAGTGCAGCCCGCCTCCACTACGAGGCGTCCTGCAGCGGCAATTGTCTCGGGTTTGCGGTCTTCGCATCGCCGGTTGATATTGGAATAAAACGCGATATTTTCATCAATTTTTGCGTTTCCATTATTTTCGCCAGCAAGTGCTGCGGCCGCTGAAACGCCGTTTATCCGACATTCTAGATCGAAGAGAGCCTGCGCTACTGCGCTGGGTGGTGTTCTAGGTAGCCGCTTATTGGGGAGGCCTTCTATTAAGTTGATAGTAGTGGCAGCGGCATTGATTTCCTTTCCTTCAAGATTTCGGCCAAGACGCACCATTTCTTCAACGCAACGCTCCTCATCCTTGCTGTTGCTACCTTCACCCCAGCCTCTTAAACCATCTTCGGTATTGAGCTCTAGGAGTACCCAATTACCGCGATGGTTGACGGGAATAACATGCACAGCGGTGCTGCAAATTTTCATATTTTAGATTTCCCTTTAAATGAACCGCGCCAAATTGCCTTAAAACCGAGAAAGAAGGAATGGAGTGGCGTCAATGGAGAGTGAGCGTTCGGCAATCATGTCGCTAATCAATTTTCCGGTCATGGGTGAACCGGACATGCCCGTGTGGCCGTGCCCAAATGCATAATGGACGTTTGTGACATGCTTTGCGGGGCCAATCACCGGAAGGGAGTCAGGAATGCACGGTCGGTGGCCCATCCAGCGTCGGTCATCGCTACGGGTAATCCCTGGCAATAACTTCTTTGCATGATCAAATAAAACGTTTGCTCGTTGATAATCAGGCTCTGCGTTGATCCCTGCAAATTCTGCTGTGCCCGCAAGACGTAATCTGCCTTCCATAGGTGTCATAGTGAATTTTCGTTCTACGGATTGGAGCCCGATTTTTGGCATTATATGGGGTTCGGTCAGTTCCAAATGATAGCCGCGTTGGCTTTCTAGTGGCACTTTATCTCCAAGTTGGATTGCTAACGCTGCAGACCATGCTCCAGCTGCAACAACCAAATGTGAAGGAGTGAACGTCTGAGTTTCTGCGTGAACAGCGTTCACTGTACTATCCTCGACAGCAAGGCTATGCACAGCGTCCCTGACAATCTTTCCTCCATCCCCAATGAACTTTTCTGCTAGAGATGTGACTAATTTGAAGGGACTAACGATATGACCATTGTCGGGGAAAAAAAGTGCGTGGCGAATGGCGGGACCCAGCTCAGGGACGATCTGGCGTGCTTCATCGGCATTTAGTTCATCAACGGTTATACCGCGTTGGCGCCGTCTAATATTACTCTGTTGGGCATAGGCAAACGCATCATCGGTCTCGAAGATATGCATCTGTCCCAAGCGCCGTATTAAGTGAGAGGTGTCTGTTAACTCTTCGTATAAATCAAATACCCTTTCGTGCAGTCCAAGTAATGCATTCATACCTTCGGCAATAATAGTTGGCCGACCTGCACGGATAAATTGCCATAGCCAAGGGGTCGCCTTGATTGCGTAATTTGCTCGAACCTTCAGAGGACCGGTAGGGTCTAGCAACCAACTCGGCACCTGGCGCAACATGTTTGGCGTAGCTTTAGGTGACGACGTGTCGGGGCTCAGAAAGCCTGCATTGCCGAATGAACAACCCGCTCCTGGCTCGCGCTCGTCGACAACGGTGACGTGGTGTCCGTCCCGTTGCAAAAAAAGGGCGGTACACATACCGACCGCACCGGCGCCGATGACGAGAATATTTTTAGACATTAAATTTAAGGTATATCATTGTCCGGTTCTGTTTCCATTTATAACTTAAATAGCGCCTGAGCGTTGTCTTCTAACAGTTTGTTTTTATCCCTCTGCGATAGGCTACAATCGTCGATGACCTTGCGGGGTTCCATGTCACCGATGGGAAACGGCCAGTCAGAGCCAAGCATTACCTTATCTACACCAACCCGATTAACAAGAAACTCGAGTACGTCAGGTTCGAAGTCTATGGTGTCGAAGTAGAGCTGAGCAAATCCCTCACGTGGATCCGCATACTGACCGGGATGGGCATTGAAATTGCGGATTAAGCGCCCCAGCGCATAGGGTAGTGATGCCCCCCCGGTGGAGGCGATGATTTTGGCATTTGAATACTTGGTAAGGTGACCGGTAAATAAGATGCGGGCCAATGCTGTCGTTTGGTCGTTGATGCGCCCGACCGCATTGACCATATCGTAGTCGAGTACCCGACTATCGGTAGTATCGAACACTGGATGGACCATAATAACCGCACTTTTATCGTGGGCCATTTGCCAGAAGGGGTCGAGGTCCGGGTCGTCCAGGTTGCCGCCGACTGCCCGCGTTTGTGCACCAATCATAAAGCCTTTAAAGCCTTGGTCGAGCGCTTCTTCCATTACCTTTGCCGCCAGTTCTCCGCTTTGTGTCGGTAATACGGCTAGGGGAATAATACGAGGGTCTTTCGTGCATTCCTTCAGTAGCCATTCATTGGAATAACGAGCCCAATCCGCCCCTTCTTCTGCGGGTAATTGATTGCCGAACGCATCCACCCACCCACCGGGGATTTGAAGGGCAAGCCCTTGCTCATCCATCCATTCATGGCGTTCTTCGGTTTCGCGCAGTCTTGGCATCACCGGGCGAGTGGGTTTGTTGCCGGCAAACGCAAGCTGAAACTTGCCGTCATTTTCGATCAATTCCACATTGGGAAAGTCATCAATTCTGTTACGCAGATCTTCTAGCATCGCTTGGGGAATGAAATGAGCGTGGGTATCGATAGCCATAGTGGGTCCCTGATTTTTGAATTCAACGAATTATGTTTTGAGTTAGCCGTTGGACAATTGAATAATCAAGAGTGAACATGAATTTCATATTTAGAATTTACAGCGTACTTACGAAGAGGCCGTCACCTAATTTTCTCAAAATCAACGAGAGAAACTTACGAAGCGAAGCGAGAAACTCGCCTTCTAAGTAATGCTTATTTGTAAGTTGGACTGCGCCTTTCGTTCTGGTGTTAAACTGCTTTCCACCGGCGGCAACCCTCTAAAATATCCAAGGTGGTAGCACGAATGCCAATTCGCAACAAATGTCGTATTGTTAAATCGACTATGAATAGTCACGTTATTTTTGTTAGGATGTCGTTAAGTCTAACCAACAAAATATAAGCTGCACTAGCGTTGGGAGTTAGGAATGGCGGTTTACGCTTCGAGACGCCGTCGGCGCGATTGGCAACGGAAGCGTCGAGGGGGGCGCTGGGGCCATACGTTTGCAGCATTGGATTTAGGCACAAATAATTGTCGGTTATTGGTTGCAAAGCCTGAGCAAGATGGTTTTCGGGTAATAGATGCGTTTTCGCGCATTGTCCGACTGGGTGAAGGGCTTGGTTCGAGCGACCGCCTCAGTGACGCGGCCATGGACCGGACATTAGTGGCACTCAACATCTGTGCAAAAAAAATGAAACGAGATGGGGTTGATCGGTTTCGAATGGTTGCGACCGAGGCTTGTCGCCGCGCAAAAAATGCAGACAGTTTTTTTGCACGGGTATTAAAACACACGGGTCTGGAAATAGAGGTGATCACACAAGCCGAGGAGGCCCGTTTAGCCTATTCTGGGTGTCGTTCTTTGTTAGATGGTAAAGAACCTTATGCGGTAGTTTTTGATATCGGTGGGGGCAGTACACAAATCCTCTGGCTAGACCTAAATGATGAGGATAGTCCGGTGCGCGGTTGGGTTTCAGTGCCGCTTGGTGTGGTGACTTTAGCCGATCGGTACGGCACTGGATGCCTTTCGGCCCAGGCATATGGAGGTATTGTTAGAGAAGTGGATTCTTATCTAGAGCAGTTTTGTGTTCGTCACGGTATCGCCGAAAGGATTGATACTGATGGTGTTCAGATGTTGGGAACATCTGGAACCGTGACTACCCTTGTTGGTATTGATCGTAAGCTTAAATGTTATGATCGCTTAAAAGTGGATGGGGCAACATTAGATTTTGCCTCGATTTTTGAAATTAACAATAAACTGCGAACGATGGATGTGGATGAAAGGGCGGCAGAACCCTGTATTGGATTTGACCGTGCGGATTTTGTGATTGCTGGCTGTGCAGTGCTAGAAGCAATTTGTAGGCGGTGGGACGTTAGACAATTGCGGGTAGCCGATCGTGGCATTCGTGAGGGAATTCTGTTGGAGTTAATGGCTCAGGCTGATTTGGAAAATCTTAATGATAATGAAAGGCGTGATACCCAATAGAGGGAAGTTTTATGGCGCGAAAATCGGCACAAAGTGGCAGAGGTGGCCTCGGACGATCAAAACATGTGCGTGTAAAAACCGCACGTGGCCGAAAATCTTCTTCGACAAGATGGCTTCAACGTCAGCTCAATGACCCGTTTGTTCGTGAGGCACAGCGGCTCGGATACCGAAGCCGTGCTGCATTTAAGATTATAGAATTACACGAACGGTTTGGGTTTCTGAAAAGGGGCGCGCGAGTTATTGATCTGGGTGCGGCACCAGGGGGTTGGAGCCAGATAGCAGCGCAACATGTGGGTGGTGATGGCATCGTCGTTGCGCTCGATTTGCATGCTATGGAGCCTCTTGCCGGTGTAACTGTGCTTGAAGGGGATTTCTACGACGACCATATCATTGATAGCCTAATTGACGTCATCGGTGGCAAAGTAGACGTAGTGTTAAGCGACATGGCAGCGCCAGCAACAGGGCATTCCAATACAGACCACCTGCGGATTGTTGGGCTAGTAGAGGCCGCCTATGATTTTGCACGTGCAGTTTTGGCCGCGGACGGAACATTTGTCGCAAAGGTTTTTCAAGGGGGCACAGAACAAAATTTACTCGCAGTGTTGAAGGGCGATTTTAGCAAAGTTGCTCATGCAAAACCGAAATCCAGCCGCAAGGAGTCGTCAGAGTTGTATTTAGTAGCGTCAGGATTTCGTGGCTAACTCAATATCATTGGCGCGAACGCTCTGAAAAACATCAACTTATCAATGGTTTAAATTTATTTTTTTGAGATTTCGAATATCCTTGGCTCTGTGGCGCCAATGTGTATGATCCGCTCAACTTTTTATTGGGAATTGGTATGGAAATCCGCGAAGGGCTGACGTTCGACGACGTACTTCTACAGCCCGCTGAGTCTGCCGTTCTACCGGCTGAGACCGATACGCGTACCTATCTTACTGCTAGTATCGAACTAGGCATTCCGCTCCTGTCGTCCGCAATGGACACGGTTACTGAACATGCGCTTGCTATTGCCATGGCTCAGGCTGGCGGCATAGGGGTTGTTCATAAGAATCTGGACATTGAGCGCCAAGCCGAGGAGGTCAGGCGTGTAAAGCGTTTCGAAGCTGGGATGGTAGTTAACCCGATAACAATTATGCCAGACCAGGTTTTGGCTGATGCCTATGCTCTGATGGATCAACATAATATTTCTGGAATTCCTGTCACAGAGGGACGGGATGGAAAATTAGTTGGTGTGCTGACTAACCGGGATGTGCGCTTTGCGAGTGATCCTAAACAGCCAGTCAAAGAATTGATGACTAAAAGGCTTGTCACGGTGAAAGAGGGCGTAGGCCAAGAAGAAGCGAAGAAGCTACTGCACGAGCACCGTATCGAAAAACTACTGGTCGTTGACGGAGAAAATAGGTGTGTTGGGCTTGTAACGGTAAAAGATATGGAGAAGGCGCAAAAGTATCCACACGCTTGCAAGGATGAGCATGGTCGTTTGCGGGTTGCGGCGGCGACAGGTGTTGGTGACGACGGTGTGGAGCGGGCTGAAGCTCTATTAGATGCTGGTTGTGACGTGATAGTCATTGATACGGCTCACGGACATAGCCACGGTGTTTTAGGCACAGTGCAGCGGGTTAAGAAACTAAGTAATTACGCTCAGGTTCTAGCCGGAAATGTGGCTACAAGCGAAGGTGCTAAAGCACTCATAGATGCTGGGGCAGATTCCGTAAAGGTCGGCATCGGGCCGGGATCGATTTGCACGACGCGTATTATTGCTGGTGTGGGAGTGCCGCAGTTAACGGCAATCATGTCTGCGGCGGAGGAAGCGGAAAAGCAAAGAGTTCCGGTTGTCGCGGACGGTGGTATTAAGTTTTCGGGTGATTTGTCGAAGGCCATTGCTGCGGGTGCAGGTTGTGCGATGATTGGTTCGCTTTTTGCCGGGACTGATGAAGCGCCTGGTGAAGTTACACTTTTTCAAGGGCGGTCATATAAATCTTATCGTGGCATGGGATCTCTCGGTGCTATGGCACGTGGATCAGCAGACCGGTACTTTCAAGAAGAAGTTCAGGAGTCCATGAAATACGTACCCGAAGGCGTTGAAGGTCGCGTTCCCTATAAGGGGCCGATTGGTAATATAATTCATCAGCTAGTTGGTGGTTTAAGAGCGGCGATGGGCTACACCGGAAGTGCGACTATTGAAGAGCTACAGAGAGGCGCTACTTTCCTGAAAATTACTAATGCCGGACTTCGGGAAAGCCATGTGCACGATATTACCGTTACACACGAAGCGCCAAACTACCGTACGTCAGGCGGCTAGTGCTTGAGATATGTCGAATTGCTGCGCATGCAGAGTCGACACAGATTAACGTGACCTAATGACACCTGGCGCCCGCATTCAAGGAAGTATAGATATTTTGGAGGGTCTGCTGGCAAGTGGTAGGCCTGCTGATCGGTTTTTGGCGCACTGGTTTCGGACTAGGCGCTATGCGGGCTCCAAAGATCGGCGTGCAATCCGTGAAAGGTTGTTTTTTGTCTTGCGTCACTTTCGCCAATTGCAATGGTTTTGCGGTGAAGGAGCGTCTGTACGATCTCTCATATTGGTGTCTTTAGTATTGAGTGAAAGACAGTCTGTGAGCGAAATATCAGAACAATGCGACGGTGAACGTTACCGTCCATCGCCTTTAGCGGATACTGAAATCGCTATGCTAATTGCTCTTGAGGGCAAATCGATTTTTGATTCTGGAATGCCAAGGCCGGCTCGTCATAACCTGGAGGATTGGCTATACGAAAAGGCGGTAACTTCGCTTGGCCCGCAACTTGAAGAGGAACTTGCGGTTTTGGCTACTCAGGCGCCATTGGACGTTCGCGTGAACTTATTAAAATCTGACCGTGAAGTAGTTTTGAAGGCACTAAAGTCATCAGCTGTAACCGCTTCGCCCACAAGCCTGTCGCCGATAGGAGTGCGCCTTAAAGTGCACCAATCATTATCCCAGGTGGATATATTCCGGGAGGGACTGATTGAAATTCAAGATGAAGGGTCGCAGCTTGTTGCGCTGCTATGTGATGCGCAACCTGGTATGCGTGTGCTGGATTTGTGTGCAGGCGCCGGTGGAAAGAGTTTGGCGCTAGCAGCGTGTATGGGAGATGAAGGTTCGATTACGTTGTGCGACCTAGATTCGGTTCGATTGCATCAAGCCAAGAAACGTCTGGCGCGCGCAGGCGTGACGATCGGTAAAACTCGCCTAATAGCCCACGACGATGACTCATGGATCGCCACACAGGTCGAGGGTTTTGACCGTGTTCTTGTCGACGCTCCATGCACGGGCTCCGGTGCATGGCGGCGCCATCCCGAAGCCAGGCTTCGGTTAACGGAGGCACAGTTTGACGAATACCGCAATTTGCAAAGGCGTCTATTACTTAAAGCTGCACCATTAGTTCGGCCTGGCGGTAGGCTGATTTATGCCACATGTTCGTTTTTCAGTGATGAAAACCGGGATGTGGTTGACGCTTTTCTGGATCAACGAAGCGATTATAAAGTGCTATCAATCGAACGTGTTTGGCAGGAAACGTTAGGAGGGCTGTGTCCGGGAAAGGGACCTAGTTTGCAACTCACACCCTTTAGAAATGCTACCGACGGTTTCTTTATAACTGTTTTAGAGCGCAAAAAATGAAATACTCGCAAAGATAGTTCTCCATGTCTCAAATTCCTTGTCCACGGGCCGTCACGTCCGCTATCAAGCACGTATCATGACAGATCGAATTCTAATTATTGATTTTGGCAGCCAAGTCACCCAGTTAATCGCAAGGCGGGTTCGTGAAAGCGGCGTTTATTGCGAAATCCACCCCTTTAACCGGGTGGATGAAGATTCACTGAACGCATATGGACCTAAGGCGATTATTTTGTCCGGTGGGCCAGCAAGCGTGACCGAGGCCAAAGCGCCCAGTGCGCCGCAAGTAGTGTTTGAAAGCGGTTTGCCAGTATTCGGAATTTGTTATGGCCAGCAAACTATGTGTTCTCAATTAGGCGGCTCGGTGGAGCCGCACGTACACCGAGAGTTCGGTCGTGCAATGGTTGATGTGGTTGATGACTGTGCTGTCTTTGATGGCTTATGGTCTGCCAATAGTCAGCATCAGGTTTGGATGAGCCATGGTGATAGGGTGACGGCGTTGCCCGATGGCTTTCGCCCGGTGGCGGTGAGTGAGGGAGCGCCCTATGCGGTGATTGCGGATGATGCGAGACGATATTACGGCGTTCAGTTTCATCCGGAAGTGTTTCACACCCCGAATGGAGCGCAGTTATTGCGCAACTTTACACATGATGTAGTTGGATGCGCTGGCGATTGGACAATGGCCTCATTCCGCAAGGAGGCAATTCAAAAAATTAAAGATCAAGTTGGCGGCGGACGAGTGATTTGTGGGCTGTCCGGCGGTGTCGATTCCTCGGTCGCTGCTGTGCTTCTCAATGCAGCCATAGGCGATCAGCTGACATGCATTTTTGTCGATCATGGGCTGTTACGAAAGAATGAAGCTGAAGAAGTAGTCGCCATGTTTCGAGACCGTTTTAATATCCCACTGGTGCACCGCGATGCAAAAGACCTGTTTTTGGGAGAGCTTGAAGGCAAAACCGATCCTGAGGTCAAGCGTAAAATCATAGGTGGCCTTTTTATCGACGTGTTCGAGGAAGAGGCAAAAAAAGTAGGGGGTGCAGACTTTCTAGCCCAAGGCACATTATATCCTGATGTTATCGAATCTGTTTCTTTTGATGGAGGCCCGAGTGTCACCATCAAGTCGCACCATAATGTTGGAGGGCTGCCAGAGCGCATGCGCATGCAATTGGTCGAGCCATTGCGAGATCTTTTCAAGGATGAGGTCCGTGCACTCGGACGTGAATTAGATATGCCGGAATTAGCTGTTGGTCGGCACCCTTTTCCGGGACCGGGTCTCGCTATTCGTATTCCTGGCCAGCCGATTACTAAAGAAAAACTCGATATTCTGCGCCAGGCGGACGCGGTCTATTTAGACGAAATTCGTAATTCCGGCCTCTATGATGAAATCTGGCAGGCTTTTGCTGTTTTGCTGCCGGTACGTACCGTAGGTGTGATGGGGGATTCTAGAAGTTATGACTATGCCTGCGCGTTACGCGCGGTCACCTCTACTGATGGAATGACGGCTGATTCCTACCCTTTTGAACATGAATTCCTGGCGCGTGTTTCAACCCGCATTATTAATGAGGTGAAGGGCATCAACCGGGTGACTTATGACATAACGTCAAAGCCTCCTGGCACTATCGAGTGGGAGTGATTGTTGCTCTAAAAATTACAATAAAAATAATATGTGACTAATCAGCTTCCGTTGAGTAATAATAGGTGCAATAAATATTTATCATTTACTGATAATTGTATTGTAAGTAAAAATAATAATATATTATTTAATAATAATTAAATAATAAAAATAATTCTGTAATTAATTTTTTTATGTTTAAATAAACGATCAATTTTCAACAACCGTAGTAGTTAAGAATACGATGCCTGTCATCACAAATATAAACGATCTTAAAAAAATCTACCGCCGCCGTGTCCCTAAAATGTTTTTTGATTATGCAGAATCAGGTAGTTGGACCGAGCAAACATTCAGGGCCAATGTTTCGGACTTCGCTGATTTACTTTTAAGGCAGAGGGTCGCGGTAGATATGAGCGGGCGGCATACCCGTGGACAGATGATTGGTGAAGATGTAGCGATGCCAGTTGCTTTGGCGCCTGTAGGGTTAACTGGTTTGCAATCTGCGGATGGCGAAATTAAAGCAGCGCGTGCAGCAGAACAATTTGGCGTTCCATACACATTGTCTACAATGTCGATCTGCTCAATTGAAGATGTGGCGGCCAGGACTGAGAAGCCGTTTTGGTTCCAGCTTTATGTCATGAAAGACCAAGATTACATGTCCCGCTTACTAGCACGGGCCAAAGAGGCCAAATGCTCGGCTCTAGTGATAACACTAGATTTACAAGTCTTGGGTCAGCGACACAAAGATATCAAAAATGGATTATCAGCACCTCCCAAGCTGACACCAAAAACACTTTTAAANCTATNGACAAAATGGCGGTGGAGTATGGAGATGCTTGGGACNAAGCGCAAAAACTTTGGCAATGTCGTAGGNCATGCTGAAGGCGTGTCCGATACAACCAGCCTAAGCTCCTGGATAGCTGAACAATTTGANCCAAAACTCGATTGGAACAAAATCAAANCCCTAAGAGAACANTGGGACGGTAAAGTTATCCTGAAAGGAATTTTAGATGCCGAGGATGCAAAGCTTGCCGTAAATGTGGGCGCGGATGCCATAATAGTATCAAATCATGGAGGTCGTCAGCTTGACGGCGCGCAAAGTTCGATCCGGGCTTTGTCCCCAATAATTGACGCTGTGGGTGATAAAATAGAAGTCCATGTGGATGGAGGCATNCGGTCTGGTCAAGATGTCTTAAAGGCATTGGCGCTTGGAGCTAAAGGGACATATATCGGGCGATCTTACATCTATGGATTGGGTGCTATGGGTCAGAAAGGTGTGCGTCTGTCGCTGGAAATAATCCAAAAAGAGCTGGAAACGACAATGGCTCTTTGCGGTCATCGTTCCTTAGATCAACTATCTAGGGACACATTGATGATACCGGCTGATTTTCGAGGTGATTGGGCCTGAGATATACTCTTGAANNGCCGGGCTTTGCTTAATGGATCTCTGGTAGGTTGCGCGGGAGATAGTTTTGAAACTCATTATTTGCAAATCGGTCCATCGCTTTTTNGANCTCTTAATCATTAAGGAATTGAGTGCAGAACGTTTGTTTCTAGATAATGTTCCAACCGGTG
This sequence comes from Rhodospirillaceae bacterium, assembly GCA_002724395.1. GTDB lineage: Bacteria > Pseudomonadota > Alphaproteobacteria > UBA8366 > UBA8366. The sequence continues at coordinate 119,750 of PBOR01000017.1, read as the reverse complement.
ATTAAAAGTGGTCAGATATTGGANCTNCCGGGTAACGTAAAGTGGTTAAANGTAAATTAGTTTTTGAGAAGGACGGCTCGGCAATCGTCGAAGCGAAGCATGGATGTTTTCTGTATAATAAAAACGATCTGTTTATTGGCAGGTCATTAGAGTGTTACGGGGAGTGGTGCGAACCTGGGCTAGATATTCTTCTGCAATGCGCAAACTCGGGAGGAATTATCCTTGATATTGGTGCAAATATTGGAACCCATACAGTAGCTTTGGCAAGAAAGGTGGGAACGAACGGCAGAGTTATTGCTTTTGAGCCACAGAGGGTGGTTTATCAAAANTTGTGCGCGAATGTATCACTTAACCGGTTAATTAACGTGGACTGCTTGCACAAGGGTGTGGGTGAGAAAAATGCCGTATGTAATGTGCCAATCACGGACCCGGAAACACAGCAGAATTTCGGCGCTTTTGAATTAAGTGAGAATAAGACTGGTGAACCGGTAGAAATAATTACGATTGACAGCCTGTCTCTGCAAGCATGCAGTTTGATAAAGGTAGATGTCGAGGGCATGGAAAAAGAGGTGCTGACGGGCGCNAACGATACGATCCGNAAATTTAGGCCGTTGATGTTTGTTGAAAACAACAACTTGGATAAATCTGAAGAGCTAATCGAAACCATATTTGCGATGGATTATGTAGCTTGGTGGGTGATTGCTAATTACTTTCGTCCCTCAAACTTCTTTGCCAATGAGACAAATGTATTCGCGACATCGGCGCCTTCGGCTGATCTATTTTGTGTTCCGGCGGAACAGCCGGTCGATTTCACTGGCCTTGAGCTGGTCCGTGGTGTGACTGATAATTGGTTAGTCGCACGAGAACGCATCGTAGCAAAGAATAAAAGCGATAATGNTTAAAGCAGTCTTCGATCTTAAGGGTGTACTTGCTGAAAGTAGAAAGTCAAAAACTGAAAGCTAACAATGAAGCGTATTAACGAAATTCAAAACCCTAGGAAAAAGGTCCTATTTTTAGGGTATGACGAAAAGCAAACTCACTTAATTGATGCATTAGTAAAGAATAATTGCGCAGTTGATCACACAGAAAACAAAGTTGAGCCTGTAAGTGGATATGATTTTGTAGTCAGTTATGGCTACAGATACATTCTAAAGCAGAATGTAATCGATGGATTTGGTTGTCCNATTTTCAACCTACATATTGCATACCTGCCATACAATCGTGGAGCTCATCCAAATTTTTGGGCGTTTTATGATAACACTCCAACTGGAGTTACCATCCATCTAATTGATGGTGGAGTAGATACCGGACCCATTGTTAAGCAGAGATTTGTGAATTTCGAAAAAGAAGATGATACTTTTGCAAAGACATATGCAGCCTTAATTGAGAATATTGAGGGTTTATTTTTAGATTTTCTTCCATCACTACTAACTGATGATTGGACCGCAAAGAAACAGCGAGGTATTGGCACGCATCATTACGCTAAGGATTTACCATCAAACTTTTCTGGTTGGGATTCTATCATTGAACAAGAGATCGCGAGACTAGACAAAGAAGGTCTGAAATATGAGTAGAAGTGACTTCTTTATCGAAGGAAGAGAGATTTCTAACAGAGTCTCTCCCTACATTATCGCTGAAGTATCTGCAAACCATAATGGTTCTATAGTTAGAGCGAAGGAAACAATTTTAGCCGCACAAAACGCTGGCGTAGATGCGGTGAAAATTCAAACGTATACGCCAGATACAATGACCATTGATACAGATAATCCCGATTTTTATATTACAGACGGATTGTGGAAAGGCAGATCACTATATGAACTGTACGGAAATGCGTACACTCCATTTGAGTGGCATAAAGAGCTATTTTCTTTTTCGCGTCAAATTGGGATAACCCTCTTTTCTTCTCCTTTTGATGAAACAGCGGTAGATCTCTTGGAGTCACTCAATACTCCAGCTTATAAAATTGCATCATTTGAAATCGTTGATTTGCCTCTGATCAGATATATTGCCAGCAAGAAAAAGCCAATGTTGATGTCAACCGGAATGGCATCGATTGACGAAATTGGTAATGCGGTTGAAAGTGCAAGGTCTGCCGGTAATGATATGATTGCTTTGTTCCATTGTATTAGTAGTTATCCAGCACCAATTGCTGCAGCGAACTTGAATATGATCCGACTTTTACGAAAGGAATTTAATATTCAAGTTGGACTTTCGGATCATACAATCGGCACGCTCGCTAGCGTATTGGCGACATCGATGGGTGCATATGTTATTGAAAAACATTTTACAATAAATCGATCGGATGGCGGAGTGGATAGCAGTTTTTCAATTGAGCCGAAAGAAATGCTGTCGCTTGTCCAGCAAACTAAGGAATCTTTCTCTGCATTGGGTTCAGGTGAATTTGAACGATCATCCGAAGAGGCATCTAACAGAGTGTTTAGGCGATCACTTTACTTCGTGGCCGATGTGAAAGAGGGTGAAACAATAACAAGTAAATCTGTGAGGCGAATTCGTCCCGGGTTTGGTCTTGATGCAAAATTTTACGATATTGTAATTGGTGCAAAGTGTCTTAAACCAGCAAAGCGCGGTGATAGAGTGACTCGTGATCATTTCGTTAAGGACTAAACTTATATGAAGTGTCTAGGAGTGTTGTCTCATCTAATGTCAAAAGATTGTATTTTAGATGATGAATCTGTGGCTCGTAGTAAGCTCGCAATAGAACAATTCTCTAAAGATGAGTATGAATTTTTAATAACAATTGGATGGGCTTATCGCCCAGATTGCGCAACACCAATTTCAGATGTTGTAAGAAATTTTATACTGGAAAATTCTGAAATTAATGAAAGTTCGATCATTTCGCTTACGTCATCGAGAGATACTGTGGGAGACGCTTATTATTGCTTAGAATACTTGCACAATCTTTCTATGGACGAGATGCATATTGTGACATCTGATTATCATGTGGAGCGTGTTGAGCTGATCTTCAATAAGATATTTAATAAATTTCTCAGCGTTAAAGTTATTGGAGCAAGTACAGAAGCGAGTAATGATGCTTCGACTTTGTTGCATGAAAAGCAATCTATAGACGCTTTCAACGATACTTTTGCCCAGTCGGACTTTTCGACCATCAACTCTATATTTAGCACATTAGCGACAAAACATCCATTTTATAACGGAGAAATATACCCAAAGATTTTATTCTAACAGGCCACAAAAGTTACATAATCTAACGATTTTGGTAGTTCAGCATCTAAACTCAGTAGTTTCTAGGATATCAACAATTAATTAAAGTTTTGACGATTTGGTGGGGGATGGTTGCTAACTTGAAAGTTATGAAAAAACTTATTTGCATCTAATAGAGCTTGCTTCTCGGTGTTAATTAGAGGTCAATTAATTTAACGCTGATGAGCGGGGTGTCGGCCTCCATTCATGCGGAGCAATTGTTTCTTTAAATTTGTCTTTATTGAAAGTTATTTTGGTTTGAATTCCTAGCGTTTCAATAGTGAACCACTGGCCGGCTGGAATTTCGATCTCACTGCCTATGTTAAGGTGAATAGCTTGAGCATCATGTCCATTTTCTGAGATTGTTATCGCAGCAGTATCGCCGCTAGTTAAGCGTAAACACAAATCCTCTTCTGAGGAACGCCATGATAAATATTCATCAAGAGTAAGGACGACTGTTTTCATAGGCTGAATGTTAGTACGAAGGAATGCCGAAAGCCAAGGTAGGGCGTGGGGCTTGGCAAATCACTATTTCCCAAATGTGAGTGAAGGGAGTTGCAAGGACAGCAGGGTGATGGGTGCCGTAAATTTTTCAAGGGACAAGTTGAGGAACCAAAGCGTCTTGGCCGCAGGCTTAAAAAAATATTGTGGTGGGACAGAGGTTTTTGCCTTGGCCTATCGCCTAAAATTTAGGTAGCTCATGTACTTCGATTTTCTGTCGACTTGCGAGGGAAATAGGGCAGGAACCTTTTCAAGTAGTGACATAACTTCTTTCCCGAACAAATCGCCCTGGTGCCTGGCCAAAAGTTGAACTTAAGACTAAATTTTGTACCATTGGAGCGTTCGTAGCGTTAAACTGAGACCATCTGGAATTATCAAGAGTCTTATGGTTGAGGGCCCATTGATTTGCATGATCCACATGACTTGACGAGTAACCGGTATGTAGATTCAGACTCAAATTACTATCATATAGAAAGTAACGACCCCATGTTTTTAGAAATAGAGAGCCTTGCGGCTAAACTTTTGCTCGTGCACTTGGCGGACATTTTAGTGGGGCCATCGAATGAAAAGCCGTTTCAGGACTTTGGCGTTAACCAAAAATCCTTGCTAAAGCATTGAGACCTTCGAATGTTAAGAAACATTAAACAAAATTTTATCCATCGTTTAGAGCAAAAGCGCCAGGAAATACTGCCACAAAGTCCGTTGGGCTATTTAGATATAATATCCGATGCAGTGCACACCTCCATGAGCCTTATAAGTCGCTCCGATGCTCTATATCATGATATTGAGCACACATGCATGGTGACGTTGTGCGGCCAAGAAATATTCGCCGGGAAAAAAATCTTAGAAGGAGAGCTTAACTCTCGCGATTGGCTGCATTTTACAGTAGCACTTCTTTTTCACGACATAGGTTATGTGAAAAGCATACTTGGTGGCGATAACGGTGCGAGCCAAATCATAAATGTAGACGGTGATGCTTATGATTTAGGAGCAGGTGATACCGATGCGTCCTTGACGCCTTACCATGTTGAACGCGGAAAAATGTTTATAAAAGAGAGGAATTGGCACGAAGATATTGATGAAGAACTACTTGCTGACTTAATCAGTTATACGCAATTTCCTATACCTGACCGTGGACAAGCTGAAACTATTGAAGAAGAAAAATTCCGCGTACTGGCTAATTTGGTTGGGTCCGCTGACTTAATTGGACAGCTAGCTGATCCAATGTATGACATAAAAATCCCGAGACTATTCTATGAATTTAATGAAACTGGATCAGCGAGGCAGATGGGTTATGAGAGCCCGGCCGATCTTCGTGCTGGATATCCCGGTTTTTTTATTAACTTTGTTAGGCCGCATATCGGCGATGCGCTAAAATATCTGCAGGTTACTGACGAGGGAAAATCGTGGGTTGCAAGTTTAAATTACCACGTGTTTTCACAAAGCCATAAAGCGGAGTTAGAAAAAAGTGGCATTGAGCTTATGGCCGAAATCAAAAAAATTAATCCAAAAGATTTTTCGGTCGGAGATTTTATCAGTCTTATTTTGGGAAAAATTTGTGACTACAAAAGATGGCCGTTGGGACACGTCTACGTTACGGAAAAGCAGAAAGAGATAGAACTACGTTCAATGAAAATTTGGCATGTAGCAATCTCAGATGAGCAAATAGAACAGTTTAGGGAAATTAGCGAGAATTATGTATTTAAAATTGGCGAGGGCCTGCCAGGTAGGGTTTTTGATACGGGTTCAGTTCAAACGATTTTTGATGTCACAACAGACCCAAACTTTCCTCGAGCTCAATTAGCGACTGATATCGGAGTCCGAGGAGCTTTCGCGTTCCCACTAAGTGATCAGTCAGGGGTAAGATATGTCCTTGAGTTTTTTAGTCTCGAACCCGAGATGCTTGATCCCTCTGTTCTAGAATTGATGAAACATGTGAGTCGATACATAAGTAAGAGCTTCTTTGAGAATGATTAATTTTACTCATATTGCAAAAATTGAATTTGAGAAGGTACTGAAGGGGTCTGTTGAGTATCAAGATCCCGATGTAGTATCAGCATCTGAAATACTGAAAAGAATGGCTCTGATTTCCTTTAGCCGATTTGCCAGATCAAGTAGTCTCTATTTTTCATTAAGCCATGCGCTTTCAACATCAATTATTGGTTTGCATATTCTCGATGCGATGCGATGCCGAAATGGCGTGATCAGGCCTGGGCAAATACTGAACCTAATGGCGTCGGTACTCTTCTGTAATATAGGGATCGTAAAGGGAGTCCTCGACGAGGACCAAGATGATAAACAGAAGGTTAGTAAAGATGAGGTCCGTCTTGTCGATCAAAATTATACCGACTCTTCTATGTGGCAGTATAAGCCTTTCCGAAGTGTTAAGTTTATCCAAGGAATTTCTTTTTTAGACACGAATGTAAACCTCGAAATAGTTAGTCGTGCCATTGAATATTCGGATTTCCTTCACACAACGACAACGACGTCATCAGATGTTGGGGAGATAGCTAAATACGTAAGAGCGATTCAAGTTATCACGCTAATGTCAGACCAAAATTACGAACGTAAACTGGTTGAATTTTATTTATCAGCGGAAGAGGCGGGACTAATTGATAAATCAGTATTTGATGACTTGGCGGATTTTCGTGATAAATGGGTTCAGTATTTTTGGGATCGATTATATCATGACGTTGGGGAGGAGATTTTACTCCTGAGAGAGACCACTGAAGGTAGAAATATTGTTTCCCAGATGTATTCTCATCTTTAAAATTATTGTTAATTTTTACAGGATTGGTCTATTGAAACGTCAAAAATTAGGTGAGCCCCGTCCATCCTCTTCTAGGAAACTTTGTAAACTAAGCTAGAATATGAGACCTTTGGAATTCGCTCTATTTTTTGATCATTAAACGCATTGTGGATGAATTAGGTTTCCGATAGACGACCCTCATCTGTTTGGAGACGGGTTAACTCTAGGGGGGCTAACTCAACACCCTATGTAATTTTTGCGGATACATTCTTTGGCGAGTTTTCGAGCTTCAGAGAGTTCGGCAGGTGACATTCGCTGCATAATATTTTCCATAACTCTGACTGCATTCTTGTTTCCATTAGAGGCAGCTATTTTTGACCACATATGGGCATAGACATTATTTTGTTTTACACCCAGTCCCTTGCTGTACATCACACCTAGATTGAACTGGGCACGGTCGGTTCCTTGTTCAGCGGCATTTCTGAACCATTTCACTGCGGTTTTATAGTCTTGTGAAATACCTTGTCCATTGATGTACAATAGTCCCAGATTGTACTGGGCATTGGCATTGCCTTGTTCAGCAGCAAGCTTGTACCACTTCACCGCAGTCTTTTGATTTCTTCGAACGCCATGTCCATTTGCGTGCATAAAACCCAGATGGTACTGGGCGCGATGATCGCCTTGTTTAGCAGCAAGTTTCCAAGTCTCAATCGCAAACCTATAATCCTTTGAAACACCTCTTCCAATAGCGTACATAACTCCTAAGTTGAACTGGGACTTCGCATGTCCTTGTTCTGCAGAAAGTCTGTACCACTTCAGCGCAGTCTTATAATCATTGGGTATACTCTGCCCATTCTCGTAAATCATACCCAAATTATATTGGGCGCTGGCATTTCCCTGTTCAGCTGCTAGTCTGAACCACTTCACCGCTGCTTCATAATCCTGAGAAACACCTTGTCTGTTTATATGCATCAAACCCAGATTTACTTGGGCATTGGCGTTCCCCTGTTCGGCAGCAAGCCTGTACCATTTCACTGCAGTTTTATAGTCCTGCGCAACACCTCGTCCCTCATAGTACATGACACCTAAATTTCCTTGGGCATTTGCATACCCCTGTTCAGCAGCGTGTCTGTACCACTTTACCGCAGTCTCATAATCCTGCGGAACGCCTCGTCCTTCCGAGTACATAAGGCCTAAATTGTACTGAGACTTGGCATATCCCTGTTTGGCAGCAAGTTTATACCATTTCAACGCTGTCGTAGAGTGCTGCGGAACACCTTGGCCGTTATCGTACATTACACCCAGGCTATACTGGGCATAGGCATTCCCCTGTTCGGCAAGAGGTGTCCATTCACTTAGAGCGCCTGCGTAATCACCTCTCTGGTAAGTGGTTAGGCCCTTTTGGAGGTCAGCACTCCACAGAAGCTTCAAGCCTCCGAGAAGCATTACTAAGGTTAGGCTGAGTGTTGCGATGAGTTTTCTAATTTTCTTACTTCTTAAATTTTTGCCGTAATCTCAGTAGCCAAACCAGTGACAACAAGATTATCAGTGGTCAGATGTTAATGAACACCCAAATATTCTGCACTTTGTATGATATTCCAAGTGACTTTGCGTTTTTAACTAACAATCTGACACAGTATCGGAACTCTGCATCTATCCAAGCTACATCCGAGCTACCCATCGATTTAAGTGCTCGAAAATACTCTCTTTAGAAGGATTCGTTCGCATGCTTAACCATGCGATCTCAAGACCAAACCCAAACATCACATTAAGAGCTGTGTAGAAACTGGCTTTTTCAAAGGGTGAGTTTAGTGCATTTTGGATGTGTGTGAAGTTATAGAGGGGTTGGTAAAGGGGATCCTAGATCAACACCCATCATTCAGAAATCACGAAAGCTCCTTTATACTGACATAGCCGATAAGCGAGGCGAATTTGGCTAGAATGAACATCGGCGTGGTCCAGTTCAGTGGGGGCACGGTGGTGGGGACATAAGGATAGTTGGAGTGTGAAATGCCGAACATCTGCCGCAGAGTATTTTCAATATTACGTGTATTGATTTTATTTACTTTATCGTCGACTGGCTTTGGGATTTCAGCAAATGAATTGAGTCAGAACCCCTTTATAAATGATACGGCTAAAAGTTCTTCAAACGCCAGTCTAAAACGAGGTGCACAAATTGGAAAAGCCGAAACAATAGCTGGAAATGTTTATGGCAAGAACTTGAATAAGGTATTGAACCGTGGTGATATAATAAAATATCTCGATAAAGTCAGAGTGGGGTTTGATAGTGCCGCTTCATTGCGATTCGTAGACGATACAAAGGTCACTCTTGGTGAAAATAGCTCCTTATTAATCGATAGTTTAATTTATAATCCACGGTCACGTATTGCTGAAGGAGCCCTAAATCTGACCTCAGGATTTTTGAGGTTTGCCTCCTCCGGAAAAGGCTCTGGTCTGTCAATTAAAACACCGGTAGCAGCAATAGGTGTGCGTGGGACGATATTCGATGTTCTAGCTACCGATACTCAAATTGAGGTCGCTGTTCATGACGGTAAAGTGATAATCACTAGCAAAAATAAAACAGCATCAGTGCGTTCCGGCCAAGTGATCAAAATGAAGTTAGATGGAAGTTTTGTTATTTCTAGAGTGCCAAGCTCAAGCCTAAAGAAAGCGGTATGGAATATTAAAAACGTACTTAAACGCAAAGATCATATCTTCGAATCTTTCAAAATATACCAGATAAATATAGAAGAATTAAAATTAGAAAAAGGAAACATTAATTGTAAGAGGAAAATTGATAATATAAATATACCAGATCATATTAAAAATATAAATCAAACATTAATTGTCATTATTAAAATAAAAACTGGAAATATATTTCTAAGAATGCGTCCGGATATTGCACCAAATCATATTAATAGAATAAAAGCCCTCATAAGGCGTTGTTTCTACGATGGACTTCAGTTTTTTGATGTGAAGTCAAACTTTGCTGCGATCACCGGTGATCCATTGAATACGGGTAAAGGCGGATCGGGAATTAAAATTAAAGCAGAATTTTCAGATGCTCCTTTTATTACCGGCAGCGTTGGAATGATCAGAGACCAAAAAAAACCGAATAGCGCAGATAGTCAGTTTTTTATAGCTTTTAAACCACTTCCCCATCTCGTTGGTAAATATACAAATTGGGCAACCGTCGTTAGTGGCATGGACAAAATCAAAGAATTGCCAGTCGGAAGGCCGCCCAAAAATCCCGAGCGCATAATAACAATGAGATTACTGTCTGATTTTGCTTCCTCTCCCTAAAACTCCGTAATTATTTTATTTTGGATCAGGGAAGCTTGCTGCTGCCCGGAAAAGACATTCGGCCGATAGCATTCTTAAGTTTTTGCTTGAGGTTGAGATTAAGTTGTAGCAATGAGCTATCTACAGTCGGTGTGTCTTAGAATTTATATAGGCGACGCGACCTACGACAACTAATGCATGCCGTTCGGGGGGGCAGGAAAGTATGTCGGAAAAGTATAGCCTTTAGCAAACTAATGCGCGCCTCAAGAAGATCCATAAAGGGGGTTCAATTCTTCTTANGTCTGGGCCTTAAATCTGCGGCCATCAATTACAAAAATTTTATCATAAATATTTCAAAGCCTGAGTTGTAGGCATGTTAGCTTTTAGCGACAACGTGTGTTCAACATGTTAAGATCCAAGACTAGTTTGAAAAGGGAATTAAGAAGTCAATGAAGGAAGAAGAATCCAACGGATTGAAACACATAACTTATCAAGCGGGAGACACAATTTTCGCAGAAGGCGATACCGGTGATCAAGCCTATATAGTAGAGAGTGGAGCGATAGAGATTTCCAGAAATGTCAGTGGGAAAAAGGTCACATTAGGCACTGTTGAGAGAAATGGTATTTTCGGCGAAATGGCTTTAATTGATGAGGGAACACGCATGGCCACGGCATCAGCTGTGGTAGAATCCGTTTGCATTACTGTGCCAAAAGTAGCGATACAAGCGCATCTTGCGGATGCCGATCCTCTGTTACGTAAACTGGTCAATGTCCTGCTAGCGAATGCTCGCAGTTTGTCAGAACATATTACCCGCGTGATGAAAGAAGACAACTAAGCCTTCGCCTAATCAAAGTTTTGGGAAGGTTAATCTGCAAAGTAGATTTTTTGTCACCATTTTTGTTAGATATTCTCTGCCTGTAATGAGGAGGTTGCTCGTGCTGGTGCAGCAGAGTGATACGCTGTATTAGAATAATCCGTTGAGATCGTCGCGGAGTGGGCGCAGTCGGGATAGCCAAACTATATATCGCCACTATCAATGCCGGAGGTGAGGCTCAATCTCCCATTCTTAATCACGGCCGATGCCCGAACCGACAGTTTTGTGTCCTGTTTGCACGCATACCTTGTCTGCCCCATCCATCCGGTCGAAGCTATATTAACGGACTTTTACCCTTGATTTTGTCTGCCGGAAATTATTAAAGCGGTATCTCGGCGCAAGGNATGAAGTTTTGCTACACTCCGTAATATTTTGTGGAGGGATAAAGATGATCACCTATCTAAAAGAAGGTAAAAATGAAGCTGAATTGGCGAACGCTGATGCAGGGGTACGTGCCACGGTTGAGACAATCTTAGCCGATGTTGTTGCTCGCGGCGATGAGGCTGTGCGCGAATTATCCGAGAAATTCGACGGCTATTCGCCCGGCAGCTTTATCCTATCTGAATCAGAGATAGCTGAGATCGTGGCAAAGGTTTCAGCTGATGACATTGACGATATAANATTTGCCCAAGCACAAATTCGTGGTTTTGCCGAAAAGCAGAAAGAATGTTTACAAAACCTAGAAGTTGAGACTATGCCTGGCGTTATACTTGGCCACAAAAATGTGCCTGTGAATGCGGTTGGCTGCTATGTGCCGGGAGGGAAGTACCCAATGGTTGCTTCGGCGCATATGAGTGTCCTAACTGCGAAGGTTGCTGGCGTTAAGCGTGTCGTGGCATCGGCACCGCCGCAAAATTGTGAACCTCATCCAGCCCAAGTTGCTGCAATGCACCTAGCCGGTGCTGATGAGATTTTGGTATTGGGAGGCGTCCAGGCCGTCGCTGCAATGGCGTTGGGCACGGAGAGTATCAAAGGTGTAGATATGCTGGTTGGGCCTGGAAATATGTTCGTTGCCGAAGCTAAACGACAATTGTTCGGGCGAGTAGGTATCGACCTGCCGGCTGGGCCGACAGAAACTTTGATCATCGCCGATGATAGCGTGGATGCAGAAATCTGCGCTGTTGATTTGCTTGGCCAGGCCGAACACGGACCGACATCGCCAGCAACCTTATTGACAAACTCCAGGGCCCTAGCCGAAGCTACTATTCAGGAGATAGAACGACAGCTTTGTATCCTTCCGACTGCTGAAGTGGCGCGCCAAGCCTGGACGGATTACGGCTCAATCATCGTTTGTGACACACTCGACGAGATGCTTGAGCAGGCCGATCAGCTTGCCTACGAGCACGTTCAGGTTATGACCGAAGATCCCGACTATTTTGCTAATAATATGACCAATTACGGCGCCCTTTTCCTGGGGCCGCGGACGAACGTGTCATTTGGCGATAAAGTGATTGGTACCAATCATACGTTGCCAACCTCTAAAGCAGCTCGCTACACTGGCGGGCTTTGGGTGGGTAAATTTATGAAGACGTGCACTTATCAGAAAGTGCTTACCGATGAGGCATCTGCTTTGATTGGTAGTTACTGTTCGCGGCTTTGTGCGTTGGAAGGTTTCTCTGGCCATGGTGAACAGGCTAATATTCGCGCTCGTCGCTATGGCGGTTCGAATGTAGCACCTTATGGCGTGGTGCCTAAATCATGATGGTCTCTTCTCCGTTGCCAAAGACACCAAGTTTCCGTCTTGATGGACGGTCGGCGCTGATAACTGGCGCCGGGCGCGGTATTGGACGAGCGGCAGCGGTCGCATTAGCAGAGGCCGGAGCTGATGTGACATTGTCCGCGCGTAGTAAGGATGAAATTGAAGCACTCGCTAACGAAATTCAAGCTGCCGGCGGCACGGCTCGAGCTTTAAAACTCGATGTGACTGACACATCGTTAGTAAAAAAGAAAATTGCGTCGGAGGGCCCGTTTCAAATTTTGGTCAATAGTGCCGGCGGGAATCGTCCGGCGATGCTACCAGATATTACCGAGGAAGATTATGATTTCATCACCGATGTCAATGTGCGCGCATCGATATTTGTTGCCCAAACCGTTGCTAAGGGATTGGTTGAAAACAAGTTACCGGGCTCAATAATTAATGTATCCTCGCAGATGGGTCATGTGGGCGGGCCGAAGCGGACGGTATATTGCGCTACGAAGCATGCTATCGAAGGGGCAACCAAGGCGATGGCATGGGAGCTGGGTTCGCATAATATTCGCGTTAACACACTTTGTCCTACCTTTATTAAAACGCCAATGGTAGCAGAATTTTTGGAAGATAAAGAGTTTCATGCTTTCGTCACTTCCAATATTGCCCTTGGCCGTGTTGGTGACGTCGATGATATAATGGGAGCTGTGGTATTTCTGGCGTCCGATGCGGCGGGACTAGTGACCGGTTCGGCTTTGATGGTCGATGGCGGTTGGACAGCGGCGTGACATCCTGGTGTTTAGTTTTAAAGAACCAATTGTAGCTCCTGAAGTAATGGGTGAGGTTGTCAAAAGAGTTCATCAAGATCCTTATCGTATGCCGCTAGCAGTTCGTCTCGAGCGATGCCTCGCGGATGCTTTTGACATTAAAAATTTTGATATTAATAAGACGGAATTTAAACAAGGTACTGCAACCTCCGAAATTAAATTTTTAACCCGTCAAGAGAATTTCCTGTATGCCCTGGAAGGGCAAGCTGCAGTAGCTGTTGGAGAGAATGAATTGATATTAATGCCAGACGATTGTTTTGATTTCACTGCTTATTGCGGAATCGGAAAAATATTGGTGAACCGCTCCGAAAAATCGATGCGACTGTTGGAAGTTGGACATCGAGCTCCTGGCGACGCACGCCACTATCCAAAGACGGAATTCAGTCCCTTCACATTTTATCCGGATGAAAGCTGATATGGCAGATACCCCATTCCATAAAATCGCTATCGCACCAATGATGGACTGGACTGATCGACATTGCCGATTTTTCCTGCGACAGTTTACTCGTCATGCATTACTGCATACGGAGATGATTACGACCCAGGCAGTGCTTTGTGGTGATAGGGCAAGATTGTTGGAGTACCATCCGGAGGAACATCCTTTGGCGCTACAATTAGGAGGTTCTGATCCGTTGGCGCTTGCAGAGTGTTGCCGCATTGCAGCGGATATGGGCTATGACGAAGTAAACCTCAATGTAGGTTGTCCCAGTGAAAGGGTGCAGGCCGGCCGATTTGGAGTGTGCTTGATGGCTGAGCCAGATTTGGTAGCCCGTTGTATCAACGCTATGCGCGGTGCGGTTGACATACCCATATCGGTGAAAACACGTATCGGTATCAAAGAACAGCCGGAAGGGCCGGCAGTGGAACGCTTTGTTCGCACCGTAGGGGAGGCCGGATGTAATCGGTTTACGATACATGCACGTAAAGCTTGGCTAAAAGGTCTAAGTCCGAAAGAAAATAGGGACGTTCCGCCGCTAAATTATCCCGTTGTATATGCATTGAAAGAGCAGAACCCCGGTCTGTTCATTGCGGTTAATGGTGGAATCATGAATTGCAAAGAAATCCACGCGCATCTCACTCGTGTGGACGGGGTCATGTTGGGGCGGGCCGCCTATCAGGATTGTTTTATTCTGAGTGACATTGATCGTCTATTTTTTGATGGGACTCTGCCTGAGCTAACACGAAGGACCGTGCTGGAAGCAATGGAGCCTTATATTGAGGAAAAACTAGCAGAGGGCGTGCCTTTGTCTGCTATTACCCGGCACATGCTCGGTCTTTTTGTTGGTATACCCGGTGCAAAGCATTGGCGGCGAAGCCTCACAGAAGGTGTGCGAGAGGGCGACGTAGGTTTTTCGTATTTAGAGCAAACACTTACGGAAATAGAAAATCAATATTCCAGTATTGCGGCGTGAAGTTATTCTAGCAGTAGCGCATTGCAGGTGCGCTCTATCCTAATTTTTGATACACAATAAAACAGGCGACCTGAGGGTCGCCTGCTTAGAAACCAATGACACGGAGCCATTGATAAAGTTTTCGCTATGCCGCTGATTCGCTTTTACGTCGATATGCTGTGGCACAATGCTCTGCACAGTACGGGCGGCCATGTAAGGCGGGTTCGCCACAAAAGTGAAATTCAGCATCTCCAGGATCTCCAATAGGCCATTGGCACATCCGCTCACTGACCGTATTCAGCTGAATCGTCTTACGTTTAATAGGGGACGGTCGGGATGACAACCCAAGGCGGTGTGCTTTGCCAATCACCGCATTTCGGCTTACACCACCAAGTTTCTCTGCAATTTGACTTGCTGTCAGTCCGTCACTCCATAACTGTTTGAGTTGGTCCACACGGGCTTCGGTCCACTCCATTCCGGCCTCTCTCGCTTTCTTTCTACGTTTCCTGGCCAAATTAACCAAAAGGCGTTGTATTGACCAGATATAGTTATTCGATAATAGTATACCACAACATCTTGAGAGCTGCCCCACCAAAAAAGCTCATCGCGATTTATGGAGGCAGCTGTTTGGTCCGTCAACGACAGAAAGTTACAAAATCGCAAAAAAAAATGGCGAAAACGTACAAAAAGGCACAATTTGGAAGCGAATTTCCGGAGTTATCCACAAATCGGGGAAAATTGTTGACGCTGGTAGACTATGTATGAGGTCAGCTCAAATTTAGTCGAGTCACCGAATTAATTGGATTCATTAGATTCTCTCGGACGACTCGGAGGTTGAAAAAACCGAACTAGAAATTTCGACAAAACTCAATATCCAAATGTACCTTTGAAGGGCTGACCTATGTGGATAAATTTTTAGCAGATCATACTCTAGAAGATTAGTGGACTGTCATAACCGCATATATGTGAAAGCGATAAAATAAAAAAACCGCCTTCAAAAAGGAGGTGGGGGTCTGGTCCGTGGATGTAGCGGATAATTTGTTGTGTTATCTCTGGTCGGGAACGCTGTAAAAATAAATTTTGAAGGTGGTGTGTTGTGCTCTTGAGAGCTAATCACCTGGCTTTGAGAAGAATTTTAAGTTGCTAGATCATTCTATCGTGAATATGCGATCAAGTAGGGTTTGTTATCGAATACCGCGAGAACCTCGTCGATTGACTTCCCGTGCTTAACTTTTTCATGCCCACTGAAAACAAGATAATGGCAATGACGCCCGTTACCTAATTTGGCGATTGAAAACAATGGAGAATCAAAGGTGCTGCGGAATATAGAAAAAACCGCTGAACCGGTTTTTATGTCGATTGCATAGTCACGCCATTCGCCCGCGGCAACGCGTCGGCTGTAGACATTTAATAATTGGCGGAGTTCGTGCCGATCAAAAGTAACACGAGATCTGCCGCGTTTGCGATAATCTGAAAGCCGAATTGGTTTACTCATAAGTCCCAGTTACTCCGCCTATTTTACTCAGTAGACGCGCTGGTTTAGTTATTTTTGCTTTTGCGTCTACCGACCATAAAATTATCGAACACGCTGCGTGGTCGGTCCATAAGGGTCTGGTTCTTCATAACATCGTATGTTTCCTAGAGTACGGTAACAGTAAATTGGTTTTTCGTAGATGGGTGGATCGAAACTATCTCGACAAAGTGGTCCTTTATCTTTCATTGCGGCCAGGGTGTTACATTCCTTGCCTGTTACTAGTTCCGCTATGAAATCTTGCGGCATACGGTCTGACTGAATGAAGTTAGCCATACCCGCTCCAAGCATATAAACAGACGTTTCTGTTCCACAGCCAACGATCATAATGCCAGAAAAGAAGATAGCTAAAGCGGTTCGGGCCCGGCATTTAATTATTTTTATGAAAGTTTTCATATAACGACTAGTCATCACCGTTTGTTTATTTACCTTTTTACAAAATAGTCTCTTATTCAGGTGTTTCTGCAAATCTGGTATCTTACTATGATTATTGACGCAAGCAGCGACACGTGCAAGTGCTGGTATAGGCATAAGGCCTTTGCAATTTACAGGGAACGGTCAAAAGTCGATTAAACATTTGTTCACCTGTCAATAAAAAATGGTTATGAAATCCCTTAATACGAAGGTTTTGGCACTGAGGCTGGTTGGAGAGACGAATTGGCAGATATTTTTGAAGAAGTTGACGAAGAGGTTCGCAAGGATCAATTTTCTGAGATTTGGCAGAAATACGGAAAATTAATAGTCGCCGGTGCGATTCTTGCTTTAGCATCGTCAGTCGGTTACGTGCTTTGGGATAATTACCAGTTTAAGAAACGGGCGGAATCTAGTGCCCAACTCGAACAGGCTTTAAAACTCATTGATGCGAAGAAAGAGGTCGACGCAAACCAAGTTCTGGAGGCCTTGGCTCAAAACGGCACAGCTGGATATGCGGTGCTAGCACGTTTTCGCGGGGCTGGGATTAAAGTGCAAGCCGGTGATTACGCTGCTGCCGCGGAGATTTATGACGCACTATCAGCGGATGGCAGTATCGACACGCTCTATCGAGATTTAGCTCGATTATATTCCATTATGCAACGCATTGATAATGACGACCCTGCAATGTTGGAAACTGAATTACAGCCTCTTTTAGCGGCCAAGGGCGCTTGGCGATTCTCAGCAAGAGAATTGGCGGCAGTTGTTGCGCTTCGCCAACAAAATACGGAAGCTGCCAAGACTCATTTCAAGGCTTTGGTAGACGATGGAGCTACGCCTCCCGGTCTTCGTCGCCGGGCGAGTGAAATGCTGAGAGCTATCGATGGGTCGTAGGCGGTAACATCAATGACAAATAAATTTCGATGTCGTTTGCTCGGTGTAATTATGGCATTCATCTCGTTGAGCGGATGCGATACAATTGATGATATTATAGGTAAAAAGAAAAAACCGCCGCTGCCCGGTGAGCGGATTCCCGTCATGTTGCATGAACGTGACTCAACTCCGGACCCGATGGTATCGGGTTTGCGGGTAATGTTGCCGCCCCCGACAAAAAATCGTGATTGGCCTCAATCGGGTGGCAGTTCAAGTCATGCTATGCATCATTTGAAGACTGGTAAGAATATTGCTGCCGTCTGGACTGTGGATATCGGCGCCGGTGCTAACGATGAGCGGAGATTGCTCGCATCGCCAATTATTGTTGGTGATCGTATCTTTGTTGTGGATGCTAAGTTTGTCGTGACTGCATTCAATGTAGGTAGCGGACAACAGGTATGGCGGTTCCGACCAAAAATACCTGATGAGGATGATGAAGCGTTCGGTGGCGGGCTCGCGTCTTACGATGGAAGGGTGTTTCTGAGTACAGGATACGGGCGAGCGTATGCAATTTCGGGGTCTACTGGCAAATTAATATGGGAAAAGAAGTTGGCAGGCCCAATGCGTGCACCGCCTGCTGTTGCCAATGGGCGGGTATATTTTATCACAATAGATAATCAACTCATTGCCATGAATACCATTAGTGGTAAGCGACTTTGGAGCCACGCGGGGTTAGCCGAATCTGCTGGGCTTTTGGGCGGTTCTGCACCTGCAATCGATGGCACTACTGTTGTCGTTCCTTATTCTTCGGGTGAAGTTTTTGCCATGCGTGCTGAAAATGGGCGTGTTGTTTGGTCGGATGCACTTTCGCCGGTAAGGCGTGCCGGTGCGCTTTCCACCCTTGCCCATGTGCGCGGGAGCCCCGTAATTGACCGAGGCGTCGTATACGCTGTAAGTCACTCTGGTCGCCTGGTAGCGATCGACCGGCGCAATGGTGCCCGTATATGGGAAAGAGGTATTGGTGGCGTCGAAACGCCGTGGATTGCCGGGAATTTTCTCTACCTATTGAGTAACGAATCAGAAATCTATTGTCTTACGCGCCGCGGGGGCCGCATTCGTTGGGTTCGCCCGTTGCCAAAGTTTGAAGACCCGAAGGATAAGGAAGGGCCAATCAAATGGTCAGGTCCGATATTAGTTAGCGACCGTTTAGTGATTACCGGTAGCCACGGGGTAGCCTTGTCAATATCGCCCTACACTGGCGAGCCGTTGGGTAGGGTCAAGCTTCCGGATAAGATTTCTATCCCCCCCGTTGTTGCGGGAGAGAGTTTGTATTTCCTGACAGATGAGGCGGAGTTGATCGCTTACCGATGATCCTTATTGCTATTATGCTTGGCATTGAATTGCGGGTGGAGGAGATCGGCATCGGATGACTATCACCGTATCCATCGTTGGGCGGCCGAATACTGGCAAATCGACTTTATTTAATCGATTGGTTGGCAAAAGGTTAGCATTGGTGGATGACCAACCGGGGGTAACCCGTGACCGGCGAGAGGGGGCGGCGACTCTTGGCGATTTAAGTTTCAAAATATTTGATACTGCAGGGCTTGAAGAGGCGGCGGATGAGAGCCTTGAAGGACGGATGCGTTCGCATACCGAGCAGGCGGTCCTCAAAAGTGATGTGGTGCTGATGCTTGTGGATGCGCGCGCCGGCATTACGCCAATAGACCAACATTTTGCTGACTGGCTCCGGGGTGTGCCGGTTCCGGTTATTTTAGCTGCGAATAAGTGTGAGGGTAGCGGCGGTGAAAGCGGCCGCCTTGAGGCCTATAGCCTTGGTTTGGGTGATCCGATTCCGCTTTCAGCTGAGCACGGGGAAGGTCTTACCGAACTTTACGACAAGCTTCGTCCAATTGTTGATGAGGCTGCATTGGATATTGCCGATGTGGAGGCGTCGACAGAATTGCAACTTGCTATCGTTGGTCGCCCGAATACGGGAAAGTCGACTTTGGTGAACTATTTATTGGGGGAAGAAAGGCTTTTGACCGGTCCCGAAGCTGGCATAACGCACGATTCAATTGCGGTAGATTGGGAATATGACGGTAGGCCTTTGAAGCTAATTGACACGGCTGGGCTGCGACGCCGGTCACGGATCGATGATAAGGTTGAAAGATTGTCGGCGTTCGATACTTCACGCGCTATTCAATACGCCCAGGTGGTTATATTGATGTTGGACGCTCAGAGCATGTTGGAGCGTCAAGATCTGACCATCGCTCGGCAGGTTATTCAAGAGGGGCGGGCTCTTATAATTGCGGTGAATAAGTGGGATTCAATCAAAAATGAAAAGGCGGCCTTATTGACTTTGAATGAGCGCCTTGAGACGTCATTAACGCAGGTCCGTGGCATTCCTGTAGTTACTTTATCCGCTCTTCACGGTAGCGGGATTAAAGGACTGATGGGAGCCGTTTTTAAGACCTATAAAGTTTGGAATCAGCGTATTTCTACTGCCAAGCTCAATGAATGGCTTGCAGTAATGCTCGAAGTGCATCCACCGCCTCTGGGCTCAAATGGTAGGCGTATAAGATTACGTTATATTACCCAAACGAAAGCACGACCGCCGACTTTTGCCGTCTGGGTTTCCAGGGCGAAGGATCTTCCAGTAGCCTACAATCGCTATTTGATTAATGGATTACGGGAAGATTTCAAGTTCACTGGTGTTCCTATAAGGTTAAATATAAAAACGGGCAATAATCCATATGTAAACAAAAAAAATAATTAATACTAAAAAAATAGTATATAAACTCTATTAATGTCATTGTTTTATTTATATGACTTAAAAAGTTTTCCATTTATATTTGATGAGGACTCTGATAGGTCTATAAATATATTTGTCATTTCATCCGGATTTGGGAGAGTCTCCGGATCTTCGCCTGGGAATGCCTTGGTACGCATTGCAGTGCGTTGGCCGCCTGGGTCTACTAAATTTGCGCGTACATTCGTGTGGGCAACCTCAGCTGCATAGATATTCACCATCGCCTCTAAGGCAGCCTTGCTAGCTGCATAGGCTGCCCAATAAGGATTTAGGTTTCGGACTGCTCCGGTGGTAACGAAAATAGCACGGCCAGCTTCCGAAAGGCGCAATAATGGGTCCATACTTCTGATGAGCCGATAATTGGCGGTACTATTGATAGCAAACGTAGTATCCCAAACTTCAGGTTCGATATGCCCAATCGGCGATAATTCTCCTAGGCTACCGGCATTGCCGATTAGTATATCTAGCCGCCCAAAACGTTCATGCAGAGCGCCGCCAAGCTGATCAATCGCATGGCCGTCAGTAATATCAAGTGGTGCGAGTGTCGCACGTCTACCGCTAATTTCTTTGATTGCGTCGTCGACTTCCTCTAGGCCACCGACAGTACGTGCTGTGAGCACTAAATATGCGCCCTCAGCGGCAAAGCGTTTGGCCACAGCTGCACCGATTCCGCGGCTAGCACCTGTGATCAAAGCGATCCGATCGTTTAGGCGATTAGCGCTAGCCATTATGCTGACTCGACGAGGAGCGAAAGTTGCTTTGGCGCATCACCTGATTGACGGTCTGTAAGCCTGATAGGGTAATCGCCAGAGAAGCACGCATCACAAAATTGCGGATTATTATTATCACGCTGCACTTCGTTCATAGCACGGTATAATCCGTCGATTGAAATGAATGCTAAACTATCTGCTGCGATTTCCTTACAAATCTCATCTACAGTTAGTTTTGCTGCAAGCAGTTGGTCTTGATCTGGCGTGTCCACGCCATAGAAGCAGGGGTTTGTTGTAGGGGGGCTAGAAATTCTCATATGAACTTCTTTTGCTCCAGCTGCTCTGACCATTTCTACGATTTTTTTCGATGTGGTGCCCCGAACAATGGAATCATCGACTAGGATTATACGTTTGCCCTCGAGGATTGCACGGTTTGCATTGTGTTTCAGCCGGACACCAAAATTTCTAATTTCTGCGGATGGCTCGATAAATGTTCGGCCTACGTAGTGATTACGAATGATGCCTATCTCGTAGGGAATACCAGCCTCTACGGCATAGCCAATTGCCGCGGGGACTCCTGAATCAGGAACGGGCACCACTACGTCGGCTTCTACTGCCGCTTCATTTGCAAGTTCGCATCCGATCCGTTTTCGTGCCTGGTAAACAGATTTTCCATCGACGACACTATCCGGTTTGGCGAAATAGATGTATTCGAAAACACACAACCGTTGATCGTGTTTTGGAAACGGATAGTGACTTTCTACTCCATTTTTCGAAATCACAACAAGTTCGCCTGGTTCGACGTCACGTATTGTTGAGGCGCCGATAATATCGAAGGCGCATGATTCGGATGCTAGCATATAGGTGTCATCGAGTTTCCCGAGCACTAACGGGCGGACGCCACGTGGATCGCGAACTCCCATAAGGCCGTCTTTGGTCAGCAAAACTAGCGAATATGCACCTTCTAATCGCCGAAGCGCGGAAATAAGTCGTTCGACAATGGAGCCACGGCTGGTTGCCATCAAATGGGTAATGATTTCGGTATCTGTAGTAGATTGAAAAATACAGCCGTTAGATACAAGTTCTTGGCGCGTAACGAGTGCATTGGTCAGGTTGCCATTGTGCGCAACAGCAAGGCCACCGAAGTCTAAATCGGCAAATAATGGTTGTACATTCCTCAGCATGGGTTCGCCGGTTGTGGAGTAGCGTGTGTGTCCAATGGCCGCTGTTCCAGGAAGCCTTTGCATTACCGCCTGGCTTGAGAAAATATCGCCTACCAATCCAATGTCCCTGTGAGCATGAAATTGTTCTTCATCGAAGCTGACAATACCGGCGGCTTCCTGGCCGCGATGCTGCAATGCGTGGAGTCCGAGAGCGGTATGGGCCGATGCTTCCGGATGATTGAAAATGCCGAACACTGCGCATTCCTCATGGAGATGATCGTCATCAAAGGGGTGCGTAGTGACACTCATTTTATCGTCCGTTCCATAAGTTTCTCGAGGTTCTTCCGGTCTTGTTTACCATAGCCGCCTTGTTCTTTTTTATCTGCAGTTTTGCCACCCGAGCGAGGATTTAGCAGTTTTTCGAAATCCTTTTGCTGATTATCCTCCTTGGTGATACCAAAACCATCAATTCCCTTCTTAAGAATGTCTACTTTAGTAGTNCCTTTCGCGGACCGCGCCGCTGCAGCCGCATCTTGCCGGAGCCTAGCTGGCAATAATGACCATAGGATATCCGCTCCCAAGGCAATAGCCGGTGCTGTTTTAGCGTTGCGAATATCTGGAGGGATATCTTCTTCTTGCTCATAAAAAATGCTAATAGCGATGTATAATACCGACAAGAGAACCCACGCACGAAACACACCGAAGATAATTCCCAAAGCTCGGTTAAGGCCGCCGATAAAACTTTCTTGAATGCTTTCCGAGATAAAATTGCTGAAAACTGAGAGAACTACCAAAACTAGAATGAAAACTCCGATGGCTGTGGCAATGTTTGCTAGCCATTTATTGCCAATTAAATCCAACGCGTAGGGTTCAACGTAAGGAAAGAGAAATATTGTTATAAAGATAGCGCCGACCCAACCCAACAAGGATAGCACTTCCTTTGCGAATCCACGTACAAAGGCGAGTAGCGCAGAAATGGCTACTACGCCAAGAACGATAATATCGGTAAATGCGATATCTCCCATGGTTACTGGCCTACCGCCTTTACTTCTGGTTTAGCGTTGCCAAACATGCCAATTAGGCCTCTTAAATTATTAATTTCATTCACTTGCAGCGACGCAGTAGTCTTTTTCCTCCCGCTTTTTTGGGACTTAGGGGGTGTTAATGCTGCCTCAAATCCAAGTTTTTCCGCTTCTTTGAGACGAGTATCCGCCTGACCGACAGGACGTATCTCACCTGATAATCCGATTTCGCCAAACACTATCATGTTCTCCGGCATGGGCTCCCCGGTAAGCGAGGAGATGAGCGCCGCGGCAACCGCTAGGTCTGCTGCCGGTTCGCTTATTCGTAACCCGCCTGCAACGTTGAGATAGACGTCATTCCCAGCAAATTGCAACCCGCATCTTGCTTCCAAAACAGCGAGTGTCATGGAAAGTCTTGCAGAATCCCAACCGACCACTGCGCGACGTGGCGTTGCGAACGACGAAGGTGCGACTAAAGCCTGAATTTCGACCAGCATCGGCCGTGATCCCTCGATGCCTGCAAAGACAGCTGCACCAGAAACTTCACCTTGCCGGTCCGCTAGAAATAAAGCTGAAGGATTAGCTACTTCAGCTAACCCGTGGTCGGTCATTTCAAACACGCCAATTTCATCGGTGGCGCCAAACCGGTTCTTGACCGATCGCAAGATCCGAAACTGATGTCCGCGCTCGCCCTCGAAATAGAGTACCGTGTCCACCATATGTTCAAGGACGCGTGGGCCGGCTATGGCTCCTTCCTTGGTGACGTGGCCAACAAGGAATAATGCAAAGCCGCGCCGTTTTGCCAATCGAATGAGCTCCTGGGCAGAAGCTCGTATTTGGGCAACAGTACCCGGAGCTGATTCAAGGCCGTCGATATACATGGTTTGAATAGAATCAATGACTACTACATCTGGTGGATCCTCAACGTCCAAGGTCGCGAGAATATTCCTTACATTGGTGGCCGTGGCTAATTCGACCGGTTCTGTGGAGACTTCCAGCCGCGAGGCACGCAGACGAATTTGATCAATGGCCTCTTCACCGGAAATATATATACAGCGGGCTTTCTTTGCGAGGGCAGCGGTGACTTGCAGCAGGAGTGTCGATTTGCCAATCCCCGGGTCACCGCCAATCAGGATAGCGGATCCTTCTACTAAGCCGCCACCAGCCACACGATCGAACTCGTTCATGCCGGTTTCCTGTCTAGGTGCTACAGTCGACCCACCGTCTAGGGCGAAGAAATCAATTGCTGATCCACCGTTTTGACTTGATTTTGCGCCCCTTTTACCACCGAGCGGAACGATCTCAGGCAGGGCTTCCTCAATAATGGTGTTCCAGCCATCGCAGCTATCACAATGACCCACCCAACGCGGGTGGATCGCACCGCAGCTTTGGCAGACAAACCGGGTTTTCGTTCTAGCCATATTCGGCTCCGTCGCCAACGCGATTCATTTGTACTAAATAGTCAACTAACACTTGTTTCAAAATCAATCGGTCCTTCGGCATCGCCGCGGATGAATTGCTGCAAAAACGCATTATCTGCGGTGTCGAGTTCCTCGACACGGCCTGCCCAAATGATCTTACCTTTGTACAGCATTGCAATCTTATCGGCGATTTTTCGGGCACTTGCCATATCATGGGTGATCGAAAGTCCTGTTGCACCGATGTTATGGGTGATTTCGACAATCAAATCATTGATGACATCGCCCATTATAGGATCGAGGCCCGTCGTTGGTTCGTCGAAGAAAATAATCTCTGGGTCAATCGCTATGGCGCGCGCAAGGCCAACGCGTTTGCGCATACCGCCCGAGAGATCGGCGGGCCNCATTGTTGCAATCTCTTCGGTCAATCCGACCGCTATTAATTTTTCCATAGCAATTTCTCTCGCCTTATTTGGCGACATGCCTTCGCCTTCTATCAACCCGAAGGCGACATTCTCCCAAACAGAAAGACTGTCGAAGAGTGCTGCATGCTGAAATAACATTCCGATTTTTGCATTGACGGCATTGCGTTCGCTATTGCTGAGTGTAAGGACAGAGCGTCCATCAACTTTCACATCTCCCGCATCAGGCGTGAGTAACCCCAAAATACATTTGATGGAAACTGATTTTCCGGTACCGGAGCCTCCGATAATAACTACAGACTCACCAGGCATAATTTCTAGATTGACGCCGTTTAACACCACATTGTCGCCAAAGCGTTTGTGGACGTTAGTAAGTTGGATCTTAGGCGTGGTCATGCTCCGAAAAACATCGCTGTGATCATATAATTTAGAATCAATATTAGGATGGCAGATGATACTACCGCATTAATGGTCGCGGCGCCGACGCCTTGGGCACCACCCTTGGAATAATAACCCTGATAACAACCCATTAAGGTCGTGACAAAGCCAAAGACCGCCGCTTTAACCAGGCCAGAAAAAACATCAATGAATTGCACGAAGTCCCAGGTGTTTTTNAGGTAAATCGCTGCATTAAATCCTAGTTTGTAAACTGCCACGATATAGCCGCCGAATATACCGATGACGTCGCCGACTAGAATGAGTAGCGGTAACATGGCCATGCCGGCAATAATTCGTGGCGCGATCAAGTATTTAAACGGATTAGTCGATAGAGTGGTCAGTGCATCGATTTGTTCAGTCACTCGCATAGTGCCAATCTCTGCCGCAATTGAAGACCCAACCCTCGCTGCTACCATCAGGCCTGCAAGTACAGGCGCCAGTTCGCGGGTAATGCTTAAGACTACGACTTTGGCGATGCTGCTTTCAGCACCGGCGGCAAACCGGGCAAAGCCTGTATAGGATTGCAGGGCAAGCACCATGCCGGCGAATAAGGTGGTGAGACCGACTACTGGCAATGAGTAGTATCCGATCTCTACTATTTGCCGAAAAATGAGGCGAAAATAGAAAGGTGGTCGAAAACAGTGGGATACTGCCAAGATGGTAAAATGAGTAATATGTCCGACCGCTCGAAAAAATCCGAGTATGGTGCTTCCAATAAGCTGCAGGAAATTCATGCGCTAGCCCCAACATATTCTCGATGATGCCTTTGGCCTAGAGCGGTCAATACTTCATATCCGATAGTACCCGCTGTCGCTGCCAATGCATCAACATCCTGATGCGGGCCGATAATATCGACCCAGTCACTTGCTTTTACGCCGTCAACGCCGGTGATGTCTACGGCAATTAAATCCATCGATACGCGGCCAAGCACAGGGAGCGGGATTTTGCCTATAAAAACCTTCCCACAGCAGGACAGGGATCGGAAAAATCCATCTGCATAGCCCACTGCGATGGTAGCAATGCGCTTATCTGTATTAAATTTGTAACAGCCGCNATAACCGACAGTCTCCCCTTTTGCAACCGCCCGACATTGAAGGATTTTTGCAGATAATTGGACGACAGGCTCTAGAGGGTTAGGTGCTGTTTGCTGTGGATTGCCGCCATAAAGCGCAAATCCCGGGCGAACCAAATCGAAATGCCAGTCGGGACCAAGGAATATACCTGAAGATGCACTAAGCGATGCTGGTATATCTTTAGATGTAGCGATAATTCTATGAAAACTTTGGAGCTGTTCAAAGTTTTTTTCATCATACGATTCGTCGGCGCACGCCAAATGGCTCATTAGCAAGCTCACATTCAGGCCATCGTATAATTTTTCCCATTTACCAATTTGCTCGAGCAGTGTTTGGGATAGGCCGAGCCTGTTCATGCCCGTGTCTACATGAATCGCCGCTGGCGGTGCGGGAGTGTCATCTGAGTGACGACGCCAAATATCGATCTGGTCGAGGTCATTCAGGACGGGCCTAAGCGTGTGGGCCCGATACTCGCTGGCGTCTTCGCACGATATCCCGTTAAGCACATAGATAGTGTGCTGAGTGATTTGCCGAAGCTCAATCCCTTCATCCAACGTTGCGACGAAAAAGGTTCTGCAACCGGCCCCGGCTAACGCCTTTACGATCGGTGCGGCACCAAGTCCGTAGGCATTCGCTTTAACGACAGCAGCGCANTCTGCTGAGGAACACATTTTCGCTAATGTTTGATAATTGGCGACGACCGCACTGAGGTCGATGGTCAGTTTGCTCGGTGCGTGAGCCCAGCGGTTCTGCCCAGTTCCCTCCATCTTCGTCTAAGGGAAATCGTCTCCGTCGCGACGACGGGTGTAATCTGAAAACCGCGTAAAGCGACCATCAAAATGAAGGTCAATAGAGCCAACGGGGCCATGGCGTTGTTTAGCAATGATGACGCTTGCTGTGTTGCGAACTTGTTCGAGACGTTCCGCCCAAATTTGCGAACGTTCTGAGAACTTTATACTATCTTCGCCGGCGTTGGTAATAGGTTCTGATTTCTCCAGGTAATATTCCTCGCGAAAAATGAACATGACAACGTCTGCGTCTTGCTCAATTGATCCTGACTCTCGAAGATCGGAAAGTTGTGGACGTTTATCATCGCGATTTTCCACTTGGCGCGATAATTGTGAGAGAGCTAGAACAGGGACTTCTAATTCTTTAGCAAGGCCCTTCAAGCCGCGAGTAATTTCAGAAATTTCCTGTACGCGATTATCACTTCTTGCGCCAGGACTGCCGGTTAAAAGTTGCAGATAATCAACAACTATTAAATGAAGTTTTTTTTGTCGTTTCAATCGACGTGCCCGCGTGCGGAGTGCTGAGACGCTGAGGGCCGGTGTGTCATCGATATAGAGAGGCATACGATGCAGCTTCTGGCTTGCCACAACTAATTTATCAAAATCAGATTGTTCTATATCACCACGTCGAATGTGGTCCGAAGGGATTTCACTTTGTTCAGAGAGGATGCGACCCGCTAACTGTTCGGCTGACATTTCCAACGAAAAAAATAAGACATGTGCACCCTCGGTGAGAGTGGTACCGTTCTCGTCAACGGTTTCCTTGTAGGCTGCTGCTGCGTTATAGGCGATATTGGTGGCAAGTGCGGTTTTACCCATTGAAGGCCGACCAGCTAAGATGACAAGATCAGATGGATGTAATCCACCCAGCTTTTGGTTCAGATCATGAAAGCCCGTGTCGACCCCAACAACATGGCTGTCTTTACGATATGCTTCTTCAGCGCTTTCTACAGCCATACGAAGCGCATCCCCGAGGCCAACGATTCTGCGTTCCAACTCGCCTATGTTGGATAGTTCGTAAAGTTTTTGTTCTGCGGATTCGATTTGAAGTGAGGCTTTAGTATCAAGGTTAGGTTCGAACGCTTCATTGACCATGTCTTCACCGAGCGTAATCAGCTGCCGGCGCAAATAAAGATCGTGGATCGTATGGCCGTAATCAGGAACGTTGATAATATTTGGTGCAGTTGCGGCAATTTCGAATAAATATTCGGCTCCACCGGCGGCGGTGAGCGCTTCATCACTCTCAAAAATATGTTTTAGGGTTAAAGGACTCGCTATTTGCCCGGTTTCCGCCAGTTTTTCGACTGCTGTATAAATACGCCCATGCACCGGCTCGATGAAGTGTTCGGCTCTCAGAAACTCTGAAACTTTTTCTAACGCCCGATTGTCTGTAAGAATCGCACCCAAAAGTGCAGCTTCAATCTCAGTGTTTTGTGGCGGCAAGCGGAAGTGCGAATTATCAGTCTTTTCCCCATGTAGATGGGTGACTGTGATATCCTGGGATGATGATGTCATGATTGCAAATTACAGCGCTGGTGAGATAGTGGTCATTTGATTTAGGCTGTAGATAGTAAGGAACCTGGGGAAAACTATCATTTCGAGAATGAAAGCTTCGAGTCGGCCTGTATAAGTTATTTCTCGCTCCGGCTGGAAACGCAAAAGAGGCCGCCCATTTTGAAAAGGGTGGCCTCAAAAGTTAAATTTTATATATTTTTAGGTGGATTCTTCTTCACCCGTTTGCGATTCGTCGGAACCTGTATTTTCTGCCTTAGAGGTCACTTCTTCACTATCAGCATCGCGGTTAGACGCTTCTTGAGCATCAGTATCATTTTCGTCTTTCTTTGATAATTCTTCAGTCGCTCGGGCTTGGGCTTCCGGATCGAACATTGTCTCTGCCGCAATTACTGCGGCTTCTTCAGTTATTTCATTCGCCTGACGCTCCTCTTCTTCTTGACTAAGGAGGGCACGGCCAAGTTTCTTTTGTTGTTCGGCCTCGTCCTTGGAACGTGCGACATTGATTTTGATAGTTGTATCGACTTCTGGATGAAGGCGAACACGAACATCAAAGAGGCCCAGAATTTTGATGGGGCGTTCAATAACGACTTGGTTGCGACTAACCTTAAATCCGCTCTCAATTACGCCTTCGGCAATGTCACGTGCATTAACTGACCCATATAGCTGTCCGGCTTCACCAGCACTTCGAATTATCGGAATTTGTAGTCCGTCCATCCGCCTTGCGATATCTTCAGCCTCGCTTTTACGGGCGAGATTATCCGCTTCGAGTTCTTTTCGTTGATCTTCGAAATGTTCGAGATTGCCTTTGCTTGCGCGTAGTGCTTTCTTCTTGGGAAATAAGAAGTTTCGAGCATAGCCGGGTTTTACCGATACTACATCGCCCATTTGACCGAGCCTCTCAATACGCTCCAAAAGGATGACTTCCATAGGGGTTCTCCTTGTTAAGCCGTCTCGGCCAAATTAATTCAATACATAAGGCATCAAGGCGAGAAAGCGCGCGCGCTTGATTGCTTTTGTAAGCTCACGTTGTTTCTTGGCCGAAACCGCAGTAATGCGGCTGGGGACAATTTTGCCACGTTCCGATGTAAACCGGCCGAGCATCTTGACATCTGTGTAATCAATTGACGGTGCATTCGGTCCTGTGAACGGGCATGATTTGCGGCGTCTGAAGAATGGGCGTCGGCTGCCACCGGCTCCGCCAGCGCCACCGCTTGGTCGTCCAGCATTCATTCTGTAGTCTCCTTCTTCTCTTCTGCGGCTTCTACAAATGGTGCCTCAGTCGTTGGCGTTTCTTCAATCGTTTTACCAGGTTCTTCAGCTAATGTTTCTGATTTCGCCGCGGTAATGTCTGAAGAAGCCTCGGCAGTTTGATCATTATCATCGAGTTTTGGTCCTGATGATCCTCGGTCGGCCCGGTCTCTATCTCGGTCACCTTTGCCTTGCATGATGGGTGACGGCTCCTCACGCATTTTTTCGATTCTGATTGTCATATAACGAAGAATGTCTTCATTTAGACGCATATTACGTTCCATTTCCTGAACAGCGCCCGACGGTGCTTCCAAGTTAAACATGACGTAATGACCTTTGCGGTTTTTTTTGATGCGGTAAGCAAGCGTCCGAAGACCCCAATCCTCCCGCCGCTCAACAGAGCCACCATTATCAGCAATAATTTTTTCAAAACTATCTGTAAGACTATCGACCTGCGTTGCCGAAACGTCTTGACGCGCTATAAACACGCTTTCGTAAAGCGCCATATTTTTTGCTCCCTTTGGCTCTTCACGGGCCGGAGTCACAAATTGTTTGCGACCGGTCGACCCTAACCAACCTTTACTAAGGAGGTTGGCAAGGAGTTATAATAAAGGTGGCAATGCGGCCACCCAATGCGGCGCGCACTATACACATATCTTACTATTACAAAAGAAAAAAATGGATGAACCTTCATCTATCGAAACGCAGTTGTTTGCAATTTCTTGACAGTTTGAGGCCAGAAGCTATGACTAGCGCCCTTATTTAATGTGCGCGCGTACTGGGCGCTTTTTGGTGAGGAGTATTTTCGTATGGCTAACGCCTTTGTATTTCCAGGGCAAGGCTCGCAATCTGTTGGTATGGGACGGAGCCTAGCTGATGCGTTTGCTGCGGCTAGGCTTGTTTTTGAAGAGGTCGATGACGCTTTGGAGCAGAATCTCTCGGGGCTAATGTTTGAGGGGCCTGAAGTTGATTTAATCCTCACTGAAAACGCACAGCCGGCTTTGATGGCTGTCAGTGTTGCAATAGTTATGGTGTTACAAAAAGAATTTGATATCACGTTAGCGGATAAAACAACGCTCGTTGCGGGTCATTCGTTGGGTGAGTATTCCGCCCTTGCGGCATCCGGTGCGTTAAGCATCGCTGATACGGCGCAACTTCTCAAACGACGCGGTCAAGCGATGCAGCAGGCAGTGCCGGTAGGTGAAGGCGCAATGGCTGCATTACTAGGCCTGGATTTGGAGGCAGTGCAGGAGGTAGTGGTTGAGGCGGCTCACGATGAGGTATGTGCTTGTGCAAATGATAATGCACCTGGGCAAGTCGTAGTTAGCGGCGCTAAGACAGCGGTCGAACGCGCTATAGAAATTGCTGGTGATAGAGGCGCACGGCGGGCAGTGATGTTGCCGGTAAGCGCACCATTTCATTGTCCTTTGATGCGACCTGCGGCGGATGCCATGGCCGAGGCTTTGGGAGTTATTGTTATTCGACAGCCGGTAGTACCCTTGGTGACAAATGTTACAGCAGAGCAGGTGATTGATCCGGATGCTATTCGCACATGCTTGATAGAACAAGTAACGGCAATGGTGCGTTGGCGCGAAAGCGTGCTCTATATGAGGGAGCAAGGTGTAGATACGCTTATCGAGGTGGGTGCGGGCAGAGTACTGTCTGGCCTGGCTCGGCGTATTGATAGTGAATTGACCAGCAAATCAATACAGCAGCCGGATGATTTCGAGGCTATCGCAAAGAACTTATAAGGAGAGCATATTGTTTAATTTATCGGGGAAAAGTGCGTTAGTTACCGGCGCATCTGGTGGGATAGGTGGTGCAATAGCCTGCGGCCTGCATAATGCCGGCGCACAGGTAGTTCTGTCGGGAAGGCGCGAAGACGCCTTGAGAGCCCTGGCTGATGAATTGGGTGATGGCGCTCATGTTGTAACAGCGAGGCTTGGCGATGAAAGGGCTGCAGATACACTTATCAAAGAGAGTGAGGAGATATTGGGTTCTGTTGACATCCTAGTAAATAATGCAGGTTTGACTCGTGACATGTTAAGTATGCGACTGACTGACGAAGATTGGTCGACGGTGCTGAATGTGAATTTAACTGCTGTTTTCCGTCTCAGCCGCGCTGTAACGCGACGTATGATGAAAAATAAATGGGGTCGTATAGTTAACATCACTTCAATTGTTGGTATTACGGGTAATGCAGGACAAGCCAACTATGCGGCTTCGAAGGCGGGGATGATTGGTATGACTAAATCTATGGCCCAAGAGTTGGCGCCTCGTGGTATTACTGCAAACTGTATCGCGCCAGGTTTTATTGACACCGCGATGACAGAAGAACTAAGTGATGCGATCAAGGAAAAGCTATTAGGAGCCATTCCAGCCAAAAGGTTTGGGACCAGCGAGGATATAGCTGGCGCCGCTATTTACCTTGCTAGTGACGCGGCTTCATATGTTACGGGTCAAACTATTCATGTGAATGGTGGGATGGCGATGATTTAGCGTTGTTTCTGTCTCGTTCGTTGTTGTTGGCAAGTAAAAGAGAATTGTGATACCACACGCCGACTACTGGTAAAGGATCGAATTAGTGAACCAGTTGGGGCTGTAATATTGCCCGAGTGTAATTGGTCTGTTTTCAATTTTGAGGAAGGAATTAGCAAATATGAGTGACGTTTCCGAACGCGTAAAACAGATAGTCGTCGAACATCTGGGCGTTGATGAAGCCAAGGTGACTGATAATGCGAGTTTTATTGACGACCTTGGCGCGGATAGCCTGGATACCGTTGAACTCGTAATGGCTTTTGAGGAAGAATTCGGTTGCGAAATTCCTGACGAAGCTGCCGAGAAAATTCTCACCGTCAAAGATGCCAATAGCTTCATTGAAGAACAATCGTCTTAGTTTCTCGCAGAGGTTTTGTCGCGAGCGCGAATTTATGAGGATTGTAAGATGAGGCGAGTAGTTGTAACTGGCCTTGGTATCGTATGCCCGTTAGGTTTTGGTGTAGACCATGTGTGGCGTCGATTGATTAGTGGCGAGTCCGGTATTACGGCGATTGATAATTTTGAGACATCGGATTTGGCCTGTAAAATAGCGGGACAGGCGCCATTCGGTAAAGCGATGCACGGCTGTTTCGATCCTGATGAATGGGTTGAACCAAAAGATCAGAAGAAGATGGATCGGTTTATCGTCTGTGGCATTGCAGCAGCAGCTGAGGCGGTAGAAGATTCTGGATGGCTCCCGAAAGATGCGGAAGGTCAAGAGCGAACTGGTGTTCTCATTGGCTCTGGTATCGGAGGTTTGCCAGGTATCGCGGAGACAGCGGTTACGTTGAATGAACGCGGTCCTCGCCGTGTAAGTCCATTTTTTATCGCGTCTGATCTGATAAACCTGGCATCGGGCCAAGTATCGATCCGTTTTGGATTTCGTGGTCCAAATCATTCGGTGGTCACGGCTTGTGCATCGGGTGCTCATGCAATTGGCGATGCTGCCCGTATAATTATGTGGGGGGATGCTGAAGTTATGCTGGCAGGTGGAGCGGAATCTACTGTTTGTAGAATCGGTATCGCAGGTTTTGCTGCTTCTCGTGCACTCTCGACGGGCTTTAATAATACCCCAGAAATAGCCTCACGCCCGTGGGATGTTGACCGCGATGGCTTCGTTATGGGGGAAGGCGCAAGCGTTTTGGTATTGGAAGAATTAGAACATGCCAAAGCTCGTGGTGCCAAAATTTATGCGGAGATCACTGGCTATGGCATGTCGGGCGATGCATATCACATTACCGCACCAGCGCCCGATGGTAATGGCGCATTTCGTGCAATGCAGAGCGCATTGAAGCGTGCCAGTATAAATCCGGAAGATATTGATTATATCAATGCTCACGGAACCTCTACGCCGTTGGGCGATGAGATCGAAGTGAATGCAGTAAAACGCCTCTATGGCAATGCCGCCGGTAATCTTTCCATGTCGTCGACGAAATCTGCAATTGGCCATTTATTAGGTGCTGCGGGAGCGGCGGAGGCAGTCTTTTGTATTAAGGCGATCAATGATGGTGTTTGTCCGCCTACCCTGAATCTGGATAATCCGTCCGAAGGCTGTGATATAGATTTGGTACCCCATGAGGCTAAAGAGCGGAAAATTCGGAATGTAATGTCGAATTCCTTTGGGTTTGGTGGCACGAACGCGTCCCTCATAATTTCGTCGGTCTCGTGAACGCCCCATTAGCTAATATTTCTCCTCTTACCAAGATTTCATTATTTATCTTCCTGCTTCTTTTGGGGGCAGGTGGAATAGGTGGAGCTCTTTGGTATGAAGCTTTAAGAGAATCAGGGCCGCTCATTGAATCCCGTAATGTGATTGTTCCAAAAGGGGCTAATTTAGAACTTATTGGTGGGCGCCTCGAAGAGGCCGGGGTAATCAGATCTAAATGGGTGTTTGTATCAGCGGTTCGTTTGCAAGGGGTACATAGGGAATTGCGATCTGGTGAGTACAAGTTCCGACCAGGCGTAAGTATTGGCCACGTCATCGATTTATTGCGTAAAGGGCAATTGATCAATCGACGAGTCACTATTGCCGAGGGATTGACTGTATCGCAGATAATTAAAACTTTAGAGGGTACGGATGGTCTCGAGGGGGCTTTATTCCCAGTACCCGATGAAGGAAGTTTGTTGCCAGATACTTATTATTTCGCGTTTGGAGAAAAACGTCAGACTATTGTCGATCGAATGGCACTGGAAATGCAACGAACGCTTGACGCATTATGGGCAAAACGAGCACCAAATTTGCCGATAACATCAAAGAAAGAGGCGCTAATACTCGCATCCATAGTGGAAAAGGAAACCGGGCTAGCGAGGGAACGTCGCCGCGTGGCCGGAGTGTTTATCAACCGTCTCAATAAAAATATGAAGCTCGAGTCTGACCCGACTGTGGTCTTTTCCATAACCGGCGGAAAGCGTAAGCTGGGACGTGGGCTCAGAAAATCAGATCTTCGTCAGGTCCATCCCTATAATACCTATCGTGTTCATGGCTTACCACCAGGTCCGATCTGTAACCCAGGCCGCGCTGCTATTGATGCTGTCCTAAATCCGGAGAAAACATCTTCCCTATTTTTTGTAGCCGACGGCAGTGGCGGGCATAAATTTTCTGACACGCTTAGGGAGCATAATAAAGCGGTCCGTGAATGGCGGAAAATTGAGCAAAGACGCAAGGCAAATCGGAAGTTAAAACCTTGATTAACTGCCCATTTAAAAGGCTGGCGTTCTACTTCGATACGCCAGCCTTTTCTATGAAGGTAAGAAAAGGTAGTTTCTTTGGTATTATGGTATTAGCCCCTTTACGAGTTCTGGGCTTGCTTTGGACCCATCTTTTTCAGCCATTTTGACTGCTTCAACGATCCCATCATTGACCGGTGTAAGAATACCAAGTTCTTTGCCCTTCATGCAGACAAGGCCGTTCATAAAGTCTATCTCTGTGCGGCGACCTTTTTGCATGTCCTGGCCCATTGAAGGCCTACCGTCCGGATTACCTTTTTTACCCATAGCAATGTAATCGTCTTCAATTTTCTTATAGGCTGCTTTATCACCACTCACTGCCTTTAGCCATTCGCCGCAGTCGATGCCGTGAAGCTTTTCAAGATTGAAGCCTGCAGCGCGGCCAACTTCGATAGCCTCGGCTGCCAGGTGAATCTTAACTGCGCGCAGATCTGCGTCTTGGGAAATATCCGTAGAGGAAAGTCCTGAAGCTGCAGACATTGGGTTGGAACTCGCGTTCATTACAAGCTTTGTCCAGCGTTCGCCCCAAAGATTAGTGGTGACCATATAACTGTCGCAGTAACCACACATCCTTGCAACTTCCTCGGCCCGCGGAGTAACGCGTCCATGCGGTTCACCAACGCGGAAAACTGTATGGCTATCACCCATTATAGGGCCATTACGATGGACATGCGCCGGTCCTGGCATTTGTACAGAAATTTTGGCAGCGATCGTACCTATCACCTTGCCCCAACCCACGATGGCAGCGATGAATTCTTCGTTCATACAGTTTTGAAGAGAAACGATGAATCCGTCGGGAGCTAAATACGGCTTGATCAGTTGTGTCGCCCACTGAGTATCGTAGCTCTTCATACTAACAAAAGCGATATCAACGGGCTCTTCGTTAGCGAGCTTCTGTACGTCCGTTAAATGTAAAGCGCGTCCTTTGACGGTTATTTCCTCTTCCGGAGTATTGCCTGTCATATAGAGCCCATCCGAATTGATTTTATTTACATGTTCAGGCCAACCGTCGATGAACGTCACGTCTTCGCCGTTGGCAAGCATATGGCCGCCTACTTTACAGCCGACCGCGCCCGCGCCGACGAATACAATTTTTTTGCCCATGATTCTCTCCCACTGGGTTACGCATTATTGGATTGTTAACTCTTATCATATACGAATGCAGTTTTGGGGAAAGGGGCCGACGTATGTCGCAAGCGAGCCAATTTGATTTAAGGTGAGTTAACAATCCCATAAAAGTTGGCTGAAGTGATTGATAGTGGGGCATGTCGAAATGACCGCTCTAAAAGAGCCGTTTTAACGGAAAACTTATTTTTGGTTATTGTTGATTCTAGTAATGGTTAAATTGCGTTTAAGGGAAACAATAATGGTTAATATGCAGGACGAATTGGATGGTAAAGTTGCCCTAGTTACTGGCAGCGCACGGAATATCGGTCGTGCTACTGTTGAGGAACTGGCCAGAGCTGGAGCGTCTGTAGTGATCAATTCGCTACAAGCAAAAGACCTTTGTGAAGAGGTGGCCGATGGTATTAACGCTGCTGGTGGCGAGGCGATCGTAGTCATGGCCGATGTAAGGGACCCGCAACAGGTTGGGGCTATGGCTGCGGCGATAATAGAAGCATTCGGTGGCATCGATATCGTCGTTCATAATGCCGCAGTACGCAGTAACCAATCTTTCTCAGAAATGGATTACGAAACATTCAGTCATATCATTGATCTTTCAATTAATGGCTGTTTTCATCTTGCTAAGGCGACGATGTCATCAATGATTGAGCGTGGTGGTGGCAGTTTTATAGGTGTTGGCGGTATGACGTCACTCATGGGCGTAAAGGGCCGAAGCCATGTTATGGCAGCTAAAATGGGCCTTAACGCGTTCATCCGTGGTTTAGCGCTGGATTTGGCTGAGTATAATATCCGTGCTAATCAGGTGGTCGTCGGCCATTATGAGACGGTACGAGAACGCAACCCTTCATCGGCACCACAGCGCTCGGCGACGGATATAAAGGTTCCGCTAGGGCGTAAAGGGTTGCCGCAAGATATGGCCAACCTAATCCGCTTTTTGGTCGGCCCCGGTGCAAGCTATATTACCGGTCAGACCGTACATTCTAATGGAGGCGCCTATCTTAACCTATAGAGCGGTCGATTAGTGACTGTCCGAATTGCGATCATTGGTGCAGGTTTAGCTGGCCTTACGCTTGCTTGTCGGTTGCGTTCTAAGGCACAGGTGAAGGTGTTTGAGAAGAGCAATGTTGTCGGCGGTAGACTATCAACTATCCGGAGTGGTGGCTTTGAGTTTGATCATGGCGCGCAATATTTTACAATTCGTAGCGAAGCTTTCCGCAAGTTTCTAGAACCAGCATTGCAACATGGCATTGTCGTGCCCTGGGATCCGCATATTGTTACGCTCGAAATAGGGCGCGAAGCAATCGTTGAGCCTCGTGAAGAGACAATTTATGTGGCGTCCCCTGGGATGGAGGCGTTGTGTGCTCATTTGGCAGAAGAAATTTCGGTTACTATAGATACGGAGATTGTATCTTGTAAGCGGAAAAAGAATGCTTGGCAGCCCGTTAAAGCAAATGGTGATTTCTTAGAAGAATTCGATTGGATAGTCTCGGCTGCACCTCCTCATCATAGCCTTTCTTGGGCACCTGAATTTTTTGCGGACGGTATTACATTCGATCACGTTCGGTTGCGCGGTTGTTATTCTCTTATGCTGGGTTTTGAGGACGCTGTACCTGTTAGTTGGCAAGGGGCATTTGTACGAAATTCCCCGATTGGCTGGATGGCAGTCAATAGTCACAAGTATGGCCGAGAAGGCGGGCCAAGCCTCCTTGTTCAATGCTCGGGAGAATGGACGGAGGAGCATCTGGAATGCGCTTCGGAGAATATTGAGGTTATGCTTAGTAATGAGCTGAAAAACTTGACTGGTATCGACATTACTTCTGCAAAACACTGCGAATTATTTCGGTGGCAATATGCGAGTATCGCGGTACCGCTCGGTTTAGATTGTCTATTTGATCCGGAGGCTCAGTTAGCCGCATGCGGCGACTGGTGCATCAAGGGTCGGGTCGAAGGGGCGTTTAAGAGCGCCGATGCACTGGCTGCCCGCCTCTTCGCGGTGCTGCCTCAATAGTCAACTACATTTGATGGCGTGGGCTTCAACGCTCCTCGTTCACAGCGCCGGACCAGATCAACCATTTTGGCGTTATATGGCGCGGCAAGTCCAACTTCTGCTGCCTTTTCACAGACATAACCATTCATTTCACCAATTTCTGTTTTGCGACCCTTAGCCATGTCTTGGCCCATAGAAGGGCGTTGCCCCTCGCCGCGGGTTTTAGTCTCCTCGATCAGGAAGTCCTCCACTTCTTGAAGTGCCGTCTTGTCACCAGCGGCGGCGGCAATCCATTGTTGGGGTTCTGTGCTTTTACGGTTTTCCAACACATATCCAAGCGCCAGGGCAATGCGTGATGTTTCGCCGCATATTTTGATTTGAGCGTCCCGCGCATCTTCGTTGATCGCCATGCCATTTCCGTTTAGTCCAGTGCAGGCAGCCAGGCCGTTATGGCTGGAATTGATGCACAGTTTTGACCAGCGTTCGCCCCAAAGATTGTCAGTGACTTTCGAGCCATCTGTATAGGACATTAGTTGAGCCACTTGTTCAGCACGTTTGGTGATACGTCCGTGTAATTCACCTACGCGGAAGACTGGATAGGTATTGCCACGAATAGGGACGTTGCGCTGTATATGGGCCGGTTTTTCTAACTCCACGCCAATACCGCTTGCTATGCAACCTAGCGTCCGTTCGGGGCCAACGACGCTAGCCACGCGTTCCTCATTGAGGGCATTTTGAAGGGAGACAACGAAGCCCAGTTCGGAAAGATAAGGTGCGATGAGGCTTGTGGCCCAAATTGTGTCGTACGATTTAGTGGAAATGAAGGCAATATCGAAGGGGCCCTCTTTTGGCGTATTTTGAACTTCCGTGATGTGGATGGCTTTAACCGGCACATTGTATGATTCAGCTTCGGTAACGCCACGGAGTTCCAGGCCGGATTTGTTCATTTTATCTACATGGTCGGGCCAAGGGTCAATGAATGTTACGTCTTCGCCATTACGCACCATATG
The DNA here is from genome assembly GCA_002724395.1 of Rhodospirillaceae bacterium. GTDB lineage: Bacteria > Pseudomonadota > Alphaproteobacteria > UBA8366 > UBA8366. The sequence continues at coordinate 80,408 of PBOR01000017.1, read as the reverse complement.
GCCAGCACACATACCCCCGACACCGCCAGCACCTACCATTGCTATTCTTAAATTCATAGACTGTTCCCTCGAAACTATTGCTTTTATTTTTATTCATCACCCATTCTAGCGTATGTTGAAAATAAAGGGAGGGGCCAATATGGACCGGAATAAAGAACTTGAAGGTAAGGTTGCTATTGTCACCGGTAGTGCGCGTAATATTGGTCGCCGTACTGCGATGGAACTCGCAGATGCAGGTGCGGCCGTTGTAATCAATGCGGTGAGCGCTAAAGACCTGTGTGATGAGGTAGCTGGTGAAATTGAGGAAGCTGGTGGTAAAGCGATTCCTGTGTTGGCCGATATTACTAAGCAAGAAGATGTGGATCGTATGACGAAAACCACCGTCGACGCCTTCGGCGGCATTGATATCCTGATTAACAACGCCGCGATTCGTACTAAATCGCATTTTACCGAACTTACTATGGACGAGTGGATAAAGCTCCGTGAAGTAGCGCTTGATGGCGGTTTTAGGATGTCCATGGCTTGCGTGCCGCACATCATAGCCCGCGGTGGCGGCTCGGTGGTCGGTATACACGGTATGAGTTCCTATACGGCGGGACCTCTCGGTGCTCATAAATCTGCAGTAAAATGCGGCATGGCCGGCATGATCCGTGGCATGGCCCGTGATCTCGGTAAGCATGATATAACGTGCAATGTGGCGGTGGTTGGTCGTTTTGAGACCGAACGGACAGGGAGTTCAGGCGAGGTTGAGCCCGCTCGTACAAATCTTGATGTGCCAATGGGACGAAACGGTACACCCCAGGATATGGCCAATTTAGTGCGCTTTCTAGTGGGCCCCTATTCACGTTATATCTCTGGACAAACCATACAGGTTAACGGCGCTGCTATGATGCCCCACTAAAAATAAGGAGGTAAGTAATGAGTAACATGCGTATTGCCCATATCGCCGTTCGTGTCGATGACATGAAAGAGGCTAGAGATTTCTATGAGGGCGTATTGGGGATGACCGAAGTTCGTAGTGAGCATCATCGCGAACATTTTTCCTGTCACTTGACTGACGGTCATATCGATTTGTCCATCTTGCAATATGACAAAGGCAGTAAGACCAAAGAGGCACTGGCTGCGGGGGAGAAGCCGTGCATTCATCATATTGGCTTTGAAGTCGATGACTTGGAAAAAGGTATTGCTGAACTCAAGGAGCGTGGGTATGAGATCATCACTGACCATGGCGTTATTCCGGTCAAATTTCGTGCGCCGGGTGGTACGGTTGCGGAAATAGCGCCGACCGGCCGGTTTTTGCAAGATGCTGCCAATGAATAGCTAATGTGCTGCTATAACCTATCGTGAAATGGTATAGATGACGGATCGAAATAGGGAACTCAAAGGGAAAGTAGCGATTATAACGGGTAGTGCTCGCAATATTGGGCGAGCGACGGCCGAGGAATTGGCGCGTGCAGGTGCGTCGGTGACAATCAACGCAGTTAAAGCTCAAAATCTGTGTGATAAGGTTGCCGACGGCATAAATAAATCCGGCGGAAGCGCGATTTCTGTGCTAGCGGATATTACTAAGCAAGATGGCGTGGATCGTCTGGCCAATGAGACTATTGCGGCGTTTGGTGGTATCGATATTTTAATTCTTAACGCCGCTATTCGCATTGACGTGGGCTTTCCTGAACGCACCTTTAAAAATTGGCGCCAAACGTTCGCTGTCGCTGTGGATGGTGGATTGCGGCTATCGATGGCCTGCGTGCCTTCAATGATTGAACGTGGCGGCGGCTCTGTGGTTGGTATTCATGGTATGCAATCTTATACTGCTGCGGCTGCAAAATCTCCTGCGGTTAAAGACGCCCAAGCTGGCATGTTGCGCGGTATGGCGCGTGATCTCGGTGAAAATAATATTAACTGTAATATCGCAGTTGTAGGGCCATTTGATACCGATCGCGCAGGCGGGTCTGGTGAATTGGCGGTACCCAAGATTTCCGATACTATTCCCATCGGTCGCCGCGGTACTCCGCAAGATATGGCAGATGCTGTTCGGTTTCTGGTAGGCCCTTTTGGGCACTATATTTCTGGCCAGACCCTTCACTTAAATGGCGGCATTCATATGCCGCATTAGCTGCTATTATTAATTTATCGTCAATGGCACTCGCAGTAAGCATGCCAACGAATTGCCCGTATGCTTTTTGTCTTTTTATTATGACTTTGCATTTAATATGGTGGTTTTGAGGCCTCTGTTTTTTGATAATAAAGGCTTAGCCCTAGCTCATTGTTTGCAGAAGTTTGCTGAGCCTAAGAGTGCCAGTTATTAGACTTCTTACTTTCCCTGTTTTTGTCTCTTTCCTTGCCAAAGAGCTGAGTTTTCGCAGCTCATCAAGCTTGGCCCTAGTTTAGGTATAAAAGCTACTTTCCACGACAGATGCACGACGCTACCTAGTCAATGAATTAGATTTCGTTTAAATGTGGAAAGCGATGTTGTCGATAATAGCGTTGGAGGAAAGATTTAATGGCTTCAGCAGATGAAGTACGCATTCTCGCAGGTTCCGGTGTTTGCGGTGCTGGGTTTCGCGCAGAATCCTTAGAAGAGGGTATGGGTAAGAAACCTCACTTTATTGGTTGCGATGGTGGTTCTACTGACCCTGGCCCTTATCCTCTCGGCTCAGGAGAAACTTCCTTTGGACGTTCTTCGATTAAGCGTGATATGCGACTAATGTTGTTGGCGGCGCGGAAAGCCAAAATACCGTTGTTGCTTGGAACAGCTGGTACATCCGGTGGGCATCCTCATGTTGCTATAGCCAAAGAAATCTTAATGGAGATCGCCGCTGAGGAAAATCTCAAATTCCCGCTCGCGATTATTCATGCGGAGCAGGACAAAGAGTATCTCAAGAAACGGCTGAGAGAAGGACGCATCAAGCCACTAGATCCGGCGCCGGCTTTTGACGAAGAGACCATCGAAAAATCTGAGCGTATTGTTGGTATGATGGGCGAGGAACCGTTCCTGAAAGCACTCGACAACGGCGCAGAGGTAGTGCTTACAGGTCGGTCTAGCGATTGTGCGATATATGCAGGCATTCCTGTGCGCGAAGGTATTCCAGCGGGTATTGCCTGGCACGCGGCGAAAATTCTTGAATGTGGTGCGGCTTCGGTTGAACAACGTAAAACTGCCGATAGTTTGTTCGCTACTTGTCGCGGCGATCATTTCGATGTCGAACCGTTAGATGACGATCTCCGATGTACACCACAAAGTGTTGCATCCCACAGTCTATATGAAAATTCTGACCCGTTTCGATTGGTAGAATCAAATGGCACTATGGATCTTTCTACGTCCAGATACGAAGCACTAGATGATCGTCGGGTAAGGGTATCTCAATCGGGGTTTGAACCTGCACCAAAATATACTATCAAACTAGAAGGTGCGGAGAAAGTTGGCTACCAGACTATTGTCATTGGTGGTGTGCGCGACCCATATATTCTGCGCCAGCTTGATCGCTGGTTGGCAACTGGTGAAGAAAATATTCATAAGCGCATCAATGATATATATGGAGATACAATTTCGCGCGACGATTATGTATTTAATATTCGTGTTTATGGTCGGGACGGAGTTATGGGGCCGCTTGAGCCGCAGAAGGAACTCACGTCCCATGAGGTATGTCTCATATTGGAAGCAACCGCAGCGACCCAAGAAATTGCAACGTCAATTGCGACTGTGGCTCGTCACAAAATACTACACGAGCCAATTCCTGAATGGAGTGGTTTAATAACAGGGTTGGCCTGTACATATAGTCCTGCCCATATTGAGCGTGGCGCGGTCTATCGCTTCAATGTGAACCATGTGGTTGAGCCTGATGATCCTTACGAGATGTTCCCGATCGAATATATGAACGTGAATTAGGAGTCGGGCGTATGGCAACAATAGGAGAACTAGCAAAGCTTGTTCGGTCGAAAAATGCCGGGCCCTTTGTGATGACCATAGACATAATGTTTGCGGATCAAAAAACCTACGACACAGTCAAGTCATCAGGCATTCTGAATCGTCAGATGGTATCAAAAATTTATAACATGTCCGAAAACCAAGTGCAGTTTTTTGAAGTGGATAATTGCTACGCATTTAAAATCTCTATCCCACGGCCTAATTTTCAGGGTGATATAAAGGATTCAGATAGTCACGCGGGCCAGCAATATGCCCCCTTCATCGAAATAGAGGTCCCTGGAACTTAACAGAGCATGCGATTAGGTACTAATTCAAAGGCCAGCTTAAATTCACTGCAATGGTTTCGGTGCCAGGATTAAGGTCACTATTCAGAAATTTGCCGTGAGACATATGATGAAAGCTGCCGGTTAGCCTGGTGCCGCCATTAAAACGGTAACCTGCTTCAAAGCCTGACCGAAGTACGGCAGAGCTGCCTAAGTTTTTGCCTTTTTCGCCGACAATATATAGTGCGGGCCCTATATTGAAGTTCACAACTAACCGTTTGGTAAGATGAAAATCATGAGCAGCGGCAAGCCAGCCATAAAAAGACCCGTCCGTGTTGCCTGCAACGCCGAAGAGAGGTTTGATGCGATACCAGGTAAAGCCGGGTTGATACTCGAGTGAAAAGTCAAGGGCCGTTTGTTCGTCGTCGACCGCATCGAAATATCCACCGCTCATTTTCACATAGGAGCGGTTTGCATCGGGTTGGGGTAAGTCAAATACGAAACCAGGTAAAACGGTGGCTAACGCGGCTCCGGCAATATAATAGACCGCGGGGTCTTGGGCGCGAGCCGAGGAGGGCGCAGTCAATTGTGCTAATATTATCAGCCCAAGGGCCATTCCTAGACTTGTTTTACGGTGCCAGTTTTTCATCGTCTTTTCCTATTTTCTTGAGGCAAAACTGCTGCGGGTGACTAGTTTTTTCTAACCGGACGAAATTGAACGATTCCACTTTTACCCACTGTGGCTAGGCTTTTTCTATCGTTTTGGTCGCCAGTGTCATTTGCTGGATTAAAAGTGGTTACGGCTTCTTCCTGGCGCGGATGCTGCCAGTTTACATTAACCGTTGTACGAGCAGCGGTTAACCGTGTCCAAATTTTTTTGAGAGCACCGATCGCTGGTTCGGTGTGGCGATTTATCCAGTCAGCATGCACAGGATACCCATAGGCGCGCTCGATCATATAGCGGTAAAGCAAAAGACAGGTGAGGACGGATATTAAAGCAGAGAATGCAACGTCGCTGGCGAAATGGCCGCCCTCAGATACTCTAAGGCACGCGAAAAACGTACCATAGGCTAAGGCTACTTTGATCCAAAACTTGCGCCTACGCGCCATTAGTGCAAAAGCCAGGAAGCAGAAGGCAAATGCTGCTTCACCGGAGGGAAAAGAGCAATTGCCGGCACATTGGTCAGCACGCACCATGGGAGGAGTATACTGCATTTTGCCCCCGAATTCGACGATATGCGACGGTCGTGCCCGACCCCAGTTTTCCTTCAACACGACGCTTACCAAAATACCTGGCGCAATCGCGAAACAAAGGAAAATGTATATTAGCTTTTTTCGGTAATGGCGGAGTGGGGAATAACGTAGCAAAAGAGACAAAACGAGAAGGGCAAGTAGTCCGATCATAGTCACACGGGTGATGAAGAATCCAGCCTGGCGTATAAATCCGATAATTTGGAGCCTGTCATCGGAATGTGTGAGAGCAAAGATTGTCGGTTCTACAAAGAAAAATTTGGAGATCCCCAGATCAATTTCCGGAAAAGCTACGAAAATAAAGGCCGCGCTAAACCCGACGGCAACCGTCATGGCAAGCGCATGCTGAACGCGGCTTTGCGTTAATTCAACTTCGTCAGAGCCATTCTCTGCCGACACGTTCTGCTCCATGTACCAACATAAACCTATAGGTTGGTTTTTTTATTTATTATTTCTGCGCAAGCGAAAAAAATATTTCACAAGACTAATTGGGCGAATATTTAACATAATAGGCATGTTTTGCAAACAGAAAGAGGCAATTATTAAACGAATACATCAAATTTATGTATTAGTAATATTAGATGCTGCAAAGTAAATTTTAAGTATAAGGGTGAATTACTAAATTATCAGCTCAAATATCCAATATAGCCCCCGCTATATTTTATGCGTGGGCCGTTAAAGTTCGATAAATTTAGCCATTCGTATTCGCTAATAGGTTTATTATATCACTCACCTCGTCTTGGCTCTCCAGATCTTTTACAGCTGATATGACAGCTTTGGTTTTGCTTTCACCTATCAACGGAACGGCAAGAGCCCGAAATTTGCGTTCCAGTTTATCCCATTGGTTGTCCAAGTCACGATTGGGAATAGCCAAATCGTCGGTCTCACGCAGAACAGTACCATCGTTTTGATGAACGATTACTTCCGATTGATTTGGAGTAAAGTCGTCTTCCGCAACTAGAACGACTGCGTTGCGGAGCTTCACCAAATCCTCACGAACTGCATTTTCTGCGCTATAGACTTCGAGGCTGCCTGTATCTTCGCCTGCTATGGCCATAGCAACCGTCATATAGAGACTGAATTTGATTTCGAGTCCAGTTGATGGTTCTGCTTGATCGCACATACCTTTGAGACGGCTGGCGTGATGCACTTCGATCTTTTCTACTTTCTTGGAGTCAAAAGCAGGATTGGCTGCTATGCGTTTGGCGGATTCAATCGGTGAATGCACTCCGTAACAAGCCGCATGGTACTTAAATAGAAGGTTATTCAGGTGGAACTCCTCACCAAGCCCATTCAAAGCGATATCGATATCGCACGTACCATCGAAATTCTTAGCGAAACCATTATCGCGTTCCACGATATCCGGGCGCGAATTAAATCCACGTTTTGCCCATTCGGTGGCCATCAAGCCATTCATTGCAGCTTTACCTGCGTGCAGTGGTTTGCACATGGTGCCAAAATTGGCTTTTAGGCCGGCGGCCTGAGTTCCAGCGATACCGAAAGCGAACGCGGTGGTTTCTGCATCCAGTCCTTGTAGGCGTGCCGTTCCTGCGGCAGCTCCAAAATGGCCAATGGTGGCCGTTGCATGCCAACCTTTCAAATAATGCGGGTCACCCATATAACCGCCTATTCGTGATTCCACCTCGATTCCAGCAGCAAGCCCCAACAATAAATCCTTGCCATTCAACCCGTCGCGTTCGGCAATTGCTATTACTGCCGGTGCCACCGGGGCAGTTGGATGGCCGCGAAAAATACGGACTACGTCGTCATAATCAAGTGCATGTCCTGCTGCACCGTTAATAAGTGCAGCTTGGCTTGCGGTTCCTTTTGCGTTGCGTCCGATCAGCGTTGCGGTATCGCCTAGGCCTTCCGCGTCCGCTGTCTCGTGGAGAATGCGCGTCAACTCGTCTTGAGCACCGGCTAGCGTGACGCCCAGCCAATCTAATAAACATTGCTTGGCGTTGATGATGGCTGCTTCAGGAATTTGCTCTAATGTAAGTTGGCTCCCCCAAGCGGCAAGTTGTTCGGTCAAGCCGACGGTAATATCGGTATTTTTTGCAGCGGTCTCCATAGGATCCTCCTCAAGAGCAATATAGTTTCTTTTATCAATACCATTTTCCATCTTTCGCGGGTACTTGCAAATGGGTTGACGCCCGATAGCTCAATGGCGACAATCCGGCAGAAAAAATCAAATGGATGGTGCAAATGGACGTTCATATTCTTTATTGCGGAGGTTGAGGCTATGAAAAAGAAGCTCTCCGTGTGAGAGATAGGCTCGTAGATAAATTCAGTGCCAATGTGGCGATGGAAAAGGGAGACGGCGGCATATTTAATGTGACTGTCAATGGAGTGCAAAAATTCGTGATCCACGAGGTAGGCCATTTCCCAACCGACGAAGAGATTGATTCGTTTAATTTGTAGCTGGACTGTGTGAGACAAAAGAGAATGGGATTTTCGTTTTATTTTGTCTTTTTTAATTTTCTAATGCGATAGTTATTGTGATACGCGAGAATTTTGTCGTGACGATGTTTTTCTTTTTCTAAATTCCTGTCACGCTATTTTTTTTAGGCAGAATTCGAAACAATGGGTCGGTTAAACCTGGTGGCAGGCTACCTAGAAACCAGCTTAAAAAATATATTGGAAATGGAAATGCTATGCGGGCTTTATTATGAGCCACTCCCCGTTGGATGATCGCAGCTGCACGCTCGGCGGTCATTAAGAACGGCATTTTGTATTTATTTCCTGCTGTCATGCGGCTCTCTACGAACCCCGGGCAGATCACAGATACGCCAATACCGTCACCTTGAAGTAAGCCACGTAACGCTTCGCCATAGGTTCTAACGGCTGCTTTTGATGCACTATAGGCTGGAGCGCCCACGAAGCCCCGAAAGCTAGCTAAAGAACTCACTAGCGCGATTTGTCCATTTTTGCGCGCGCGCATTAGGTCTGCTGCCGGGAAAACAGTGTTGAAGATGCCATTTATATTTGTTTCGAAGATCATACGCGTCTGATTTTCCGTTTCACCGCTACCACCTGTGCCCCCAGAAACGCCGGCATTTGCGATGACCAAATCAAGCGGCTCGTTGTTATCCACGTCTGTAACCCAGGTCCTCATATCGTCTTTATTTGTGACGTCGAGAATTTCGCAATTAACGCTGCTGCCAGCATCTGCGCAAGCCTGAACGATACTTTTGAGACGCTTCTCGTTGCGACCGCTCAAAGCCAGATGGACGCCTGGTTTGGCATAGGCCAAGGCGAGTGCTCGGCCAATGCCACTAGAGGCGCCGGTGATAAGTACGGATCTTGGCAATAACATCATGCTATCATATCAAAAATGGGGCGCTTTGTGCTCTGAATTCTGGACCTTTCTGCCTATTGCTATAGTCTGCGCATAATTGAAAAATCACCTAAAGGATAAAAAACTTGGTCGTCTCTAGTATGACAGGGTTTGCCCGCGCTGATGGGGAATATGCTGATTGGCGGTGGAGTTGGGAAACTAAAAGTGTAAATAGTAAAGCGCTTGACCTGAGGGTGCGGATGCCCAGTGGTCATGACAGGCTCGAGTTGCCGTCCCGTCAAGCAGCATCTAGTCGTTTCAAACGCGGTTCGGTCAATATGGTACTAAACCTAAACCGAGCGTCGATCGGTGAAGAGGAAACCAAGTATCGGGTAAATCATAAATTACTAGAGCAGCTTCTTGAAGTGGCGAGGGAGCACTCTGATGACGGTGTAGCGAATATTGAAACATTGCTTAACATCCGTGGTGTAGTCGATAAGGTTGATGAAGCGGAAAGCGAGACTGATCAAGCCCAGCGGCATGCATCTATTTTGAGATGCCTAGATGAGGCTTTGGATGCGCTATTACTAAACCGCCAATTGGAAGGTGATAAACTTCATTTAATCCTATCCGCACAGCTGGACGAAATCGAGAATTGTTTGAGAAATGCCGCATCGGTCGAATTATTACGACCGGATTCGCGGAAACAAAGGCTACTAATACAGCTCCAAGAAATGTTGGAGGCAAAGCCTCCTGTTACAGAAGATCGCTTGGCGCAGGAGTTAGCAATTTTATCGGTTAAGAGCGATATCACTGAGGAGCTTGATCGCCTTAGGGCCCATATTTCTGCGGCTCGTGATCTGCTTAACGAGGGCGGTGCTGTCGGCCGCAGATTAGATTTTTTGTGCCAAGAGCTAAATCGGGAGGCCAATACTGTCTGTTCAAAATCAAACGATAATGCGTTGACTAAACACGGCCTTGAACTGAAAGCTTTGATAGAGCAATTTCGTGAACAGGTGCAGAATGTGGAGTAGAGTTCTTGGTTGACGATTTAATGTTGGAGCGTCGGGGGGTGATGCTCGTCTTATCCTCCCCGTCCGGAGCCGGAAAGACGACGATTGCTCGTGAATTGTTGTCACGCGATGATAAAATCTCTATGTCAGTTTCAACTACAACAAGGCCAAAGCGACCTGGTGAAGTGTCCGGTGTCGACTACCATTTTGTCGATAAGACTGAATTCAATATTAAACGTAACCAGCAAGAGTTCCTAGAAAGCGCCAAAGTGTTCGATAATTATTATGGAACTCCTGCGGAACCGGTAATGGCGGCCTTGGCTGAAGGAATGGATATATTATTCGATATTGATTGGCAGGGCACGCAACAATTGGCAGAGAAGGCGCCTGACGACGTTGTGAGCGTGTTTATTTTGCCACCTAGTCATAGCGAACTAGAGCGTCGCCTTAATAGGCGGGCGCAAGATACCCCTGAGGAAGTTGCACGCAGAATGAGTAAGGCTGCATCTGAGTTAAGTCACTACGCTGAATATGATTATATCATTATTAATAACCTCTTGGGCGAGAGCGTCATGCGGGTTATGTCAATTCTTACTGCTGAGCGACTGAAGCGTCGTCGTGCTGTGGGAATGAGTAACTTCGTTAAGAGGCTCTGCGAAGACGGTTGAGACCCTTCGCAAGTGCCCCGAATTCCTCGATTGTGAGTTCTTCTGCTCGTCGCGTTGGGAGTATTTCGGCTTCGGTTAATAATGTATTTGCATCTACGTCTAGCTGTCTTAATGCGCTACGCATCATTTTGCGGCGCTGTCCAAAAGCCGCTCGCGTAATCTCTTCCAAAGCTTCCTGATCTGCTTCGCACGGCAGTGTTTGGTATGGCGTTAGTTTTACTAAAGCGGAATCAACTTTTGGCGGAGGGGTAAAGGCGCGTGCTGGTATCCCAAACAATAAATCTGTATTGCAAAGCCAGTTGCAGAGTACGCTCAGACGACCGTAGGATTTCGTTCCAGGGTTCGCTACGATGCGGTCTGCGACCTCGCGTTGAAACATAAGTGTTAGGCTTGAAAAAGATTCTACTTGTCCCAACCAACGTATTAAAAGCGCAGTGCCAACGTTATAGGGCAAATTGGCGACAACGTGGCGTGGCTTCGATCCGATCGCAGACAAGTCTAATTTTAGCGCATCTCCTTCGATAATCACTAATCGGTTGGGGTATATCTCTTTAAGCGGTGCCAGGGCATTTATACACCGGGGATCCCGCTCAATGACAATAACGGAATTAGTTTCGGTCTTTAGGAGCGACCGGGTGAGGCCCCCGGGGCCGGGGCCGACTTCAATAACCGTAGCGTCGGCAAGATTTCCAGCGCTGCGTGCGATCCGATCGGTTAGGTTTAGGTCTAGTAAGAAGTGTTGTCCGAGCGTTTTTTGGGCCGACAGCTGGTTATTGGCAATAATCTCGCTTAAGGGTGGCAGTTTGACGGCACTCGATGTTCTAGGCACGCTGCGATTCCGGACGTTTTCCTATGCTATCTCGGCGTGCTGCAATCTTTGCGGCAGTCTTTAAAGCTTTAACCAAGCTCGTTTCATCTGCCACGCCCATGCCAGCAATTTCAAATGCTGTACCGTGATCTGGGGATGTTCTTACAAAAGGTAGACCCATGGTGATGTTCACCCCGCCAGAAAAATTAATCGTTTTTAGAGGTATGAGAGCCTGATCGTGGTACATACAAATGACCGCATCATAGGCTTCGCGCGCCCGAGGATGAAAAAGCGTATCGGCGGGGGCGGGCCCGGTAACACTGTAACCTTCCAACTTCAATTTGTTGACCGCGGGTAAAATTACTTCAATTTCTTCGCATCCTAAAGCGCCATTCTCGCCAGCGTGTGGATTCAAAGCAGCGACCATAAGGTGGGGGTTCTGGATACCAAAATCGGTCTGTAATGCTCGCGCTGTAATTCTAGTAACTTCGACGATGTCTTGAGTATTGAGCGCTTTGATTGCTTTTTCTAGGGATAAATGCGTGGTAACTGGAACAGCTCTGAGCTCGTCGCAGGCTAGCATCATAACGGAGCGAAGGCTGCTAGCTTTTGTTGCTAGATATTCAGTATGACCAGGATATTCAAAGCCGGCATCGTATAATGTACTTTTATGAATAGGATTGGTTACGATAGCCCCCGCGGCGCCGGACTGAACAAATGAAATTGCTGTATCGATTGAAGAAATGATAGAGGGTGCGTTTGTTGGATCCGGCTGGCCCGGTGTTATGGAGCCGGGCAATGTTTGTTCCAAAACCGGGAGGCCGTGGCGAAAAGCGTCTGATGCTTCTTCTGGGGTACTAATTGCAATAATTTCTAAGGGCCAATTTAAAGCGTTTGATAAGCGTTTGAGGCGCTTCTGGTAATCAATTATAAAAAATATGGGCACTTTCATCGCTTCTTGGCCCGCCCATGCCTTTATGGCAATTTCGCCACCAATTCCGGCTGGCTCACCCATGGTAAGTGCTATAGGTGACACGACTTCCATTATCCGCGCAGATCAATAAATGCTGTACGCCGTAGGTCGCGCATATAGCGTTGCATAAGAAGGTTGAGACGTTTATCGCCTAGCCGTTCGCGAATATCCTTCTGGCTGGGTAGGCTGCGATTTTTGGTTGTCCATTTGCAAACCATCATCAACAACAAGCCTTCTGCTACTCGAATAGGCGCTGTTACCTTATTTTCGGGTAGGGTATCGATAGCTTTTTTAATAGGATCGGGCAAAGTCGCGATATTAATATCTCCTAAGCTTCCAGATTGAGGGGTTTTGAGAGTCCTGCCGGTTTCTTCGAGTTGCTTGCAGTTTTTGGATTCTGCTTTAATTCTCTGTGCGAAACGTATTTGTGCTTGAATCTCGTTAGGGACGGAATTTGGTTTCAGTGGCAACAGTACTTGCGATATCTCTGCGCGTTTATCTACTTCTGCCGTTACTTGGGCGGGAATTACTCGGTTATGTAACTTTAAGATGTAAAAACCCGATAGGGTTCGTATAGGCCCAGCAAGTTCTCCGGGAGACAGCCCTTCGATAGCCCTCTCGATTTCGCTATCTAGTTGTCCTTTAGAAACAATACCAAGGTCACCGTCAACAGCTGCGCTGGCGCTTTGTGAGAATTCGCGAGCTAAGAGAGAAAACTTTGCGCCTGCGTCTAATTGGCCGATTAGTCGATTTGCTAGCTCTACGACTTGTGATTCCTGGTCGGGATTATCGACAGACAGAAAGATTTCCGAAACCTGATACTGTGGTAAATGCTGAATTGATTTGAGTCGGTCTAACTCCTCTTCAACCTGATCATTACTTATGTATACTTTTCTTAAAAGGCGACGCTTTACAATTTTTTGCCAGGCAATTTCACCTCGTATTTTAATCCTAAGCGAATTCTGATCTATGCCTGCTCGGTCTAAGACTTCTGTGAGCGCGCCGACCGGCATTTTATTTTGTTCTTCGAGGAATCTAATTTTGCTATCGACGAGAGTTGATGAGATTTTGATGTTAAGGCGTTCGGCCTCCTGAAGACGCAGTTTTTCATCAATCATCGTACGCAGCACCTGTGGTGCTAGCCGTCGCCTCGTTTCCAATGAATCGTTTATTGAGCTTGTGAGAATTACTAATCGAATTCTCTGGATGAGGTCATAAAACGAAATCACGTCGTCATTGACAATTGCGTGAATACGTAACACATGCTTTTGCTGAGCATTGGCAAGCGCCGATGAAATCAAAATTAGGATTAGCGCGGCTACGGCGATAAAGCAGTGTGATAAACACTTTAAGTCTACCGTGTTTTTAATTTTGCTTTGTTTTGTCCCAGAGTTCACCATCGGTTTACCCTGCATTGGTTGACACTTGCCCAAGATGTTTAAAGATAAATCTGAAAAGAAGCGAATCCGACGGAGTAATGTCGGCGTCGCGAATGAAACTTCTTGTGCCGGTAAGGTCGAAGTCGAAGCACTCATCTTCGTATCGCAAGCTTATCGAATGAGATAGAGATCCACCACCCTTATTCAAGTCCCGATGCGTTGATCCTCTAATTGACCAAAATTGTGTGATTTGTGAGGAGACGGATGCTTTAATTTCCTCTCGTCGTGATAACGAACCACTGCTGGTTCCATTATCCACAAAGATATAATCACCGGAAATTTTGAAGGCTTTTGGGCCTACCGTAAAAGTAAACTCATTACGCCTTGGTTTGAAGGTGCCGTGTTCAACGCGAAAGCGGTAAAGCAAATCTATATATTCTTGGGGGTTTATGTCGATGCGGCCGACAATATCCGAAAAGCCTTGATTGATATTGTGATTAGTGACCAACTCATCATCATTATTAAATCGATAGGTTTGACCGATGAAAGCGGTGTTGCGGCCAAAATTCTGTCCAAACAAGCCGAATTTGATTCCATAGATTCCGCGCTGGCCGCTTTCAACGCGGTCCAATCCAGGCAAACGATCCATGCTGAAAAGATTGCTATCGTCTGATTCAAAGACCTTGCTATCTTCGTCAGGAATATCAGTGGTATTACCCCCATTGCGAGTTATTATGAAACCCGCAATGGGCTCGATGAGTTGTGTTGAGATATCTGTGTTTCGCACAAGAGGCAATCTCCAATCAGCTTTCATGCGTGGCATAAGGCGGTATGCGAAACCGTCCTGCGTTTCGGCATTCACGCGTGGAGTTGAGGTCTGATCGGAATGATAAAGATCCGTTCTAAGGTCTGTTGAAAGCGATGTCACAAACCCCAAATCTGCAGTTCTTGAGATTTTATAGCCTGGTGTTAAATATATTCGTTGTCCCGTAGGGCCATCGCTGCGTCCTAGATGACGAAAGTTAGCATCAAGGCCTACTCGCCCACCAAAGTGATCCGATTCTCCAACGTGATTAAAGTCTAGCGAAGGAGCTATATAGGGTTGCTCGGTCTGCCCCTCGGATGAAGTTCGTAAATCTTGAAAAGCATAGAGATTTAGTGCAGCGTAATTGCGTTTTCGGAATCCTTCCAAGAACACATGCTGGGTCAAAGAGTTGCCATTAGGTTCGAAAAAATTAAACCGTCGGAGATACGTGCGGTCTGTGGCGCGCTCTATATCCATGCCAATGCGCCAGGTTTTATTTATATCATATCGGCCAAATGCCTCTAAATGACCCCTGAATTCGTTTCGCTTGGTCTGAGGATTGGAAGGGTCTCCTTCTTGACGATCTGCGGAAGTAGCGCTTCCCGCAAGGCGTAATTCGCCCTGTGTGAATCTTTGGCGATACTCGCCATCAAAAACAATGCCTTCATCAAGTGTATAAATAGGAGAAACTGTTAGGTCTTTATCCTCATCTATTACTAGGTAAAAGGGTGTTTGTATAAATCCACCGAGGTTGCCACCTGAACCGAAGTTCGGTGAGAGAAAACCACTGCGTCGATGAACAGTTGGATCTGGATGGGAGAAATACGGGGTATAAGCTATAGGGACGCCATAAAATTCAAGGAAGGCATTACGGTACGTGATTTCCTTATCTGTCTGGTGATGGACGATCTGTCCTGCTTTAAGCTGCCAGAGCGGAGCGCGCTGTGGATCCTTTTTGCAGATTTCGCAAGGGGAATATACTGCTCGATTCATAACCAAGCGGTCTCCGTCTTGCCGTGTAGCTTCTCTGGCGGCAAATCGACTTTTATCAGTCAGCAGAATTCGCATTTCTTTAATTACACCATTTTTAAACTGGTCTTTAAGCTCAATGAATTCTGCAAAAAGTACCTCACCGGATGGCTCCAGTAGCGAGATATTGCCTGACGCGCTTACAGTATCTGTTTTTTGATTGTAACTAATTGAATCCGCTCTCAGTATTCGCTTTTCTTGAACAATTTCTACATTGCCGCGGGCAATAATCGAGCCGAGCTCATTGTCGTAACTAACTTCATTTGCGGTTATGAGGACTTTGCTGCCGCGTTGGGATTCAAATTTCTGGATGCGGTTTTGCAGTTGCCCACCACTTGGCCTCTGAGCTAACGCGTCTGTGACTAAGTTTGAAACAAAATATGCGAGAAATAATAATAAACTTAATTTAGTAAGCTGCTTGCGCATCATCCGTCCTCCAGATGAAACAACATAGCGAGGCCGATCATGATAGACACGCAAGCTGGCGTCCATGCTGCTAGCGCCGGGGGAATTGTTGCTGACATGCCGAGTGCCTGCACGACGTCGGACATGAAGTATATGATAAAACAAAATAGGACACTGCCAACAATTGCAAAACTAGCGCCTGTTCGCCGATTTACACGCAGCGTGAAACTCGCTGCAATTAAGACCATGGCACATAATAAAAACGGATAAGATAATAGGGAATAAAAATGTAATTGATGTCGGTGCCCGGAAAATCCGGCGGCTTCCATGGTGCGAATGAATTCAGGTAAATCCCAAGATGACATTGTTTCAGGGGAAGCAAAGCTTTCCTGAATCTTAGTGACGGTCAAATTTGTACGGATGCTGTGTCTTTCGTGAAATTGCGGTTGGCCAAGTGGCGATGAAACCCATGCATTTTCTAAATTCCAACGGCCTTTTGTAAGTTGTGCCTTTTTTGCGTCGATGCGTTCTGCAAATCGGTCTTGGTCCTTAAACCTAAAAATAATGACATCATGAAGGATCATATTTTGATTGGTCACGCGAAGCGCGTGAATGACCGATTGATATTGTCCGTCTGCTTGTCGAAGCCAAAGACCATTCTTTGACACTGCGAGCATGCTGGTTCGACGTTGCAGGTATTGCGCTTCAAAAGCTTCATACTTGGACAACATGGCCGAAGCGAAGGGGTTAAATCCACTGATTTGGAAGATGCCTATAGCAAAAGTGATAAACACGGCCGGCAACAGAAACTGCCAAACAGATATCCCAGCCGCCCGGGCAACAACCACTTCATTGGTTCTGGCCAGACGCCAGAAAGCAAGGAGTGCGCCGAATAGAATAATAAATGGCAATAATGAGTGGATCATGTAAGGCAATTTAAGAATGCCCATCATGATGACGATATCCATCGTCGCCTCTTCTTTTCCTGATGCGCGTCTCATCAATTCCACTGTATCGAGAATCAAAGCGATTCCGGTGAAGGCGAAGAAAACGCTAACCAACCAAAATAAGAAATGGCGTGATAGGTATTTGGATAATGTCAGTGACAAGCGCACGCTCACTGCCCCATCATTATCTCTGCCATTACTGCAAGGGTATGGCGTGAACGGTTCACCGTATGGCGCAGAACTGCATCCGACTGCAAGCATGTTGCAGCAATCGGTAGGGCAGCGAATGAAGCGCGATGGGACTCATCACGGCAGCTCTCCCGCGCTATAGCGGGTAAGCGTAGGGTACTCATCCTGTTTTATACTTTTCTTGTTCTTAAATTATTTAATTACTAGCTTTTAATAAACAGGAAACTAGAGGTTTTGAAAGTCTTTTCTTTACTTTATTTGATGCGGGCATCACAAAATAAGAACATTTTCTAAATTGATTTAACTGAATTTTAAAGGTTTTCTGTAAGAATTTAGGCGGCTATTTGGACAGTATTCAATGGTATCTTGGTAATTGTGATGATTACCTAAAGCATCTTACAAAAAGTTGAAACTGGGGTGAAAAGATGGCTTTGATCCAATTTACCAGCTAATTGGCCATTTACTGGCTGACTAAAGCGGTTTTTGCCTACGCTTTGCGGTTATGAGGTGTTTGGCGAATTCCTAACAAAAAGGAAGCGAGCCATTATCCAAGAAATGCCTGCAAGCAGAAATAGTGATTAATCAGCTTTAGTTGGCACTGTTTGACGTCGTGGAGTAGGGAATTGAGTTGGGCGGGCGATAATATACACCGATATCAATAGCGGTAATACCGCATTTACATACATGAATGGCAAAAGCCATTGGTGTGTTACTGAATAATTTTTTAGGGCGATACTAGAAATCAGAACAAATGCTATGGTGCTGATTGCTTCTAGAATAAGCAAGGCATGTCCGCGGCGGTTGAAGGAGCCGTTTAGTAAAAATGCGAGCGCGATTGAACAAAATGTAAGTGGTAGAAAGCCTGTCGCCACACGATTATGGCCTTCCGCAAACATTTCTGCTCGATAACGCAAGTTTCTATACCGCTCATCGTCAGTAGCAAAGAAAAGCTCGTTCAAAAATCGCTCCGCAGGTTCACGAGATCGTGCTCCGGCTGCTTTGCGGCTTGGAAGCTCCACCGTCCAGCGATCAAATTCCAATGTATCGGGAGACTTGTTTTGTTTATAGTTTGCTGTCTGACGTATTCCATTTACCAAAATTATGCGCGGGCCAACATCTGTATCTACTAATGCGCCTTTCTCTGCCATCATAGTTTCCGGATTATCAATATTACGATTGTCGTGCAAAAGTATCCCGTATAATTGGCCGTCTTTGTCGCGTTCACGGACGTAAACGGTGATGCCTTTACGAATATCGTTGAAGATACCTTCTTGCAGGGCCACGGACGCTAACTCGTTTCGAAATTCAAATTCGCGCTCCTTATATTCGCGGAACGAGGCAGGTTGTATATAAAGATTTAGGATGAAGGTTAGGAGCATCATAAAAAACCCAACTGCAAGGCCGGGGCGTGCTAATGACCAATTACCAACTCCAGCGGCCCGCATGACGATTAATTCACTATCGGTAATAAGCCGACTATAAACAAATAGAGTAGATGCGAAGGGAGCTATCGGAAAAAGGACTACGAGGAAAAAAGGCATCTGTAGGCTAGCCATAGTCATGAAGGTAGAGAAGGCCAGCCCACGGTTAAGCGTCCAGTCGATAATGCGTAAGGACTGGGTCAGAAAAACCGCGAAAACCAGAATCAGGATAACGAAGACCGTGATGCTGATAATCTGTTTCGATACATAACTGCCGAGGCTTTTCAAAACCGCGGGATCCTTTATTTCTTAAACATTCGACGTTCGCTTAACACGCGTCAATCCATATCATAGACTGATCCTTCATAGAGAAAAGCTCTATTGTATTTTTCACGAATAACAAAGTGGATTACACCGATGAAAGTATCTTTTTCTAAACCTGGTTTACCCAAAGATGGCGCCGTAGTTATTGGTATTGTGGGTAAGAGGCTTAGTACTGCCGCTGCCGCCTATGATGATTTGACTGACGGTGCGATCAAACGTTGCATTGCAGCGAGTTCCTTTGAAGGCAAAGAAAATCAGTCGTTGGCGATTATTGCGCCGGAAAGAACTAAGCTACGCCGTATTCTGTTAGTCGGATTAGGCAAAAAGATGGGCGATCTCGAATTACAGAACTTGGGCGGGGATATTGTCGAACATATGGAGGGTGCTGAAGAATTATCCGTATCGGTAATAGTTGATTGTGGCGCCAAGGACTTAATAAACGCTGCTGTTCAAATAGCTTATGGATCCCGTCTTCGAGCCTACAAATTTGATAAGTACAAGAAAAAACTTAAAGGCAATCAAAAGCCTTTGATTAGGAATTTTATGGTTCATGTGAAAGGGGAAAGCCTCGCTCGACGGACCTACGCTTCGCTGGCAAAAGTGGCTGATGGTGTTTTTTTTACCCGCGATTTAGTGTCGGAGCCACCCAACGTTTTATATCCGGTCACCTTTGCGCGTGAAGTACGTAAACTCACTAAATTGGGAGTGAAAGTTGAAGTTCTTGGCGAGGCCGCAATGCGCAAGCTAGGTATGGGATCTCTATTGGGCGTGGGCCAAGGATCACGCCGAGAAAGCCAATTAGTAGTGATGCAATGGAAGGGTGCGGCGGCATCGAAACAACCGGTAGCATTTATTGGCAAGGGAGTGACCTTCGATACAGGCGGCATTTCTTTGAAACCCGGAGCTGGAATGGGCGAGATGAAGTGGGACATGGGCGGTGCTGGAGCTGTTGCTGGTTTGATGAAAGCGTTGGCTGGTCGAAAAGCGCAAGTAAATGTAATTGGGATTTTCGGGCTGGTCGAAAATATGCCCGATGGTAATGCTCAGAGACCTGGGGATGTGGTGAAATCTATGTCTGGGCAAACTATTGAAGTTCTCAATACCGACGCAGAGGGCCGCTTAGTACTAGCCGATGCGTTGTGGTATTGCCAAAAAAAATTCAAGCCTCGCCTCATGGTGGACCTCGCAACCTTGACAGGCGCAATCTTGGTTTCATTGGGAAAGGAGTATGCTGGATTATTTTCGAACGACGATAAGTTGTCGAAACAATTAATCGCTGCTGGTGAAACTAGCGGTGAAAAAATTTGGCGTATGCCCATGGGCGACGCATTTGATAAAATGATAGATAGTAAAATCGCTGATATGAAGAATATAGGAGGGCGCTGGGGAGGTTCTATTACTGCCGCGCAGTTCTTGTTGCGCTTTGTTAATGATGTTCCGTGGGCGCATTTGGATATAGCGGGCATGGCTTGGTCGGATAAAAATGCACCCACCGTTCCCCGAGGTGGTACAGGGTACGGTGTGCGCCTTTTGGATCGGTTCATACGCGATTATTGTGAGTAGTTATGCATGATTCGGGGATGACTTCGGCTTGACTGATATTCGGTTTTATCATTTACAACGGACTGCCCTGGAAGCGGCTTTGCCGCAATTGCTGGAAAAGGTTATAGAGCGTGGTTGGCGGGCTGTGGTGATGGCAGGTTCCGCGGAGCACGTGGCAGCTCTTAATACGCAACTTTGGACCTATGGGGATGGCAGTTTCTTGCCTCATGGTTCGAAAATGGATGGAAATGCATCTTTGCAGCCTATTTGGTTGACCCATAAGAATGAAAACCCGAATAAGGCTTCGGTACTTTTTTTATTGGATGGCGCGGGTTCCGACAGCGTTACTGAGTACGAACTTTGCTGTGATTTATTTGATGGCAATGACCCTGATGTGGTCGCGCGCGCTCGGTTGCGATGGAAGCAGTTTAGGACACAAGGGCTTACTCTTACCTATTGGCAGCAAAACGAGCAAGGACGCTGGAAAGAGGAGGCAGGTGATGACTAATATGGACGTCTCACGAAATTAAGTGAGACGTTTCACAAGGCTTGCCGCGGACGATCAAGGCGTCTATAAGGCGGCGGCTCTGTTGTGTAGGATGTCAGGGAGAGGAAGTATAAATATGGCCGTTGAACTTACTTTATCGATTATTAAACCGGATGCGACACGCCGTAATTTAACAGGACAGATTAACGCACGTTTTGAGGACGCCGGGCTGCGAATTGTGGCTCAGCGACGTTTACATATGACGCGTGCTCAAGCTGAAGGATTCTACGCTGTTCATAAAGAACGAGCGTTCTTTGATGAACTTTGTGATTTCATGTGTTCTGGCCCGGTTGTGGTTCAGGTGCTGGAAGGTGAAAATGCCATCACCGCAAACCGTGAAATAATGGGTGCAACAAACCCTGCCAATGCGGAAGAGGGCACCATTCGCAAGGATTTTGGCGAGTCTATTGAGGCTAATTCAGTGCATGGCTCTGATGCTCCCGAAACGGCAGCAACTGAAATTTCTTATTTCTTTAGAGAATTGGACATCATTGGATAGGAGCGGCTAGCCGCATAATTAAACCAATGTTGCGGCCATAACGACTAATAGCGCTATTGTTCCGACGGTTAGCCACGTCATAAATCTTATGACAAGCTTCCAAGTATCTAAATTTTCTTTAGGCGCTTGCTTAAATTGCATTTCACCAGACATAGTTTTGCCTCTTAAATTGCATAAAAGTATCACTATTTAGGTATACTGGCCTGAGAAGGGGTGCAAGGTCTAATGGCTAATTTAATTTTGGGCTAACGAGTGGGTCAGGGCTGGTTAGTTCGCCGTCTATTTGCACAATTTCGTTGATTACCTTAATTCGGCCTGATGCTATTAGCCGCAGTGCTAGCGGAAATATAACGTGCTCCTGGGCCAAAATTCGGCTTGCTAGGGTACTTTCGTCATCGTCAGGCAGAACGGCAACCGCAGCTTGAGCAATGATTGGTCCCGCGTCCATGTCGGCCCGAACAAAATGCACAGTGCATCCCGCAACGCGAACACCTTCTTCGATTGTGCGTCGGTGCGTATTTAGCCCTTTAAACGCAGGTAATAGAGAAGGATGAATATTAATTAGACGATCATGCCAATACCTTACGAAGCCGCTTGTAAGCAGCCGCATAAAGCCGGCGAGGCAAATAAGCTCTGTTCCATGTTCTTCCAGGTCAGCGCTTAACGTCTCCTCGAAGGAGGTGCGATTTTTGAAACCACGATGATTGATAACCGTGGTGGATAGCCCTGCTGCTTGTGCGATTTTTAAGCCGAATGCGTCTTCATTATTTGAGATAACGCGCACAATTTCGGCAGGGAAATCATTTTTTGCACATGCGTCTATTAGAGCTTGAAGATTAGTGCCACGGCCAGAAATCAGGACGGCAACGCGTAAATTATCTGCCATTACCATTTGTCCTCGAAAGCAACTGTGCTGCTGCCGCTAGCCGCGTGGGTTGTGCCTATCGTGAATACTGTCTCACCGGCTTCCTCTAGATGTAACTTTAAGGATTTGGCATTTTCTTCCGCGACCACTATGACCATGCCGATTCCAGAATTAAATGTACGCAACATCTCAAGGTCTTCGATTTCTGCGCTTGCTCGTAGCCAATCAAAGACAGGGGGTTTGTTCCAACTGCCGAGATCGATTTTTGCAGATATACTGTCAGGTAAAGTGCGCGGCAGATTCTCCGGCAATCCACCGCCAGTTATGTGTGCGAGGCCTTTTATAGTGCCGAGTTTTAGAGCTGCTAGAACCGATTTTACATAAATCCGCGTGGGAGTCAGCAGTGCTTCTCCAAGTGTAATAGATGGGTTGAACGGGGCCGGGCTATCATAGTCGAGTCCCTTAAGTTCAACGATTTTGCGTACCAACGAATAACCGTTCGAATGGATCCCTGACGCGGCGAGCCCTAAAATGACGTCTCCATCACCGATAGTAGTTCCATCTACAACGGAATCTCGTTCCATGGCACCTACTGTGAAGCCGGCCAGATCATAGTCCCCTTCGCTGTAATGGCCAGGCATTTCAGCAGTTTCACCTCCGATTAAAGCACATCCTGCTTGTAAGCAGCCTTCCGAAATCCCTCTGATAACTGCTTCTGCAACACCTTGTTGCAATTTTCCAGTCGCAAAGTAGTCGAGGAAAAATAAAGGCTCTGCACCTTGGACGATCAAATCATTCACGCACATGGCAACCAAATCAATACCTATCGTACAATGCTTGCCGGTTGCAGTGGCTAACTTTAATTTAGTGCCGACGCCATCTGTGGCTGCTACTAAGATCGGATCCTTGTAGCCAGCGGCTTTTAAGTCAAACAATCCACCAAAACCACCAAGTGCTCCGCCGGCACCTGAACGTGCTGTTGAAGCTGCCAGTGGTTTGATGGCGTCCACCAACGTGTTACCAGCTTCAATATCGACACCCGCGTCGCGATAGGTTAGTCCAGAAGTTGGTTTCATCGTGGCTATAGAATCCTCTCAATGAAAAACATATAAAAAGGTTACTCCTAAAAGCTATCCAATAGGGATTAGTCTGTAATGTTTCGTAGACTGCTAATTGTCAACTTTATATCTTGTTACTGTCTATTGCTGGTTGTGAGCAATGCTTTTGCGGCCGACGTGTTTACGATTCGAGGTGTAGAGGTAAAGGAAAAAGCCTCTAGCGAGTTGTCCGCTAAGAAAAAAGCCCTTGCCGCGGGCCAGCGCAACGCTCTCGGTGAATTGTTAAAACGACTTACTTTGCAAAGTGATTACGCAAGGTTACCGGCACCGACTGACGCACTTACGGGGCATATGGTTCTTGACTTCTCAGTGTCCGAGGAAAAACTTGGTGGCGGACGCTATCACGCGAAGCTCAGTGTTCGGTTCAAGCCGAAGACTGTGAGGGCGTTATTGCGGCGTATGGACATCCCTTTCGCGGAAACCGCTAGTCGGCCGTTTGTTGTCTTGCCTGTAATGATTAGCGGAAAGACTCCCTTGCTTTGGGACGAACCGAATCCGTGGTTTGACATCTGGGGTGAAGTTACAGCACCAGACGGGTTATTGCCGCTATTAATGCCGGAACGAGAATTGTCCGATATCGCATTGGTGACCGCAGAACAAGCACTAGCCGGAAATATCATGCAATTGCACGCTGTAGCTAAGAAGTATCAATCGCGCGGTGTGGTTGTGCCATCGGCTGAGTTCAGCGAGGTGGCCGTCCCACCAGCGGAGTTCAGCGAGGAAAATAAGATAAAAATTCATCGTGCCGAGATCAAACTCGTGACCTTCTATAGTACTGGTAAAGTAAGTAAAGAAGTGAGTGCCTATGAAAGCCAGCCAGGCATGACTAGTTATGAGTTTCAAAAGCAACTGGCTTTGGTTCTTATCCAGCAGCTACGAGAGAATTGGAAAACAGCAAATTTATTGACCACGGGTACAATGAACTCGCTAGTGGCGGTAGTTCCTTTTTCTAATTTAGAGGAATGGATAGATGTGAAGGATAAGTTGCGCAATGTTGCCACAGTCAAACATTTTGGTATACGTCGTATGTCTATTCGCGAATCTGAAATTATCGTCCAGTTTCAGGGTGACCCAAAACAGTTGCGCGTTGCTTTCGAACAGAATGGCTTAAACCTTTCTTATGCGGAGGAGCAAAATTTATGGATGCTCCAGCGGCTTCCTCGTTGAAGGGTTCGAAATACGCCAATGAAATCTCGCCAAATTCTAATTAGTCTGCCGAATCTTATTTCATTAGCGCGATTATTTGCGGTGCCACTCATGGTTTGGTTGATCGTAGCTGGCGAATTGTCGGCAGCGTTCTGGGTCTTTGTTGCTGCCAGTATCTCTGATGCGGTTGATGGTTTCATTGCAAAGCGATTCGATGCAGTCACCACTTTTGGAAGTTATATAGACCCTCTGGCTGATAAGGCTTTGTTGGTTAGTTGTTTCGTCGCGCTAGGCATAGAGGGGCAAATCGCCAATTGGTTAGTTATACTAGTAGTGTTTCGTGATGTGGTTATCATTGGAGGCGCAATTTTGGCACTGCCACTCGGGCGTCCAGTCATAATGCGCCCACTTTTTATCAGTAAACTGAATACCACAATGCAGATTATATTAGTTGCGCTGGTTTTAGCAGAAATCGGTATTGGCGTGTACGAGGCGAATCTTATCTTGGTGATGCAATATATTGTGGCGATGACGACGATAGCATCCGGCACCGGATACGCTTACCGTTATGTAACAGCAATTAATAGCGCGCGTCAGGATAATGGCCAAATTTAGCCGGGGGCACGAGACTATGACATTACAGCAACGTACATTTGTTTGGATAGGAGTTATCGTTTTCTTTATTGCGGGATTGGTTCTATTGCGGGGTATTTTGCTACCTTTCGTGGTCGGTATGGGGGTCGCGTATCTTCTGGATCCGCTGTGCGACTGGCTCGAGGATCATAAGTTCTCGCGAACTTGGGCAACGCTCATTATTATTCTAGTTTTCTTCATATTAATCGTTCTTGCATTTGCTTTGTTAATTCCACTGCTTATTAATCAGGTAACGGAGTTTGCTGAGAAAGTGCCTGGGTATATCGGTGTTTTAGAGGCAAAGGCAACGCCACTCGTGATGGCATTGCTGTCCCATATTGATAACGGTGGTGCAAATGGATTTAAAGATATCGTTGGCCCATATGTAGGTGATGCGGCTAAGGTTGCGGTCAAATTCTTTTTAAATTTACTGAGCGGCGTTGAAGCAGCCTTTAATGTGATATCGATTCTTGCAGTAACCCCGGTGGTTGCTTTCTATCTTCTGCGCGATTGGGATCAGATCATTAAATGTATTGACAGATATTTACCGATATCACATCGCGAAACTATTCGTGAGCAGGTATTTCTTGTCGATCAAACCTTATCGGGTTTTGTGCGCGGTCAATTTTTAGTTTGTTTGCTTTTGGGTATTTATTACGCTACCGGCTTGTCGGTAATAGGCCTGGATTTTGGATTGATAGTGGGACTCGGTACTGGTTTGATTTCATTTGTTCCCTATTTTGGTATGCTAGCCGGCGTTGTCGTTGGGCTGGGGCTGGCCATCGTGCAGTTTGATGCATATGGCCCAATTTTGGCAGTAGCTGCGGTGTTCGCGGTTGGTCAGGTTGTAGAAGGCAATTTTATAACACCGAAACTGGTGGGCGAAAGGGTAGGGCTCCACGCGGTTTGGATAGTTTTTGCTTTGATGGCTGGTGGCGCGTTGTTCGGCTTTTTAGGTGTTCTGCTCGCAGTACCGGTAGCCGCTGTGATTGGTGTCATGGTTCGGTTTGCGTTGCAGCGCTATATGTGCAGTGCCCTTTATCTTACCGGTCAAAAAGACCGCCGTGACGGCATTGATGGTGGTTCGACTTCTTGAGCTCGCGTCAACAAATTCCCTTAGATTTAGGTCATCGATCTGCATCTGGTATGGCTGATTTTTTAGTTGCGCCTTGCAATCAAGATGCTGTGGCTTGGGTTGATCGTTGGCCTGAGTGGTCGTTGCCGGCGCTTGTCCTATATGGGCCGCAGGGTGCGGGCAAAAGCCATTTAGCGCATGTGTGGCGCTCACGATGTACGGCTTTGTTAGTCGATGATGGGTCTTTTCCAGATTTATTGCCGGATCGGCTGGGTGATTCGAAATTCGCTGTTATCGACCCTCTTGAATTGCCTTTTGATGAAGAAGCATTACTCCACCTATATAACGTGCTTGCCGAACGTAACGGCCATTTATTAATTGTGGCACGCTCAGCACCTGCTCGATGGGATATAAGATTAAGGGATTTACGATCCCGGCTTCTTGCTTGTCCAGCGGTCGGCATCGGTTCACCTAATGATGGATTAATTGGGGCATTGATGATCAAACAATTTGCGGACCGCCAGTTACGGGTCGAACCATATGTGCTCACTTTTTTGCTCGCCCGCATGGAACGGTCTTTCTCGGAAGCGAGCCGTCTGGTTGCAGCGTTGGATCGTGCAGCGCTCGCAGAAAAAAGACGCATTACTGTGCCGTTGGCGCGGCGTGTTTTAGAGACGCTGGAAATGAACAGGTAGACCATATTTTTAATCTACCCAAATATATCGTTTGAACTCTAAGATCTTTCGACTTTTTCCGGACTCGTTTCGGTAAAGCTTAAATTGACCTTGATACTTTCCTTTCGGCCAGGTTCGACCGCGGCCCATGCGGCCGACAAAATCAAATTTGAACTGAATCTCTTTACCTATTCTTTTTTTTGACTGAGCTAGGATTTTCTTATTTGGAGTGATAATTCTCATTTCATATTCGTCGCCTTTACGCACACCACCAAATTCGATGGCAAATATAAAATTTTGTGCTTTATTATAAAATTTATTTTTTTCATCTAACCCGTAGACAAGTGCTGTCCGATTTATCTTTGCGCTTTCGCTGAATCCAGCATGTAGAACGAATGGTCCTGGATAGCGCATTTTGCGCAGAGCTCTAGGCATCCATAGCGATGTGCCGGTAGTACTACAATGTTGCGTACTGATGGTGCCGCTGAATGGGTCAATGACTTTATTATCGTGTAGGACGCCAAAATGTAGATGGGGAATCTCTGCGAGGCCTGACATTCCAACTTGCGCAATGATATCGCCCGTTTTGACCTGCTGACCTCTCGCCACGCGAATACTATTTTTCTTTAAATGAGCGTAGGTCGTTTGCCACCCTTTGCCGTGATTTATAATAATAACATTGCCGTAGCCCCGGCGATTAATGACTTCGCGGCCGACGGCTTTATAGGATATATCCGGCATTCCCCGGCGGATATAGGTTATACGACCAGGTGCTGCAGCCATCACATCAACGCCTCGCAACATAAGATCGATGCTACGAATGCGGATATCAGTGCCGTTGTGAGTATCGTAAGATAGATTTCCGCATTGAAAATCGCGCCAGCCTGAACCCCTCTTATGGTCAACAAAAAGTATCACGTCGCAATTTTCGCCAAATTTGCAATCTATCGGGATACTGAATCTTGGGAACGGGGTTTGTGCTGACGCTTCTAAAGCGATGATGCAAAAAAGCATAGTTACCATAAATTTGCGCATGAACTTACTTTGGGGTCTGCGGCAACAGCCGGATGGCGTTGTTTTCCACTATAATGGCAAGTTCACCCCGCTTGAGGGCAAGCGCTTGTTCACCGAAAATATCTCGGCGCCATCCCTTAAGAGTACGCACATCCGCATTGTCATCAGCAGCAACCTGCTCTAGGTCGGAGACGCTTGCAATCAATCGACTTGCGACGCCGGTCCTCTCGCTGCACTGTCTTAGCATTACCTTGAGTAGTTCTGTAAGTGGCCCAATGCCCGGAGGCAACGGTGGTTTCATCTTTTTTATGGGCGCTTGATTTTTAGGTAATGCACGACCTTCGGCTATTGCGCTCAAAAGAATATTAGCATTTTTGCCTTTGGAGAATCCATTGGAGAGACCTCGGGTATGAGCAAGTTCGTCGAGAGTTTTTGGCGCTCGGCTGGCTAAATCCAGCAGCGTGTCATCGCGTGCAATACGATTGCGTGGCAAGTCTCGCTGCTGTGCTTCACGCTCACGCCATGCGGCGACAGCTTGCAGAACGGATAAAAATTTTGAATCTATATTCCGGCTTTTGATACGTTTCCATGCATTGGCCGGTTCGGTTGCATAGGTTTGCGTTGAAGAAAGTACTGCCATTTCTTCATCTAGCCAATGAGATCGGCCGTTCTCTTCTAATTGCTTTGCGAGCGATTCGTATGCTGAACGCAGATGCGTAACGTCACCGAGTGCATAGTTGAGTTGCTGGTCGGTAAGTGGCCGGCGGGACCAATCGCTAAAGCGTGATTGTTTGTTGGCTCTGACTCCGAGAATTTTTGCCACTAATGGTTCGTAACCAATCTGATCGCCAAACCCGCATACCATTGCCGCTAGCTGTGTGTCGAAAATGGGTCCTGGTAATTTGCCCATTTTGTAATAGAAAATTTCTAAATCCTGGCGCGCAGCATGAAAAACTTTGAGGATAGATTGATCTAGCATCAAATTATACAGGGGCGTAAGATCAAGGTTTGGTGCCATTGCATCGACAACTACTGCATCATCTGGTCCGCCGATTTGAACAAGGCAGAGGATTGGCCAATAGGTCTTTTCCCGCATGAACTCGGTGTCGACAGTCACGTATTGTGAGCCTTGTTGACGCTTACAGAAAGCTTGAAGTGTATCGGTATCGGTGATGGGTTTGATTGACATTGCAGCAATAAGGGATACACCCATTTGCGCTGTCGTCAATGGGTAGCAATAAAATCACTTGCTTATTATATCATCTAGCGGGGGTTTGGCTTGACAAGACACGCGAATCCATGCCCTTTGCGCCCGATTCCCGACCTAAGGAAGTTGACCGGCATGCATCTTTACCGTTCTCACCATTGCGACGCACTTCGTCTCGAAAATACCGATGAAACGGTCCGTTTGTCGGGCTGGGTCCATCGGATGCGCGATCACGGTAACCTATTGTTTGTTGATTTGCGTGACCATTACGGTATTACCCAGTGTGTTGTAGATTCATCTAGTCCGCACTTCGCCCGAGTCGAGGGATTATCAAACGAGTCGGTCATCACAGTGACCGGCCCAGTCAAAAAACGATCAAATGAAACCATCAATAATAATATCCCAACAGGTGAAGTTGAGGTGTGGNTTGAAGAATTTACCTTGCAGGCTGCAGCTAGCACTCTGCCGATGCCAGTAAATCAAGATGCAGGCTATCCAGAAGATATTCGTCTGCAATATCGGTTTCTGGACCTTCGTCGTGAGACGCTCCACAAAAATATTATACTGCGTTCTTCGGTGATTTCATCGATCCGTCGGCGCATGATCGAATCTGGGTTTACGGAATTCCAAACGCCGATCTTAACTTCGTCTTCCCCAGAGGGAGCGCGTGATTTTCTGGTGCCAAGTAGGCTACACCCAGGCGAATTCTACGCATTGCCCCAAGCACCGCAGCAATTTAAGCAGTTACTGATGGTTGCGGGGTTTGATAGGTATTTTCAGATTGCGCCGTGTTTTAGAGACGAGGATGCGCGCGCGGATCGTTCACCGGGTGAGTTCTATCAATTAGATCTTGAGATGTCATTCGTTAGTCAGGAAGACGTATTCAACGCGATTGAGCCTGTCATAGCGGGGGTATTTAATGAATTTGCTGAGGGTCGTTCAGTAACCGAACCGCCATTTCAACGAATTCCTTATGACGAATCGATGCTCAAGTATGGAAGCGACAAGCCGGATTTACGTAATCCTCTTATTATTTCCGATGTCACAGACGTATTTCGTGGGTCGAGTTTTGGAATTTTTGCGAAAGCTATCGATAACGGAGCTGTGGTGCGCGCAATTCCTGCTCCTAAAGCAGGAGCGCAGCCGCGGAGTTACTTTGATAAGCTGAATGATTGGTCCCGTGAACAGGGTGCGGCGGGNCTTGGTTATATCATTTTTGAGGAGGAAGGGGGCAAAGGCCCGATTGCGCGAAATTTAGAAGAAGAAAATCTAGCTGCTATTCGTGAAGCTACCGGATTGACTTCAGGTGATGCGGTTTTCTTCGCATGCGATAAGTTGAACGCTGCAGCGCAATTCGCTGGGGCAGTTCGCGACCGGGTCGGTGCAGACTTAAATCTGATCAAGTCGGGGAGTTTCGACTTTTGTTGGGTCGTCGATTATCCGATGTTTGAAATGGATGAAGTGACAGGCGAAATCGAATTTAGCCATAATCCCTTTTCCATGCCGCAGGGTGGAATTGAAGCTCTTGAGACGATGGACCCGCTCGATATTAAAGCGTTTCAATACGATATTGTTTGTAACGGTATTGAACTGTCTTCAGGAGCTATACGGAACCATTTGCCAGAAATTATGTACAAAGCCTTTGAAATTGCAGGCTATGGACCAGAGGTCGTTGAAGAGCGGTTTGGGGGTATGCTAAATGCATTGAAGTTTGGTGCGCCTCCTCATGGCGGTTCTGCGCCAGGTATAGACCGAATGGTAATGTTGTTAGCGGATGAGCCGAATATTCGCGAAGTGGTGGCATTCCCGATGAACCAGCAAGCTCAGGATTTGATGATGGGAGCACCGAATACGGTAGATGATGAACACTTGCGCGAGTTGAATATTCGGTTGAGTTTACCGCCCGAGAATAAAGATTAAAACTGGTGGTCCTGAGCAGTTTTGTGTTTGCAGTTCAGCCAACATAGCTAACCAACCCTGCACGGACCAACAAAGGGTATTGTCATTTGACTCAGGAAATTCGCCATTGTCGACTGCTTTTTTTTGTACTCGCGCTTTTGGGTGCTAATTTTGGACTGTCGTCGTTTGCTAAAGGTGCACNAAATAGCATCGTTCCTCATAGCGCTGCTTACGAGCTTAAGTTGGTTCACGCGGTATCGGGTAGCAATATAATCGGTGTAGAAGGTTTCATGAGTTATGACTGGTCGCGACGGTGCGACGGATGGACCAATGATCAGCGCTTATTTTTGGCGCTTAATTATGGCCAAAACCAAATGGTAAGGTTCAAAGCAGTTTCGATCACTTGGGAATCCAGTGATGGCACCAGGTTCCGGTTTAAAATCAACCGCAATGGAATGGGCCAGGATGACGAACGCATTGAGGGTGAAGCCATCTTGGAAGAGCGTGGTGGCGCCGGTGAAGTACTTTTCGAGAAACCTAAAGCAAAAAAGATTCGTCTTCCGAAAGGCACATTGTTTCCGACACAACACACGTTCCAGACCCTTGCTAAAGCAATTAGCGGGGCAAAGTTTGACCGACAATTGGTATTCGACGGTGACGAACTTGAGGGGGCGGCACCGATTACCACAGTTTTCTTGCCTAAACAGGCAGAGGCAGTGCTTAAAAAACCGGTAAAAGGTTTCAGCCCAAAACCTGTTTATCCCATGTTTCAAGCCTTTTTCCCGCCGACCAGCAGGGGACGCGATCAGGATTCTATGCCGGAATTTGAAATGAAAATCTTTTATCAGGCCAATGGTGTTGCTCCGCGAATCTTCCTGAATTACGGCGACTTCAAACTGCGTGGTGATCTGATTGGGTTTAAAGAATCGCCAAAAACAGCATGTTAACGGCCCTTTCTAATGGCCGCTTCTCCATGTTTATCACGGACGGCTTTTAGCGCTTTATTAATTCGATGCTTGTCTTGTTCTGCTTGTTGAAATAGATCAGGCGGATCCGCTTTGTCGGCATCTTCTAAATCTGCAGCACCGATACCGATTAGCCGAAAAGCAGTCCCCTGCGCGGCGGCTTCCAGTAACGGCAGGGCAGTGTCATAAAGAATATCGGCTCGCTGAGTGGGTGTTTGCAGTTGGCGACTACGGGTGAGTAAGCGAAAATTGGCTTGTTTAAGTTTTAGGACTATCGAACCGGCAGCATATTTTTTTAAAGTCAACCGTTCTGCGATCTTTTCACAGAGAAATTGTAATCGCTCTTTGAGCGCGTCTAATTCGGTAATATTCTCAGAAAAAGTCGTTTCTGAAGAGATGCTTTTCGTCTCGGAGTTTGGGATCACTTTTCGGTTATCTTCGCCTCGGGCAAAGCCGTAAAGTCGCGTGCCTATCGAGCCGTAGCGGGCGACCAAATCTCTCTCTTCCAGATTTTGCAGTTGGCTGATTTGCGATATGCCGTCGCGCCGTAGTTTTGATTCTAATGTTTTGCCGACTCCCCATAAAAGTCCAACGGGTTTTTGCGCAAGAAAATGTATTGCTTCCGATTGTCCGAGGATAGCGAAACCTCTCGGCTTATCCAGATCCGATGCGATTTTTGCGAGAAACTTGTTATAGCTGAGACCAACACTAGCAGTTATGCCAAGGTTTTGCTCTATTCGCTGGACGAGATTTGCTAATGAACACGCAGCAATTGACCCGTGTACGTTTTCTGTTCCGCTCAAATCCAAGAAAGCTTCGTCAATGGAGACTGGTTGCACTAGTGGCGTGAGATCTCGCATCATAGCGCGAATTTCCCGCCCCACAGCCTGGTATTTCGCCATGTTAGGACTAATTACAACCGCAGCAGGGCAAGCGGAAAGTGCCTTAAACATTGGCATAGCGGACCTGACGCCATAAAGACGTGCAACGTAACAGGCAGCTGCGACGACACCTCTTTTCCCTCCTCCTATAATGACTGGGCGGTTCAACAGAGAAGGGTTGTCTCGTTTTTCGATTGTTGCATAAAAGGCATCACAGTCGATATGCGCTAGCGAGAGGGTTCGCAATTCATGGTGTGCAATTATCCGTGGAGATGCGCATTTAGGGCACCGCGAATGGCTCCTCGCAGCGTGTTGCTGGAATTCGTTAAAACAGTCTCGGCAAAACGCGGAGATACCTTCGTCTTCCTGCATATCATGCATCGTCCCAAAGCCATGCAGCGCCGCGTACGCCGCTGGAATCGCCAAATAATGGCGGTACAAGAAGCGTGTCGATGCAATCAGAGAATACCCACTCCTCCCAAATCTTTGGTACATCTTGATAAAGTGATTGGATATTCGATAGCCCGCCGCCAAGTACAATTACATCTGGGTCAATAACGTTAATTACTGAACTGAGCGCACGTGCTAGTCGGTTGGTGTAGTCGTTTAAACTTTTTTGGCAAGCGGTATTGCCAGTTTGCGCGCGGCGCACAATTTCCTGCGCAGATAGCATCTCATCTGTGAGCGCCTCATGATGAGCTTGGAAACCGGTACCGGACAAGAACGTTTCTATAGTTCCAAATTTGCCGTCTGTTCCTTTTAAACCAGGCAGTTCTTCTTCATTAGGCCAAGGCAGTGGATTGTGCCCCCACTCTCCGGAAATAGCATTAGTTCCCAACAGAGTCTTCCCATTGACGATAATACCGCCCCCACAACCGGTCCCGATTATCACGCCGAAGACAATATTCGCACCCGCCGCGGCACCGTCTTTCGCTTCCGATATGGCAAAGCAATTGGCATCGTTTAGCATCCTAACCGGTCTGCNTAAGCGTTCGNNAAGATCTTGATCGAAGGCACGTCCGTTTAGCGGCGAATTAAAGGCATTTTTTATAAGTCCGGTCGCGGGCGAAATGGTGCCTGGTATTGAAAATCCGACAGGTCGGGTTGCACCTAATTCGCAATCAGCATCTTCGACCAAAGTGCCGATCAGNTCAATTGTTTCAAAGTAGTTGCCTTTCGGAGCCGGCGCACGCCTGCGAAGCAGGAATTTCCCATCTTCATCGAGCGCGGCAATTTCGATTTTCGTGCCGCCGACATCGACACCTAGCTTGAAGTTACAATTTTCTGCGGAGTTTAGCATTGAATACTATGTCATCATAATTGAGCAGCCTATGCCCTTTAATAACAGATGGTTTATTTGTAGGTTACTGCTGGAATATGCAGTAGGACTAAATTTTATAGAAGTCAGTGTTGACGGAATTGCTTGATGGTTAATGCTTTAGGAAGAGTATGTTTCAATTGCAGGCGATAGCTAAAGCCAATTGCAAACAAAAGGCCGCTGAAAGCGGCCCTTTTTTATCCGTAGGAAAAATCCCGCGTTTTTACTTTATACGACCTTCCTTAAAAAGCACGTGTTTGCGTGCAACCGGGTCGTACTTACGGAATTCCATTTTATCTGTTTGGTTCCTTGGATTCTTCTTGGTGACGTAGTAATAGCCCGTGTTAGCGGTGCTTTCGAGCTTGACCAATATAGTCGCTGGTTTCGCCATATTCTTCTTCCATTACTAGCTAAACAAATGAATTAGGGATGGGACATAGCCGCTCTATTTACTTTACGTCAAGTCTATTCCTCGTGCCAAATCCGATTGTGATCCATATCGGCGCTAAAAAACATTACCTTGCGGTCGGGATTAGGTTCTGGTTGCCTAAGCCAGTATTGTTGCGCCTCTTTGATGACGATTCCCGTAATACCTGCAATTTTCATATCCGGCAGCTCGTTTAGCTGAACCCAGCGTATTTCCTCTAATTCTGATGTTTGCCAAATATCACTGCTAGTTAGTGAGCCGTCAGCGACAAAAAATCGCGTATTAAAACGAATGGGTTGATATTCCGGCGTGCAGGCACGCATTAGGTAGTCTAAGGCGGTAAGATTGGGAACTAGGCCGGCTTTTTGGTATGCCTCGTGAGCCTCACTCTCAGTGGCGCTATTATCGTCGCCCACTTTTCCAAGCAGTAAGCCTGTTTCTTCGCGCATTTCGCGAAGCGCTGTCCATGCGAGTGCGTGAGCAAGCTCAGGTGCTGTTGTCCTTGTCAGCCGCGCTAGAACGTCTTCACGCAAGCCGTGAGGTGTTTGTAATTGGAAATCCGCTTCTTCGACAGCACCGCCAGGGAATACCCACACACTGGGCATAAACCGGGCTTCTTTTGGACGTCGACCTACGAGAACCACGGGGTCGTTTGGTGAACCTTTCAGCATGATCAGGCTAGCCGCATCTCTTGGTTCGGCGGGTTTCTTGATCTTTTTTGACATTTAAATTTAACTCCCTGGAGGAATTCGGGCGAGGTTAGTAGCTTGAGCGTATCGACCTTGGCCTTTTAATATTAATTCTGCAACGAGGCGGTCGGGAGTAACATTTATATCCGGTTGCCATCGGCAGAATTTTTTTATGTGGTCGCGTTGTTTGGCATTTTTGAAGTCGGCATTACGACGGAGGCGCAGCTGTTTGCGTGAACGCTTAAATTCAACCTTCTGAAACTGGTTGACAATCGCCGAAGCGTTTAATCTACCAACTGTGCAAATGGTCGGTAACACACCGAGTGTCTGTAGAGCATATCCCGAAGGCGCTTCTATTCTTGCCCAGGTTAAAATTATTTCGCCGTCATTGGGCAGTCGTAAAACGGTTTGCACCGTGCCTTTGCCAAAACTTGATGAGCCTACGAGGACGGCACGTCCGTTGTCTTGAAGAGCGGCTGCAAGAATTTCCGCTGCGGACGCTGTCGCACCGTTCATGAGTATAGCAAGTGGTAAGCCGGCGATTATGTCGCCTGGCGTAGCTTTAAATTTTTGTATACTATTTTTGTGTCGACCACGCGTTGCGATGATAGGGCCCTTATTGAGAAATAGATCGGCAACATCTACCGCTTGATCTAGTAATCCACCAGGGTTATCACGGATGTCTATGACTACGCCCTGCATCTTTTTACCATAGTTACGGCGTGCTTTTTTAATTTCGCGTTTGAGCGATGATGTTGTGTCTTTATTAAAGCGACTAATTCGGAAAACGCCGATCCCTTGATTATAAGTAGCGTAAACTGTTTTCCTGATTATGCGAGTGCGGTCGAGTAGATACCGTTTAGCTGGCGTGTTTTCGTTTTTATAGATCCGAAGAGAGACCGGGACGTTGATAGGGCCTTCAATTAGCCTGCGGATTTTATCCAATGACATGCCACTAATTTCGTTATTGCCAATACTGATAATAACGTCGCCAGCTTTAAGGCCGGCTTCCGCAGCAGGTGATTGTTTATGCGTTTTTACTATTCTTGCTCCACGTACATTCGGTTTAACTTCTATGCCTATACCGCCAAAGCCGCGCCTTTTAATGCGATTTTTTGCCGCCTGTTTAGCTGATGCATAGCGTGAGTGGCGGTCAAGTTTGAGGGTTATGCTGTTGAAAATGGCGCTAAAGAGCTGTTCGTCGGAAGCTTTCTCCAGGGCGTAAGAAAATGGTTCGGCGCGGTTGAGGAACTGAACGATGAAGTCTGCCCAGCCTGATGGGGTAGAAGGCATCTCATCTGAAATTATCGTTACCGTGCTAATTTTTGCCGTAATAGTTTTATCATACTGCGTAATGCTCAAGCCCGGCTCGATCTGTTTTAATCCCTCAATGGCTGCAATAGAGAGGTGCGAAATATTGCGGTCATGCAGATAGACGTGGTCGATGTCGTTGAGTACAGCTGTTAACATTTTTAGTCGGAGGTTCGCGGTTGAAGCAGAATATTGTTGGTTATGGGATACGCACGAGGTGCTCAACCCCGCAAAAGTCAAGGAAGTGATAAGAACAGACACCCTGACGTGCGTTAGCACGGCGGTAAACCCTCCCGTAGGGCATTCAAGATTGAACAATCGCTTCATTATTGCCCCGTTGAGTTCAGTTAACCGTATTGAACTCCAATTTTAAGCGTTGCCACCAGTTAGATCTCTAAGTAATGGAAAGTTTGTTTGGCGGCAAATTGTTAGCGTCGTCGTTTGGGAGACCGCCGGCGTCCTCTTATCGTACCCTTATGATCGCGTATTCGCTTGGACGTTTTCGTGCCACCCTTGACAAACCGAAAACTTAGACTTCCAGTAATTTGTTCAGCTTGAGTTAACTCGACAGTGATGATCTCGCCAAGACGAAACTGAAGGCCTGTTCTTTCACCAATCATAGAAAATCCAGTTTTATCAATATTGTACCAGTCCTCTGGTAGCATTCGGATTGGCAATAAACCTTCCGCTCCCGTCCCATTCAGACGTATAAATAACCCATACCTGGTGACACCGGTAATCTGTCCTTCAAATATTGCTCCCACACGGTCTGCTATATAGGTGACGATAAGGCGGTCGCGCACCTCGCGCTCGACAGTCATTGCCCGGCGTTCAGCAGCGGAGATTTCTTCGCCTATTTTTTCGAATGTGCTCTCTAAGTCGCAGCCGAGTCCGTCGGTGCCTAATTCGAGGGCACTGATCAAAGCGCGGTGTACAAGCAAATCCGCATAGCGGCGGATAGGAGATGTAAAATGACAATAACTACTCAGAGCTAGTCCGAAATGACCCAACTTAGCGGGGCCATAAACCGCTTGGCTTTGGCTACGTAGAATAATTTCGCTAACCAGTGCCTCTTTATCCTTGTGTTCTGCTTGGCGCAACACGCTGGCGAAAACTTTAGGTGATATCTTGGTGCCTTTAGCTAGCTTGATACCAAGGCCATTTAAGGCTTGACCTAACGCCTCTAATTTCTCGAGAGCCGGTGGTTCATGATTGCGGTACATAACAGGTAGGCGCTTTGCCTCTAGTGTTTTCGCGGCCGAGACATTAGCGGCAATCATAAACTCCTCGATGAGTCGATGACTGTTTAATCGTTCTCGTAACGTAATTGCATTTATACTCCCATCTTTGTCAAAATGAATTTGACGTTCCGGGATATCAAGATCCAATGTTCCACGCTTTTGCCGCGCTATATCTAGAGCCTGAAACGCACCATACAATGGCTTGATCACGGCCTCCATTAAAGGAGTGGTAATCTCATCTGGACTGCCATCATAGGCTTGCTGCACTTGCTCATATGTCAATCTGGCAGCAGATTGCATCAGGCCACGTTTAAATTCGCTCCTAAGTAAAGATCCTTGATTGCTAATCCACATCTCAGAAATGATACAAGCGCGCGGCTCATCAGGATTTAGGGAGCAAACGCCATTCGAAAGTGCTTCGGGAAGCATGGGTACGACACGATCTGGGCAATAAACGGAATTCCCGCGCAAGCGCGCGGTTTGATCCAGAATATCACCCTCGCGAATATAATAGGCGACGTCGGCAATGGCGACTAGCAGATGCCAGCCGCCTTCGTTGGTCGGATCACTGTCGGGTTCAGCCCATACAGCATCATCAAAATCTCGCGCATCAGCGCCATCAATAGTGACTAGCGGTTTGTCTCTAAAATCGATGCGTTTACCGAGTGATGGTACTTTTTTAGAATTGGCTAAAGCAACGGCTTCTGAGTGAAATACCATCGGAACACCCTTGGCACGTAACACCAAAAGACTTGTTATCCTGGGGTCATCGCGTGCGCCGAGCGTTTCGATAATTTTGGCATTATGCCTGAGTCCGGAGAGCGTTTTAGCTACTACGTAATTGCCATCTTCGGCGGTGCCGCAGTGTTCTTTTGCGATTGTAAAATCATTTTTTAATCGCCGGTCTATGGGCTGTAGTATAGCGCCGTTCCCTCGTGCACGAAAAAGACCAATTATTTCGGTTGGTACTTTTTCTAGAAATTTAATAGGACGGGCTTCGTAGGTTCCACCGCCCACTCGTTTAAGGCGTGCGAGTAGCCGATCACCGATTCCTGGTGCGGTTTTGATGGTACGTGCGGCGCTTAGATAGATCTTTGGTGGTTCGGTTCCTTCGTTAGGCTGGGCTGGTTTGCACATTAGTTCGCCATCGCTATCGATATGGCTCACTTCTATAACCGCCACTGGTGGTACCTGACCTGGCTTTGTAGCTCGACGCCGATCTCCGCCAATAAGGCCGTCTTCTTTCAATTTCTTTAATTCGTGGCGCAACCAAGCACGATCCGCGCCTTTAATATTGAAGGCGCGCGCTATTTCACGGCGCCCGACGGGCTTTTCGCTATCATGAATAAAAGCAAGGATTTTATCCCGGCTCGGTAAAGGGGGGCGCTCTTTGGCCATTGACGTGGCGGTTATTCGCCCAACCTATTATTGGGGGTTTCTTCAGTCGAGGTCTCAACAACGGTCTTTTTTTTAGGCGTGGGTTTCTTCTTCCGTGCTGCTTTCTTTTTGGCTTTTGCGGCCTTCTTTGCCACACTATTTTTCGATTTGTCTTTTTTATTCGATTTTTTCGCCACGCGTTCATCGAGCAGTGCAACCGCTTGCTCTAAAGTTAAATCCTCTGGCTCAATACCTTCGGGCATAGAGGCGTTTGTTCTACTATGCTTGACATATGGACCCCATCGGCCTTTGCGAATAGTAATTGGCTTGCCGTCTCTTGGATGATCGCCAAGCTCACGGGCACCACTGCTGGGCGCATCGGCAAATAGAGTAACCGCTCGGTTCAAGCCAATAGTAAGAACATCGTCATCCTTCAAGGAAACATATATACTGCCGTGTTTGATATAGGGGCCAAACCGCCCAATTCCCGCGGTAATCATACGGTCCGTCTCCGGATGGGGGCCCACTTCGCGCGGAAGTGACAATAGGCCTAGTGCGGCTTCTAAATCTAGTGCAGCGGGGTCTAGTTCTTTGGGTACAGATGCGCGTTTGGGTTTTGGTGGCGCTTTTTTGCCTTTTTCCTTCGGTTGTTCTTCGCCAAGCTGGACGTAAAAACCGTAAGGCCCTTTGCGTAGTGAGACATCTAATTGGGTGTCGGGATCCACGCCAAGCAATTTTGGGCCCGCCGCCACAGCGGCGTTTCCTTCTGATGTGTCGGCTTCGCTACCGGAGACCACTAATTGTTTTGTGTATCGGCAATCTGGATAGTTAGAGCAACCGATAAAAGCACCAAACCGTCCAAGTTTCAGGTTGAGCCGTCCGTCCTCGCAGCCGGGACATTTGCGTGCGGCTTCGCCTGCTTCACCATCACCAAAGAAATGAGGCCCGAGATCCTCATCAAGGCGATCCAGGACTTCGGTGATGCGCAGCTCTTTAGTATCGGCAACCGCTTCTGAAAAAGCACCCCAGAAGTTTTCTAAAACCTGTTTCCAGTTAATGCTGCCACCCGAGATGTCATCTAGCTGTTCCTCTAGATTGGCGGTAAAATCATAATCGACATAGCGCTCGAAAAAATTTGATAAAAAGGCGGTAACAACCCTTCCACGGTCTTCCGGCTGGAAGCGGCGTTTATCAAGATTAACGTAATTGCGGTCCTGCAGGACTTTTAAGATCGAAGCGTAGGTCGATGGTCTACCAATGCCGAGCTCTTCCATTTTTTTAACTAGGCTTGCTTCAGTATAGCGAGGCGGGGGGTGGGTAAAATGTTGTTCCGAATTAGTCTGTTGGTGTGCGGCAGCCTGGCCTTTTTCCATGGCTGGGAGGCGTTTGTTGTCACTATCTTCTTCGCCGGCCGCATCGTCTTGACCTTCTTGATAAAGCTTGAGAAAGCCATCGAACTTCATCACTGAACCATTAGCACGAAGCGTTACCTGGCCGTCAGGTGCGGTAATGTCGGCGGCAACTTGGTCGAACACTGCGCTTTCCATCTCGCAAGCCACGGTTCGTTTCCATATTAAATCGTAGAGCTTTCTCTGTCCTTCGTCCAAAAGAGGGGTTATTTCGCTGGGGCGTCGGAATAGATCTGTCGGACGAATCGCTTCATGAGCTTCTTGTGCATTTTTTGATTTAGTTTTGTAAATACGCGGTGACTCTGGCAAATATTTAGTGCCGTAATCCGCAGCGATTAGGTTTCTTGCACCCGTAATTGCGTCACCGCTTAGTGTCACGCTGTCAGTTCGCATATAGGTTATCAGCCCGACCGTTTCTCCGTCGATATTTATACCTTCGTAGAGCTTTTGTGCCGTTTGCATGGTGCGAGAGGCTCCGAAGCCGAGTTTCCGGCTAGCCTCTTGCTGCAATGTTGAAGTGGTAAAGGGTGGCGCGGGGTTACGCCGAACGGATTTCTTTTCCAGGCCACCAACTGAAAATGTTCTTGCGTTTATGGCTTCTTTTGCCGCGTTGGCTGCTATTTCGTTTTCAATGCCAAGGCGCTTAAGTCGCTCGCCATTGAGATGGGTTAAGCGCGCTGTGAAAATCTCATTCTGGGGAGTTTTGAAATCAGCCGTAACAGACCAGTATTCTTGCGGTTTAAAAATTTCAATTTCGGATTCGCGCTCGCAAATCAATCTAAGCGCCACCGATTGGACGCGACCTGCAGATCGCGACCCGGGTAATTTACGCCAAAGGACCGGAGACAAGTTGAAACCAACCAAATAGTCAAGTGCTCTTCGGGCTAAATAAGCCTCTACCAGGTCTTTATTGACTTCACGAGGGTTCGCAATTGCTTCGAGAACTGCAGTTTTGGTGATTTCATGAAAGACGACGCGTTTGACGTCTATACCATCAAGAGTTTTCTGTTGGTTCAACAGTTCTTGAACATGCCAGGAAATCGCTTCGCCTTCGCGATCTGGGTCAGTCGCAAGATATAAATGTTTTGCACCTTTTAGCGCTTGAGCAATTTCATCGACGCGTTTTTTCGAATCTGATGCCACTTCCCAGGACATGGAAAATCCGTCATCAGGACGGACAGAACCATCCTTTGCCGGTAAATCCCGAACATGACCATAGCTCGCAAGCACCAGGAAATCAGATCCCAGGTATTTATTTATGGTTTTCGCCTTCGATGGCGATTCAACAACGACAACGTCCATAAAGATCCTTCGTACGAGTGCTATGCTGCTAGGAAGTGACATCGGTAAGGCCGTTCGTCAACCTATTGAGAAATAAGGTAAGCGAATAAACGGATTTAATATCATTATAAAGTATTGAAAAATAACAAATAATTATTTTTTTATCTGCCTAGAAAATTCTATGGCCTAGCCTCAATTTCCGATAGTTGTATTTATTTAAGGTGAGTTGTTTGCGGAACTATGAGCAATACCCGTTGAACCGAATGGTGTTTGAGGTTGTTGGTAAGTTCGACTTTTAATGATAGCGCGTCGATTAGATTTGGAGAAATTCCAGTTTACGGCTTGAACTCATAGATTGGGCGGAACTTGGATCAAGGGCTCTCATAAGCGTCGCTGAGACATTGGACCTAACACTTTTTTCAAATACTCTGGTGGTATAGAGGTAAATTTAATTCGTAATATTGTTTAATGCAGCACGACGGTGCGGCTCAGGGGTCAAACAAGCGAATTTTAAATTAACGCAACGCGCGAAATATCGGCGCTTCATTTAAATGGGAATCGGACCTTTTACCTGGGTGCGGTGCATAATACGTCTCAGAGGTAGTTCGTAATCTCGCACCGCGAGATGTTGTAGTTGACAATTATCCCAGATGACAAAGTCACCTTCTTGCCAATGGTGATGGTAGTGGAATTCTTCTTTTGTAATTTGGGCTGCTAGTTCTTCAATCAGTGCCAACGCATCCTCTGTTTCTAGTCCAGGAATTGAAACGCACTCCCCGGCAGCAACATATATGGCCTTTCTACCGGATATTGGGTGTCGTCGAACCACAGGGTGCTCTACTGGTTGTAAAGCCCTGTTCTCTTCTTGGGACGGCTTGATGCGGTTGGATCTCCCCAAATTCGCTCTAGCTGTATGCTTGCCATGATAAGAATGGATCGCTGTTAGGCCCTCTATTTTTATTTTCATGGCCTCATTGAGTTTATCGTAAGCTGCTGCTGCACTTGAGAAGATCGTATCACCAAGGACGACACCATCTTTAATAGGTACTTCTTTAGCATACAAAAACGTGGCAAGCGGTGGGCGTTTTAAATAAGACGTATCCGTGTGCCAAGTAGTGCCAGCATCTGCCAGGCCAATATTTTTGCCATTCTTTTGAACGTTAGATATGAGAAGGATTTCTGGATATCTATCGAGGGTATATTCGCTGAGCACGTATATATCGATCTCGCCAAACCTTTTTGAGAATTCGATTTGTTGTTGGGGGAGCATATTTTGTTCATGAAAAACCAGGATCCCATATTTAGCAAATGCGGCCAGAATTTTCTCGAAAGTAGGGTCGTCAAGAGGTTGAGATAGGTCTATGCCGTGTATGTTCGCTCCGCAAGCTTGGCCCGTTGGAATGACTTCTATTGCAGGGTTTTTGAGCATCTAGGTGACAACCTCATTAATATCGGCGCAGACGTTGCTGTAGTTTGAAGTTCTTTAGTTGCCAATCTTGGTTTCGGTTCGGGCAATTAATCTTTCTATATTTTCTTTATGCCTGTAAATGATCAAAAAAGCGATAATGACTGTCGGAATGACGAAATTGGATGCCCAAAAATAAGCAAATATCGGCGCAATCACCGTTGCAATTAATGCGGCGAGCGAGGAGTACCGTGTGGCGAATGCAACAACCAGCCAGGTGAGGGCTGCACCGATGCCGATGGGCCAAGCGAGAGCAAAATAGACTCCCCCGGCGGTGGCTACCGCTTTACCACCTTTGAAACCCAGCCAGATAGGGAATATGTGGCCGATTATAACCGCTATTGCCGCGACCATCA
The DNA here is from genome assembly GCA_002724395.1 of Rhodospirillaceae bacterium. GTDB lineage: Bacteria > Pseudomonadota > Alphaproteobacteria > UBA8366 > UBA8366. Next base: position 36,789 of record PBOR01000017.1, on the reverse strand, counting down.
CTGCAGAGTCTCCTAACCTGGTTGCCAACAAAATAGCTACGATACCTTTTCCACCGTCGCAAAGTACGGTAAGTAAGGCAAGAAGCTTGCTGCCTGTTCGCAACACGTTAGTTGCACCAATGTTACCCGATCCAATTTCGCGAATATCACCGCGCCCGCCCATTCGGGTGATTAGTAACCCGAAAGGTATTGAACCCAACAAATAGCTTAAAGCGCCGATGATGACCAAGAATGCGAGTAGATTTATATTGGGATCCAAGAGAGTTCTCAGGCATCAAATTTGTAAACGGTGCGGCCATCAATGATAGTTCGATGCACCTGTCCTTGCACTGGTCTACCGTCATAGGGTGCGTTCTTCGATTTACTGCAGAAATTTTCCTCGCGCAATATCCAAGGCTTATCTGGGTCAAATAAAACAATATCTGCCGGTGCGCCGCGTTGTAATTTACCGCCAGGCAACTTGAAGAGTTTCGCTGGTTCACTTGTAATCTTTGCTAGCGCATCCAGCAAAGTTATCGAGCCATTATGAACAAGTTCTAATGTCAGTGGTAATAGTGTTTCTAGACCAATAGCGCCGCATTCAGCTTGGATAAACGGAAGGCGCTTAGAATCCTGATCTTGCGGAGCATGGTCGCTGGCGATGACGTCAATGGTTCCGTCGGCTAGCCCAGCCACAATAGCTAACCGGTCAGCTTCACTCCTTAGGGGAGGTGAGAGTTTAGCGAAACTGCGGTACTCGCCGACTGCATTTTCGTTTAATGCAAAATAATGGGGGGCGGTGTCGCACGTAACTTTGAGTCCGCGTTTTTTCGCTTTACGAATTATATTGACGGCTTCGGAGGTGGAAACATGTGCTGCGTGGTAGCGCCCGCCAGTTATTTCAATCAACCTGATATCCCGTTCAATCATAATCGGTTCTGCCACCGAAGGAATACCCGGTAACCCAAGTCGTGTAGCGACTTCGCCTTCGTTCATAACTCCATCTCGTGCAAGGCTTGGTTCCTCTGGGTGTTGAACGACCAGCAAATCGAAGCCGCTAGCGTAGCTTAAAGCGCGCCGCATCACGGTGGCGTCTGCGATGGCTTTGGTGCCGTCCGTGAAAGCGACTGCGCCTGCCTCTGAAAGCAGACCCATTTCGGTGAGTTGTTTACCATCGCTGCCGCGCGTAACAGTACCGTAGGGGTAAATTTTCACCAATTTTGCTTCACGCGCGCGCCGGGCTATGAATTCGACGACCGATACATCGTCTATGGCAGGTACGGTATTTGGTAAGCATACCATTGCGGTGACACCGCCAGTGGCTGCAGCCAGCCCTGCAGTCTCAATCGTTTCTTTGTGCTCTTCGCCGGGTTCGCACAAATGGACGCGAACGTCTATAAGACCTGGGGATAGGCAAAGGCCTTTGCAATCGACAGTAGCCGCTTTTTTAGGGATTTGAAGGTCTGGCCCAAAGTCGACGACAATGCCATCTTGAGCCAACAAAGCGCCGTTGCAATCTAGACCGGTTGCTGGGTCTAGTAGCCGAACATTTATGTATGCGGTTGGGTCTCGGCTCACTTGGCATCACTAAGGTTATTTAGGGTTAAAGCATCGAATACGGCCATGCGAACGGCAACGCCCATCTCAACTTGTTCTCGGATCAAGGATCGGTCTATATCGTTAGCTAATTCGGAATCTATTTCGACGCCACGATTCATAGGGCCGGGATGCATGACGAGGGCATTGGGATTCGCGGCATTGAGCTTTTCTTGAGTAAGGCCGAAGAAGCGAAAATATTCGCGTACCGAAGGCACATACATGCCTTGCATGCGTTCGGTTTGCAGGCGCAGCATCATAACGATATCGCAGTTTTTAATTCCGTCTTCTAGATTATGATAAATCTCGACTCCATAGCGCTCTACATCTTTCGGTAAAAGCGTTGGTGGCGCAACGAGCCGAACCCGGGCACCCATTGTAGAAAGCAAATGCATATTCGACCGCGCAACACGACTGTGGAGAACGTCGCCGGAAATAGCGACGGTTAAGCCATTAATCTTACCTTTTCGTCGTCGGATGGTTTGAGCATCTAGTAATGCCTGCGTCGGGTGTTCGTGTGTGCCGTCGCCGCCGTTTACAACGGAGCAATTTACCTTCTCCGCCAGGAGTTGAACAGCGCCTGAATGTGGATGACGTACGCACAGGATATCTGGGTGCATGGCATTGAGGGTCATGGCTGTATCGATCAAGGTTTCACCTTTTTTGATCGAGCTGGTGGAGACGGCCATATTGATCGTATCACTACCGAGACGTTTGCCGGCCAGTTCGAAAGACGTGCGGGTGCGGGTAGAATTTTCGAAAAATAAATTAATCAGAGTTCGCCCGCGTAACAGGTCGGTTTTTTTATTTTCGGCGCGATTTTGCTCAACGTATGAATCCGCCAAATCGAGCAATAATTGGATTTCTTGAGAAGAAAGGCCTTCGATCCCCAATAAATGTTTGTGGGGGAACGCGCACGCTGCTGGTTCGGGCGAGGTCGCCGACGCTTTCCGTAAGATGGCCATTAAAATGGACTTATACGGGGCAAAGAGGGTACCTGCAAGAAATTTGAACTTTTATTTAAATCAAGTATTTACGATGGGGTATGTAGGAATCAGCTCACCGATTTTAGCGTGGAGTCGCTTGTTCTCTCGAACCAATGTTTTTAAATAAGCGTTGAAAGGTACTTTTAAAACCCCACAAATTGTTCATATGGATATATTCAGCCGCTGGCAAAGTAGTTTTAAGGGTGATTGCCAAGGTGTTGTGAAAATCCCAAAAATATCAATTATTGATTAATTCAGATGTTTGAGGCTGCGTTGAGATCATTGCATAATCATTGGAATCAGTGAAAAAAATCGAACCACTTTATATGTTAAGAGGATACAGCCATTTTCATTCAAGCCGTACCTCGGTTAGTGGCGAGTGCGTCGAGTGCGCCCTGTAAAATATAGGCCGCAGCCAGCTTATCAATTGATTCTGCGCGTTTTTTTCGACTTAAATCCGCCTCGTCAATCATTAGTCGCTCAACGACGGCGGTGGAAAGCCTTTCGTCCCAAAAGGCAAGCGGCAGCTTAATATGATTGACCAGATTGCTGGCAAAGTCTCTTGTGCCTTGGGCGCGCGGTCCTTCGCTACCATCCATATTTGTAGGTAAGCCAAAAACAAATGCCCCTATATTTCGTTCGCCTACAAGTGATTGAAGGATGACCACGTCTTTAGAGAATTTTCGCCGCTGCAGTGTCTGTATTGGGCTCGCGATAGTGAGGCCGGGGTCGGAGAGGGCGAGACCAATAGTTTTCGTACCAAGGTCGAACCCTAAAATGCGCGTGCCGGCTGCTTTATTTTTTGCCAGTTTGATAAGGTCGTTTATTGCCATACTTCACTTTACGGCGCTGCTATTGCCGCCTGCAAGAGCCAGTGATAGCTTCGCGCCGAATTCAATCGGGGCTCAGTGAGGCTATTATGACTATCGATAAGGAAATCATCGCAAGAATATCCGCGCTGGCGCGCATTAAAGTACCGGATTCCGATCAAGCTGTCTTGGCCGAAGAACTGTCGAATATTATGGGCTGGATCGAACAGTTGGACGAAGTAGATACTGATGGGGTCCCCCCGATGACCTCGGTCATGGAGGCGGTGGCACCCAAACGTAAAGACCAGATCACCGATGGCGGTTATCCTGATCGGGTTATTGCGAATGCACCAGACGCTATCGATGGTTTTTTTGCGGTGCCGAAGGTAGTCGAATAATGGCACTCACCGACCTCAATATTGCTGAGGCTCGAAATCAGCTTACAAAGGGCGATATTTCTGCTGTTGATCTCGTCGAGGCGCATATCTCGGCACTTGACGCAACGCGTGCGTTGAATTGTTTTATAACAGAGACGGTCGAGCAAGCGTTGATCCATGCTAAAGCATCAGACGAGAGAAGGTTTCATGGGGAAATAGGCCTGATGGAAGGTATTCCTATAGGTATGAAGGATTTGTTTTGTACCGAAGGGATCCTTACTACAGCGGCGAGTCATATCCTCGATGGCTTCACACCACCATATGAATCGACTGTCTCGCAAAACTTACTAGCTGCCGGAGCTGTGGTGCTTGGCAAAAGCAATCTCGATGAATTCGCTATGGGGTCGTCGAACGAGACCAGTTATTATGGTCCGGTCGTGAATCCTTGGCAGCGTATAGATGATGAAGGCGCGAAACTGGTCCCGGGTGGGTCTTCGGGCGGCTCTGCAGCCGCTGTGGCAGCACGTGCCGTAATGGCTGCAACGGGAACAGATACAGGCGGATCGATCCGTCAGCCGGCAGCTTTTTGTGGCATTGTTGGCATGAAACCGACCTATGGCCGGTGCTCACGCTGGGGGGTTATTGCGTTTGCATCCTCTTTAGATCAGGCGGGGCCGCTAACCCGCACGGTTCGTGATTCCGCGATTATGCTGGGTGCGATGGCCGGGTATGATCCTAAAGATTCCACGAGCGTAGATGTTCCAGTACCTGATTACGAGGCGGCGATCACCGGCGATATCAAGGGTGTGAAAATTGGCATTCCTTCTGAATACCGTCTGGATGATATACCTCGTGAAATTGAAAAACTGTGGAGCCAAGGAATCTCATGGCTAAAAGACGCTGGTGCGGAGATTGTCGATATTACCTTGCCACATACCAAATATGCTTTACCCGCTTATTATATTGTGGCGCCCGCTGAAGCATCATCCAACTTGGCGCGTTATGACGGTGTTCGTTATGGGCTAAGGGTCGAAGGTGATAACTTGCAGGAAATGTACGAAAATACTCGGGCTACAGGATTCGGTAAGGAAGTTCAGCGGCGTATTATGATCGGATCCTATGTGCTCTCGGCTGGGTATTATGACGCTTACTATTTACAGGCTCAGAAGGTACGAACGTGTATCGCTGAGGATTTCAAGCAAGCTTGGGGACATATTGACTTAGTCCTGACGCCAACTGCCCCGAGTGCGGCATTTGCGGTGGGCGAAAAATCTGCGGATCCGATCGCCATGTATCTGAACGATATATTTACAGTCCCGGCTAGTATGGCAGGCTTGCCGGGTATTTCGGTGCCGGCGGGATTGTCAGACGAGGGATTACCGCTTGGTTTGCAATTGATAGCCAAACCATTCGACGAAGAAACCCTATTTCGGGGAGCAGATGTTTTAGAAACTGCAGCTGGCTTCGATATGAAGCCTAGCCTGGCAGCAGGGTAAGCTAATGAGTGTAAGCAAAGTCCAGACGCTGATTTTTGATACGTTCGGTACGCTGGTGGATTGGCGGACATCAATCGTCGACGATTTGTCACGGTGGGGAGCTAAGAACGGTGTTGTTTTAGATTGGGCCGCCTTTGCCGATGAATGGAAAACTGCTTATCGTCCTGGTATGGATGCGGTGAATAGTGGCAAGCGCGCTTGGGTTCCTGTTAGACAAATCTATCGGGAGAAGCTCGATGAGATGCTGCCACAATACGGCTTAGATAATGTCTCGGAGAATGACCGTCATTTTATCAACGAAGTTTGGTATCGATTGAACGCTTGGCCTGATACGGTGCCCGGCCTTGAGCGATTAGCTAAAAAATATGTGCTGTCGTCCTTTTCGAATTCGGATTTCCTCGGTATGGCGTTGATGACAAAACATGCGTCGCTACCCTTTGACGCCATTATCACGGCGGAGAATGTCAGAAAATTCAAACCAGATCCTTCGATGTATGAGATGGCGGTAGAATTGATGGGGCAGGGTAATCCAGAGCGCATCATGCTCGTGGCGGCTCATAATTATGATCTAGCGCATGCACGTAAACATGGAATGGCGACGGCTTTTATTGCACGTCCGACTGAATATGGACCGGAGCAGAAGACAGATATTAGGGCTGAGCAAGAATGGGATATCGTTGTTGCGTCCGCGGAACAGTTGGCGCAAGAATTAGGGTGTTGAGGTAGCCATGGCTGAACTCTTAAAGGGTGAAACCAGTGATTGGGAAATGATAATTGGGTTAGAAGTCCATGCCCAAGTCTTGTCCCACGCGAAACTGTTTTCCGGAGCACCGACGGAATTTGGGGGCGAGCCCAACACGCAAGTGAGCCTAGTGGATGCCGCTATGCCTGGCATGCTGCCGGTGCTCAATGAGGAAAGCGTGCGCCAAGCAGTGCGGACAGGCCTTGCTATCAATTCCAAAATTAATCTGCATTCTGTGTTTGCACGGAAAAATTATTTCTATCCGGATTTACCGCAAGGCTACCAGATTTCCCAATACGAATTACCCATTGTCGGCGAAGGCGAGGTTGAGATTGATTTAGCGGATGGTTCATCGAAGGCTATTGGTATCGAACGGTTGCATCTGGAACAGGATGCGGGCAAATCGATTCACGATTTAAGCCCGGCTAAAACTTATATCGATCTCAATCGGTCCGGTGTCACGTTGATGGAAATCGTCTCGAAGCCGGATATGCGTTCTGCAGAAGAAGCAGTCCTATATGTCACCAAATTGCGTTCGATTCTGCGCTATATAGGGTCTTGTGATGGTAATATGCAGGAAGGCAGCATGCGTGCTGACGTAAACGTATCTGTCCGCCAACCCGGTGATTCGCTAGGCACGCGCTGCGAAATTAAAAATGTGAACTCCATTCGTTTCGTACGTCAAGCGATAGAGTGTGAGGCTCACCGGCAAATTGAGATCATTGAAAGGGGCGGGGCTATTGATCAGGAAACCCGCCTCTATGACCCGAACCGCAATGAAACCCGATCGATGAGGTCGAAAGAGGATGCTCACGACTATCGTTATTTCCCGGACCCGGATTTGCTGCCGCTCAATTTGGAGCAGGCTTTTGTTGACGAAATGAGGATATCGTTGCCAGAACTCCCCGATGCTCGCAAAGCGCGCTTCATATCTGATTACGGATTAAGTGCGTATGACGCCAGCGTGTTGGTTGCTGAACGCGAGACTGGCGATTATTTCGATGCGGTTGCCCGAGGGCGCGATGCCAAGCAGGCAGCTAACTGGGTGCAAGGTGAATTGTTTGGAAGACTAAAAAAAGCTGAAATTTCTATCGAAAATTCACCGGTTTGTGCGGAGGCACTTGGCGGTTTGCTGGATTTAATTGCGGACGAAACGATATCTGGCAGAATTGCAAAAGACGTGTTTGAGGAGATGTGGGGTACTGGTAAGGGTGCTGCCGCAATCGTCGAAGAAAAAGGTCTTAAGCAAATCACTGATACGAGTGAAATCGAGACTGTTATCGATAGCATTATCGACGACAATCAAGATAATGCTGACGAAATTCGCGGAGGTAATATGAAGGCTATCGGTTGGTTCGTTGGCCAGGTGATGCAGGCGACCGGTGGCAAGGCAAACCCTAAAGCGGTTAACGAATTATTGCGGAAAAAACTTTCGGGCTAGGTAGTGCGATCCATATGCTGTTAGGCTCAGGGCGGGGCTTGGTTAAAGCCTCGTCCTGGGCCTATTAAACAACATATAGCTTAAGCTGCTTTAGCGAGTTTTCCCGCGCGTGGGCGTGGCTTTATATCTTCTTCGACGTCGACGATCACTTTTCCGAGTGCTGCGTGTAATGCTCTAGCGCTCTCCAATGTGAGTTCAACGCCTACCCTTTTTCCAGGGCCAAGCACCTCATTGACGAAGTCAATTGTAACTGCGTCGTCCAGCATTGCATGGTGCGGATGATCGAAGGATATCGCCACATGAGTTAGATTAACCCAGCCTTCCGGGCTTTTGCCGGCGCCGTTACACTCTGCGAGTTCGAGTATTGATGTACACATCTTAACGCCCTCGCTTAGCCCACATGTTTTTTCATGAAAGCAAAGACTTTTCCCCAGCCGTCATTTGCCTGTTCGACGCGGTGCAGTGGCCGATTATAATAAAAGAAGCCGTGGCCAGCATCATCATAGCGATGAAACTCATAGTCTTTGCCGTGTTTTTTTAATTCGTCTTCATGCAGGTTGACCTGTTCGGGACTTGGGGCTTGGTCGTCATTGCCAAAGAGGCCGAGGATCGGACAATTCAAGTCCGCGGTCATATCGATTGGTGCCTGCGGTAGTTTCTCATTAAGGTCTTCGTCTGCCATCACTACACGTCCACCCCAAAGGTCAAGGCAGGCATCTGCTTTGTCTGTCTTACTGCAATAAATCACAGCGTGACGACCACCGGAACAGGTGCCGATTACACCAGCTTTACCGGTGGAAAAGTGCTGTGCTTTGAGCCAATCCATTGCGGCATCCACGTCGCCAACCATTTGGGCATCAGCTACGCCACCGTCAGCGCGCACTTTAGCCGCAACATCCTCCGCGCTACCTTCGCCGGCGCGTTCGTAAAGATTTGGACTGATGGCCACATAGCCGTGATGGGCAAACTTCCGTGTTGCTTCCCGATACCATTCATCCCAACCTGGTAGATGGTGAATTAGAACGATGCCCGGGAACGGGCCCGCACCCATCGGGCGGGCTGTATAGGCCTGGATCGAATCACTATTGTGACCTTCAAGTTTAATCATTTCCGCAATCATGCTTTCATAAGCCATTGGAAATCTCCCTATGTTTTAAGATTGTGACTGAAGACATTAAATTCTCTTATGGGCCGAGAAACAAGGTAGCCTGATTAGACGACAAGCCTCGTACTATGGAGGGTTCACGACTAATCTTACTTAGTATCTTCTAAAAGTACTGGATAATGGAAAAATTTAGAGTAAAGATTAGCTGGATGACCGACCGTATATTACGTTTAGAAACTTAGTTGCAGTGATATAGGCTTAATTTTTTAATCGATTACGTCAGCTACTATCTCATTGTCTCCAGATTTAACCGGTAGACTTATATGCAAGCTGACGAGGGCAATTGGTGATTAGAAAGCCGATTGGGGCGGCCTATTGCGCTTACTCCTACCTGCGTTAATCTTCTGCTCATGACAGCAACTTTTTCTGAAAACACTGCCCCGCCGCGTATGGCGGCCATTGATGCCGCTCGCGGTGGGGCTGTATATACTATGGCGCTTTATCACCTCGTTTGGGATTTAAATATTTTTAAGTTCACGTCCTTTGCGCTTTTTACTGATCCATTTTGGCTGGGCGTACGGACGGTCATAGTCTCAGCTTTTCTTTTCCTTGCTGGATTATCACTAGTGTTAGCGGATCGACGTGGGCGAGGCTGGCTGGCATTTGGGCGGCGCGTGATAATAGTAGCATTTGGCGCAGCCCTTGTGTCGTTTGGCACTTGGGTCATTTTTCCAACCAATTACGTGTTTTTCGGCGTATTGCACTGCATTGTTATCTCAAGTCTTATTGTGTTCCCGTTTTTGCGGTGTCCTGCTCGGGTAGCATTCTTGGTAGGGCTCGCTATTCTAGTGGTCCCGGCATTTTTATCCCACAGTATCTTTGACCACCCCTGGTTGCAGTGGGTTGGCCTTGTTACGCAAATGCCGCAGAGTGTCGATTATGTACCTTTCTTCCCATGGACAGGGATGATCGTGCTTGGTGTCGCTTACGGTCTTTGGAGAGGTGAGCGGCCTGCTGGTACGTTCAGTGATTGGCAGCCTGGTAATGCCTTGAGTATTTGCACGGTATGGCTGGGACAACACTCGCTTGTGGTCTACATTCTGCATCAACCGATACTTATATTTTTTGTATGGCTTGCAGCGGAACTCATTAGATAAGGAAAGACGATGCGCCAGATCAATGTTCGCGTCTACGATCTCGCCGATACACCGCCACGGGAGGAGCAGCTAGCTTGGCTCCTTGCGGCATGTGCTTCGGATAAATCACCGGTTGATCCAAAAGCTTTGGAAATGGCTGCTTGCCGGATCATTGATAATAGTGCGGTTGCTATGGCCGCCATCAATGTAGGTTCTGTAGCCGCTGCCCGAGCGGAGGCATTGGCTCACCCGCGCGATAATGGGGCCTCGCTCTACGGTCTTTCGCCATTGGTTGCTGTTCATTGTGAATGGGCTGCCTGGGCAAATGCTACTGCGGTTCGCGAGCTAGATTTCCACGATAGCTTTTTTGGTGCCGATGTCGCCCATACTGGGGACACTATGTCCGGCGTAATAGCTGTTGCTCAACAGATGGGCTGCAGCGGTAAAGCCCTCGCCAAAGGTATTCTGACTGCCTACGAGATTCATATTGCCCTTGCCCACAATATTCCTCTCGCTGCAAGTAAGTTAGACCATCCGGGTCATATCGTGCCCGCGGTGGTTTGTGGTGCCGGGGCTATGCTCGATCTTTCAACCGAAACTATTTTCCAAGCGGTACAGCACGGCGTACATGTTAGCGCTACCACAGGCCAGGCGCGGCGGGGTACGATCACTAGTTGGAAAGCGAATGCGCCAGGGCATGTCTCCATGTTAGCCATACACGCGCTCGACCGTGCAATGCGCGGAGAAAGGAGCCCCGGGCCAATTTATGAAGGTGATCATGGTTTTTTAGCGGCCTATGTGAAGGAAAATCCGGACGGTTATACGGTCAATTTACCAGAGGAGGGCGAGCCTAAACGTATGATCCTTGAGACCTACACCAAGGAACATGCAGCTGGTTATCACGGTCAGGTGCCGATTGATCTTGCCTTCAAGATGCGGAATAAACTCGACCGGCTCGATGAAATTAAAAGCATAGTGCTTAAGACAAAATGGAAAACTCATGTGATGATGGGTGCGGGTGCGGGCGATAAAACAAAATGGGATCCAAAGGCGTCTCGTGAGACTTTAGATCATAGCGCAATGTATTGCTTTGCCGTTGCTTTGGAAGACGGTACTTGGCACCACGAAAACAGTTATACGCCAGAGCGCGCGCAGCGTCCCGATACAGTAGCGCTTTGGCGCAAAGTCACTACCGTTGAGGATGCCGAATGGACGCGTCGCTATGACGAGCCAGTTCCATTGGATAAAGATCATGGCATGCGCGCTGTTGTCACCTATAGGGATGGCACTGTTATTGAAGATGAAATGGCCGTCCCCAATGCTCACCCACGCGGCGCTCGACCATTTGGTCCTAAGGAATATGAGCAAAAATTTCGTACACTAACCGATGAAATTATTGAAAAGGACGAGGTTGACCGGTTTGTCAATCTTGCCAATGCTCTAGGCGATTTGACCGTTGATGAAGTTAAAGAACTTCTGCCTGTGATGCCGCGTGAACACATAGTAAATGGATCGCGCGATAATAAAGGGATTTTCTAGCCCGCTCGCGTGCATTAGGGTCCGCTACGATGACTGATAAACCTAAACTTCCCAATGAGGCCAATTCTGTTTCCAATTTAGCATCTGTTCGCAGCATATGCTGTAATATATTAGCCAAGGTCTATAAGCCTTGGTTTTCCAGAAAAGAAAAGCCGTCCGCCGATTGTGCGTTTGCCACCAATTTTTTGTACCTAAAGCCACTATTAATTTGGAGCATTGGCGTCACTTTTTTGTGCCTGCTTCTTGGGTTTTTTGTCGACCCATGGCTTACATCTTGGATTAAGGCTCATATGTCGGAAGCCCATAGTTCCGTGTGGCGAACCATTACAAACTTTGGGCGGGCGGAAAAATATATCGTTATATGCCTTATAGCTTTCGCGGTTCTTGCCCTGCTTAGCACACGATCTGAAAGTGCAGCGGATCGGTGTCGTGCGGGTGCCCGCAACAGTCTTTATATTTTGGCAACGTTGGCCGTATCCGGTATCGCGATAAATGTGATGAAATTCATTCTTGGGCGTCAGCGGCCCAGGGCATTATTCGAAAATGATTTTTACGGTATGATTCCATTTAATTTAGATCACGCCATGAGTTCTTTTCCGTCAGGCCATTCACAAACTATTTGGGCAGTTGTAACTCCGCTGATAATTCTTTTCCCACGGTTTTCCCCGATCTGTATTTTTTTTGGGCTATTGATCGCCTTTAGCCGCGTGGCTCTGACCGTACATTTCCTGAGCGACATCATCGCTGGTGCATTTGTTGCTATTGCCAGTGCCGTTTTATTGAAGCGTTATTATCTTGATCAAGCGCGCCAAGATACGGTGACCGGCTTCGAAACACCTCCTTGGCTTATCGACCGCACGCAGGCTTGGGCAGCAGGATTGCGCGCACACCGCCCGATTATTGAAGAGCCTGTGTTAGGTGAAATGCTGTCGAAAAAGAAATCCAAGGAAATAAAAACGATTTCTATCCGTCGCAAGCCGAGCCCAACAACCAAATCCAAGCCCAAACCCAAGAAAAAGGCGAAACCTAAGGCGGCGTCTAAACCTAAAACGAAGGAATAAAAAAATGTCTGGACCGATCACGCTTTATGAAAATTTCCGCGCATTGTTTTACACACCCTTTTATTTAACCTTCGAAATAGGTGCCTTCGAGGCCGAAGGGGTATCCGTTGTAATGGGGGAATCCGATACCCCTGGCGAAGGGGCTAAAGCATCCCTTGAACGCGACGACGCGATTTCATGGGGAGGGCCCATGCGCGTACTACATTTTCATGATAAGGACCCGACTAGTGATCTTGTCTGTTTTTGTGAAGTGGTCGGCGGTGACCCGTTTCACATCATTGGTAACAAACCCAACCCAGCTTTTAAACTCACAGACTTGTTGGGGGTCCGGTTCGGTAATTTCATTGAGGCGGTAACGCCCTGGCTCTGTCTGCAAGAGGATTTGCGCCGCGAGGGTATTAATCCGGCTGACCTTAATAGGTTCGATGGAAATACTGTTCCGGAAAACATGGAAGCATTTAAGGCCGGAAAATTAGATGCGGTTCAGGTGCTTGAACCTTACGCGGAAATGCTTCTATGCGATGGGGGGCACCTTTGGTTTGAAGCCTCCGCTCGAGGACCCTGTGCCTATACTAGCTATTACGCCCGCCGGCAAATTTTGGATGATCGAAGCGATGAACTACAAGCTATGACTAATGCTATGGCTAAGACACTAGATTGGGTTCACAGCCACTCTGCCATTGAGTTGGCGGAAGTGGTCTCGCCGTACTTTCCGGATTTTGATATCGATCTTATAACGCCAGCGATTGAGCGTTACAAACAAGGTGGTATATGGAATAAAACCCCAATGCTGAATGTCCAAGGCATAAAGCGGTTGCGGGCAGGGCTTCTGTCCGGGGGGCTGATAAGTCGCGAAATTCCATATGACGAAATAGCCGACATGCGGTTTGTTAAATAGGAAGACGACAATCAGCATAGGAGACGTGACATGGGAAATCCCGTCGTTCATTTTGAAATTCATGCTACCAACCGCAAGGAACTTAAAGGGTTCTATCAAGATTTGTTTGGCTGGAAGATTAAGGATAACAATCCACTTGGCTATGGCTTGGTAGATACTGATGCGGACAAGCAGGGGATCGGTGGTGGTCTCTTCGAAAGCGAGCACGCTCCTGGTGTGCTGGTCTATGTTGAAGTAGATGACCCAGAAGAATATCTTGAGCGGATTGAAGATATGGGCGGAGAGGTTGTCGTGCCACTAACTAATATTCCCGGTATGGTAAGCTTTGCGGTATTTCAAGATCCGCAGGGCAACAAGGTTGGTTTGGTCAAGACTAGTTGAGAGTAACGGGCGAAAAGGATTTCGGGTTGACCAGAGTTTTGTCGACATATGCGATTGACAGCTAAGAATACCTTTCTTGGGTTTTGGATATATTTTCCGCCTCCTATTCAGGTATTGCACCTTGCTCCCACACGCGGTTTAGACTGAAAAAAGATAGACGGTGCAATACTTGCGGATCTATTAAGAGAGACTCTTCTTCCCCCTCTCCGTGTGCTAAAATAAAACAAACTAAGGGGGAAAAATGGCTAAATCAAATGATGGATTAATAGCGATTGTAAAACGCGATTGTCCTACCTGCGAATTGGTGGTGCCTGTTTTGGAGCGATTACAGGAAACGGGCACGCTGCTGACGGTCTATTCGCAAGATGATCCCTCTTTTCCCGAGAGTGTAAAGGGCGTCATTGATGACCGGACGCTGGAGCAAAGTTTTTACCATGACATTGAGTTTGTTCCTACCTTGATCCGCCAAGACGGCGGTAAGGAAAGCGAGCGAGTATTTGGCTGGAACCGGGCAGATTGGGAGAAATTTACCGGTATCCAGGGGCTTGGTGAGGGTTTGCCGGATAATCAACCGGGATGTGGCTCGAAATCGGTGGAACCCGGCGTGCCTGAGCAACTACAAGCACGCTACGGTAAAGTGCCAATGAAATCGCGTAAAATTGAGTTTTCTGAATGGGATGATCCTGTAGAGCAGGCATTTGATCGGGGATGGACGGATGGTCTCCCCATCGTTCCGCCAACCGATGACCGCATTCTCCGTATGCTATCGGGTACGGACCGGTCACCGGAAGAAGTTCTGGGACTTATGCCACCAGATTATATGGAATGTACGGTGGAAAAAATTGCTATCAACGCGGTAATGGCAGGAGCAAGGCCCGAATATATGCCGGTAATTCTTGCTACCGTCGAGGCGGCACTTAATCCGAAATTCACGCTTCACGGAGTGCTATGTACGCTATTTTTCTCTGGTCCGGTGATTTGCGTCAATGGACCGATTACTAAGTCTATCGGCATGAATTGGGGGCATAACGTCTTTGGCCAAGGCAATCGTGCTAACGCTACCATCGGCCGAACATTGCAGCTTATCGTTCGCAATGTGGGCGGCGGACGTCCTGGTGAGATTGACCGTGCTGTATTTGGTAACCCTGGTAAATACACCTTCTGCTTTGCCGAGGACGAAACCGACCCAGAATGGGAACCGCTGCATGTTTCGCGCGGCTGCACCCCTGGCTCAAATGCGGTGACACTTCATCATGGTCACGGTACACAGGCCTTTGCAGATGACTTTGCCCGCTCCGCAGATCAGCTCGCGCGCTCTCTGTCCATGTCGTTGGTTAACGAACTGCACCCAAAGAAGGCACAATCAGCGAATGTCATCGTTGCAATATCGCCGGAACATTACCGAATTTATAAAGAAGACGGTTGGGGTCGAAAAGAAATTGAAGAAGCACTCCATCATTATACGACGCGTCCTGGTAAGGATTTAATCAAAGGCGCGCATGGTATAGATGCCGGTATTGATCCAGCCATGGCGGAAGAAATGGTGCCGAAATTCTGGCGTGATCACGGAATATTACTCATTCGTGCAGGCGGGACAGCGGGCTTGCAAACAGCTATTATTGGTGGATGGGGTGGAGGTCGTAATCACGATGAAATTCAACCCGTCACCCATGAGTTTTAGAGGTCCTCATCACGCTAGGCAAAACAAAAGGAGGGTAGACAATGGCTGAAATCACATATCTCCGTGACCCGACCAATGAAGCGATGGCAAGTATGCGCAAAAGTATTCCTATGCCGGACGATATTGCGGGCAAAACAATCGCGTTACTGGATATTTCGAAGGAAAGAAGTATGGAGTTTCTTGATCATATTGAAGCCCAATTTTCCGACGACGGGTTTACCGTCAAACGTTTCCGCAAGGCTACGATGTCAAAGCCAGCGGCGACCGAAATCATTCAGGCGATTATTCAAGAAGCGGATCTGGTCGTCGAAAGCTTGGCCGATTGAGGTTCATGCACATCGTGCAGTTTGCATGACATGAATACATTAGACCAATTAGGCGTCCCCGGATTAATGGTGGCCACGACAGAATTCAAACCGGCCGCTGCGGCACAATCTAAATCTCTTGGCTTTGAACCGGAGATCATTTGGGTTGACCATCCCATTCAGAACCGGACCAAAGACGAACTCAAGGAAATCGCCTATGATGCGTTTCCCACAATTATCGAAACACTAAAAGGCAATGCTTAAAATTTGAAGTGAGAGGAGAGGCATTATGTCCGACACCACCTATCTTCGTGATCCAACCAGTGAAGCGGCGGCTAGTTTGCGTGCCCGTACGCCCTTACCCAACGATATCAATGGTAAAACGGTCGCATTGTTGGATATCGCCAAGGAGCGCTCTGATGAGTTCCTTGACCATATTGAAACTAAATTTACGGAAGAGGGATTTGCGGTTAAGCGTTATCGCAAGGCAAGTAATTCCAAGAATGCTGCACCGGAGATTATTCAGGCCATTGTCCAAGAAGCCGATATTGTTGTCGAAAGCTTGGCCGATTGAGGCTCATGCACGTCGTGCAGTTTGCATGACATGAATGCATTAGACCAATTGGGCGTCCCTGGGTTAATGGTAGCCACGACGGAATTCAAACCCGCCGCTGCTGCACAATCCAAATCTCTTGGCTTTGAGCCGGAGATCATATGGGTGGAACATCCTATTCAGAACCGGTCCAAGGACGAACTTCAAGAAATTGCTTATAACGCGTTTACGCCGATTTTTAAAACGCTGAGGGGCAACGTCTAAAAAAGATATATTGGGGGGATGGTGAGATGACCATAGCCGCATTCACGCTCGCAAGAGGTAAAAGCTTACAACATCAAGTCTCGGAAGCTGAATGGGAAGCAAGGGTCGATCTCGCCGCCGCTCATCGAGCGCTGAGCCATTACGGGGTCGACGACCTTACTTATAACCATCTTTCTGTTCGGGTCCCTGACGAGCCGGATAAAATGCTGATTAAGCCGTTCGACTTCATGTTCGAAGAAGTTACTGCATCCTCATTACAGAAATACTGCCTCGACGGCACGCCAGGACAGGATAATTTGCCGAAGTTGAAAGGCGGAGGGTTAGTAATTCATGCGGGTATTTTAAAGGCGCGCGAAGACATCAATGTGGTCTTTCATACCCATACACCTGCCGCTATGGGCGTATCTTCCCACAAGGATGGCTTGCTGCCCTTAACCCAACATTCCATGCGTTTCTTCGAGCGCATCCGCTATCACGATTTTGGCGGATTCGAGTTCGATCCGTCTATGCGCGACCCTCTTTTAAAAGACCTGGGCGATGACGGTTGGTGGATGTTGCTTCGCAATCACGGAGCCTTGGTGTGCGGTAAAACTATCAAAGAGACATTCACCGTTCATCATATGCTGGAAATGTCTTGCCAAGGCCAAGTGGCAGCTTTAAGTGCGGGTGATGGTAACTTTGTGATGCCGCCACGTGCAGTGTGCGAGCACGCTCGCGACCAGATCGAAAACACACCGCACTCGGCGGGTGCAAAGGATTGGGGTGCCGTACTTCGGTTATGCGAGCGCATGGACCCTAGCTTCAAGGAATAGGTCCATGAAAATCGTTCAAAGCGACGAAACTGTATCCAGTAAGGCCTCTATCCATCGTGAAGGGGCAGCCTATCGAAAGTTACTACTTGAGGGCGAAGCGGGAATCGATAACTTTTCTCTAGTGATTTCACGTTCTGAAGCGCGATTTTCGCCCCGACACCGCCATACATTCGAACAGTTCCGCTATCAGCTGGAGGGCACGGCGGACTATTCCAGAACCGGCACTTTGGAAACTGGTATGCTTGGCTATTTTCCCGAAGCAGTTTACTACGGACCACAAACTCAATTGGATAAAAATGATTTAACTGTGCTCTGCTTGCAGTGCGGAGGCGCCAGCGGCGGCGGTTATATCAGTCGCAGCGAACAGTTGAAGGCTGCCAAGGAATTGCAGTCAATGGGCACTTTTAAAGACGGTGTATTTCACCGTAATCCTGAGCTACCCGGCAAACGTAATGTGGAGGGCAGTCGGGCAATCTGGGAACACATTATGCAACGCCCTCTAAAATATCCTGAGCCCCGCTACGAGACGCCATTTCTGATGAAACCCGACAATTTCAAATGGCGCCCGGTTAAGGACACAGACGGAGTTTATGAAAAACCCATGGGTGTCTTTACAGAGCGCAATACGGCGTCTGGTTTTATTAAACTCGGTTCGGATATCACATATGATCTTGGTACCGATGGACGCGATATCTATTTCGTCTTAAAGGGTGTGGGCACAGCTGCAAACGATCCTTACCGTTGGGGTACTACATTCTATCTCGATCCGGAGGAAATAATTGCACTAACCGCTATCGATGAAACCGAATTGATACATTTCCGCCTTCCGGATTTAGATGATTTAAAAGCACGCGAAATAGTACCTGAATAAATGTAATTTAAGCCATTATTATCTAACTACTCGGTAAAGGCGCTCCGCATTCGTTGTATCTAAATGTGTAATCGTCGGCATTTACTGATTAATGTGCAGGCAGGTTAAAAACTCGCCCCTGCCACGCCAATCGTTGATACGCCCGTGTCGTAAAGCTCGGCATAAGTATGGCGGCCATTGGCGACTGCAAGGAGTTCTTCGTAAATTTTCACTCCACCTTCTTCGATCGACATTTCGCCCCGCATAATATCGCTTACATCCACGTCGAGATCGTCGAAGCCTCGGGAGGCAGTGAGCGGATTTCCGCTAATTTTTATGGTCGGTGAAAATGGGTGTGACGAGGGTTGTCCTAAGCCGGTATTGAAGCCGATGATTTGGCAGCCCCCTGCGGCGAAGCCAGTCATGGATTCGCATGCCGGAGCAGGAGTACTCATAAAATAGAAGCCTGGTGGTTCCGGGTCAATTTGCTCGCAGTAATCCACGACCCCTTGCAACGGTTTTGTACCCGCCTTCTTAACTGCACCTAGCGCTTTTTCGGCCAGAGTGGTGAGGCCGCCATTAATGTTGTCAGCAGATGGATTGGTTTTGCGGATGTCGTCTACGCCGCCCATGCGTGACATTTCTTCCATGTCGGCAATCGCTTGGATGATGTCGGCGGCAACGCCTTGGTTCACGGCCCGCTCAGCAAGTAGGTGTTCGGCACCCATGATTTCGGCTGTTTCTGAAAGAACCACAGAGCCGCCCGCATCCATGAGTAGGTCCGCCGCATGACCGAGTGCCGGATTACCGGATAGCCCACTGCTGAAATCAGAACCGCCGCATTCGGCGCCAAAAATTAATTTAGAAAGAGGTTGTTCGGTACGCTGAGTATCTGTGCATTTCCGGACCATCTTGGCTGCAGCGACGATCCCGGCTTCGATTGCGCGCAGCGTGCTGCCGTATTCCTGGTAGGCGACGCATTCTACGTCCTTGCCGGCTTTGGCGATGGGACCTGCAAATGCATCCGTCGAGGGTTTGTGCAAGCTGACCAATACAACGCCGACAATATTTGGGTTCATCGCCATACCGTGGATGGCTCTCAGGCGCATCTCATGATTGCGCCCAATCATCTTGCGTCCGAATAGGTCGGTTACCAAATCTGTACCGCGGACATTCTCATGAATTTTGCGAGCGAGCCCGTTGCTATTATCCATCAGCGAGATGATACCAACGCGATTTCTCACTCCTACAGTGCCATTGGGCCGTTCGAAGCCGTAGAACATTTCGATTTCTCCCTTTTTTGTTGGCCCTGGTGGGTCAAACTTTTATTAGATCAGTCGACTACATTGTGCACGTGCACGTGATTACCTTTGCTAATATTTGCAGAGGCTTGGCCGATAATCTCACCGTATTTAATGATTTTCTCCCCCTCGGCGATTTCACGTATGGCCAGTTTGTGACCACGAGGAATGGCATTTGTAGCGGTTACGGCAAAATTCTCTTTATCGAGCCTAACCGCTGCTTCCGTGCCCTGATCGATATCGTGAAGGCAAACCGCAACATTATCACTTTCGTCCACCATCAATGCATCGAGGTTCCCGCTAAAATTCTTTTCCGACATTTGATCAGCCATTCGCATTCCTCCTTGTGGTAGCGCCAAAGCCTATAAACCGCACCGGCTCTTCTTAAATTATGTTTAACCTATGGATAGCACGGTAATTCGTTGGCACGTAGGGGTTTGTTTCCGAGAATATTCTATCATTCCGAACCAATGCTGCGTCATTTCTTGTTTCGTAGTTTTCTAGCCGTCGTCAGCCAAGCAAGAGACTGCCCCATAAACGCATTGTGACGCTTAATTGATAGGCGAGGCCGCGCAGTTCGGCTTCCGAGGGCTACTCCAATTGATCTAGGTCGTGACATCGACATCGACGTATGAGATTTTAGGGTTCGGTAAAGCAAAGCGTGGTGTGGTTTGCGATCAATTAACCTTTAAATAAGTGCTGCGTCACGTTTCGTACATCATCGCAATGGTCGATGTTTTTCCAGCCGTCTACCAAGGCGTCGAATTTATCTTTTGGCCAGCCTTTATAGTCAGAACATGCCCGCGCTTTGTCAGCGACTTCTTCGTAAGTCATTGGATCCATGTGACTGCCCTTGCCGTAGTCGGCGCGTTCGGTAAATTCCCGTCCGTCTTTTAGCGTAAAAGTGACAAGGGTCGTGTAATTCTCGTATCCTTTGGCAGCGCCTTCATCGTCTGGGAAGGGGCTGTATATGGTATTGGCTAGCATGTTCTGGATTTCATCACGTTGCACGACTGCATCGGAAAAATCGTCGAGGCCGAGATGCCCATCAACTAAAATCTTCACTAAGCAAAATTCCATGGAAAATTTGCTCTGTAGGCCCGTCTTCGGGTGATGGTGAATTAGTGTATCGTAAATAGACTGCTTGGTTTGGATCGCAAGGCTGACAACTTCTTCAGGTCGAGCGTCGTTTTTCTCCAACTGGGCGCGAAGATTACTCATCGCCGGATGCGTGAGGTTGCCAGATGGATAGGGCTTAATCCAAATACTGGGCTCAATGATAGCCCATGGGTTTCCCAAAGCCTCTAAGGGCCGAATATCGATAGAGTCGCCATAGGCGTTCAAAAATCCAATATCGCCGCCGATAGCATCTTCGGATGCTGTAATGCCACCTTCGGCCATTTCGGCCGCC
The DNA here is from genome assembly GCA_002724395.1 of Rhodospirillaceae bacterium. Classification (GTDB taxonomy): domain Bacteria; phylum Pseudomonadota; class Alphaproteobacteria; order UBA8366; family UBA8366. Next base: position 16,066 of record PBOR01000017.1, on the reverse strand, counting down.
AAAAGGCCTGACATTGCACCATGGCCTGGGTGATAGGGCTTCATCATGGAACCGAAATTGGCTCGTAATCCACATGCATGGCTGGCGCAAATTCCAAGTGATGTGGCGATATTCTCTTCGCTTAACCCTTTGATTTTAGCTGCTGCCGCCGTGGCGCCAAAGGCACTCATGATGGCTGTTGGGTGAAATCCTGCTGAGAAGGATCGTGGCCCTAGGGCAGAATTGATCTTAGCCATGAGCTCCATACCCACGTGATAGGCAATCTGAAAGTCCTTGCCGTTTACTTTGCGTTTATCAGTCAGGGCCATGAGTGCTGATAACAACGGACCCGAGGGATGTGTCGAACCGTGATAGCCTTCCGCATTTGGGTCGGCGCGGAGCGTGTCGTCAAAATCGTCGGAATGAATTGAATTGCCGTTGGCCATGGCTGCAAAAGGAGCCGGGAGACGAATGTTGGTGCCAATCACTGGCGTCCCATCAATGCTGGCATAGCTTTCAAGCACGCTGTTCAATGCTTTTGCACCCTTGGAAGCAGAACCAGCGAGGCCAGTACCGCTGGCATCCAATAAAGAAGAGCGCCCCAGCGCTAGCGCTTGGTCCGGCAGGTCTTCATACTTCGCATTAGCAACAAAGCGTGCCAAAATCTTTGTTGGATTATCCGGCATTCTACTCTCCAAATTTCATCATTTCTAAGCAATCCTCTTAACAGAGCGACATTATAGTAACCACTGGTCAATAAACATAGACGGAGACAACAATAAAAAAACTGCATGCGTCGTCCACGCTAAATAAAGATAAAATCGTTTCGATATTGCGGGAGACGGGCTCGACCTCATGGTTCAGTCAACCGCGGGACAATTTATTTATAGTAATTTCCAAGCCTATTATGAGCAAATAGCCCAAGCGTTCCTGTATGATTTGGCAGGTTCCGCGCTAGCAATAATCAGAACCTCTCACCTGAATTTGTTGATGGTTATGTCTATTGATTGCGTTAATGCTACATGCGTTGCCTTTCCTCTTGTATGGGGCCTCGGCTTTGTGGGATATCAGCGTCATAATTTTTAGGAGGAAAAAATGGCAACAAAGTCCAAAATGAATGTAGCCGAGAAAATCATTGAGGCACATATGGTCTCCGGTGATATGACGCCGGGTGAAGAAGTTGGCATCAAAATAGATCAGGGACTTTGCCAAGATACACTCGGTCTGTTGACCGCATTGACGCTCGAAGCGCTCGACAAGGAGCGTATCCAGGTGGAGTTGGCCTGCCAGTATGTGGATCACAATTTACTGCAGACTGACAACAAGGCGGCTGAAGATCATCACTTCCTTAAAACCACCTGCCAACGCTTCGGTATGCATTACAGTCCAGCTGGTAATGGCATCAGTCATCCTGTGCATATGGAACGGTTGGGCCGCCCGGGTGCGACTTTGATCGGTGGCGATAGCCATTCCTGTTCCGCAGGATCGCTCGGCATGATCGGCATGGGGACTGGGTCTATTGAAGTAGGTATGGCGCTCGCCGGTATGCCTATTGTTATCAATATGCCTAAAATCTGGGGTGTAAAGTTGACTGGCAGTTTGCCTGATTGGGTTAGTGCCAAAGATGTTATTCTGGAAATGCTACGTCGGCACGGTGTCAAGGGCGGTCTCGGCCGTATCATCGAATATTATGGTCCAGGTCTTGACTGCTTAAGTGCTATGGACCGGCACGTTATAGCTAATATGGGTGCGGAGTTGGGGGCCACTACGTCCGTATTTCCTGCTGACGGCGAGGTGAAACGCTATTTGAAATCGGTCGACCGTGAAGATGTTTTCATAGAGATCTTAGCCGATGAGGGCGCGACCTATGATCTTCATGAAGAGATTGATCTATCGTCCTTGGAGCCGTTGATCGCAAAACCGTCTAGTCCGGGAAATGTGGTGCCGGTGCGGGACTGTGTAGGTGAGAAAATTTCTCAGGGCTATATTGGTTCATCGGCAAATCCCGGATATCGCGATTTTGCGGTCGCCGCCATGATGGTAGAAGGAAAGACAGCGGCTGAAGGCGTGTCGTTTGATGTTAATCCTACTTCACGTGAGATGCTCACGAATCTGCTGAACCAGGGTCATTTGGCAAATCTTATTGGATTTGGTGCTCGCATGCATCAGGCTGGCTGTAATGGTTGCATGGGAATGGGGCAAGCGGCGGCAATGGGTGCCAATAGCTTGCGTACCACGCCGCGCAACTTCCCGGGCCGCTCAGGCGTAAAGGGTGATATGGTTTGGCTCTGCAGTCCTGAAGTAGTAACGGCTGGAGCCATGAATGGTGAGATTACGGATCCGCGCGAGCTCGGTATGGATTATCCGAAAGTGGAGCAGCCTGAAAACTGGATTGCGCTGCCAGATGCGTTGATCAAGCCTATGCCGTTGGAAGAAGCAAAGCGGGTTAAGATTGAAAAGGGTGACCACACAGCTCCCTTACCGTCAATTGATCCTTTCCCCGCGAACATTGAGGCGCCGATACTTATCAAGCTTGGCGATAATGTTGATACGGATGCCATCGCGCCGGCCGGAGCTCAAGTGCTGCCATATCGTTCGAACGTTCAAAAAACTGCAGAATTTACGCTTATGCGCGATGACGAAACGCTCGCAGATCGTGCCTTCGCGGTAAAGGAACAAGGTGGCCACATTTGGGTCGCTGGAGAGAATTTCGGTCAAGGTTCTAGTCGCGTTCATGCAGTGTTGTCGCCGCAATATCTGGGTCTCAAAATCATTGTTGCGAAGAGTTTTGCGCGTATTTTTTGGCAGAACACTATTAATGGCGGTCTGTTACCCGTGGAGTTCGCCGACCCGGACGATTATGACAAGCTCTCGCAGGATGATGTGCTGGTGTTAGAGAATGCCCGTGAAGCGGTTTCTAGAAGCAGTGATCTTGTTCTGAAGGTGAAGAGTAAGGATATGGAAGTTCCCGTGACCCATGGGCTATCGGATCGTCAGGTGGAAATTCTACTCGAAGGCGGTATCATTAATTGGGGTCGCAGCAAATTACCGGGTGGATCAGGGAACTCAGGCTCGCAGGCGGCGTAATTAATTGAGATTAAGCCCGCCGACATTGGGCGAAAGGAAATGAGTTGTTGTTGCAATTTTGGGATAAAATCCGCGTAATCCCTTCCCGTTTGAGTCGTTAATTGTCATCGTCATTGCGAACTGTTTTTGGCGTTTGGATTGGCGCTGAGGTTAATGAGGCTGGCGAGTGGTTTTTCGATAAGAGGGTCGAGTATTAAGCGCTAAACACCATCAACGAAAACAAACGAGCCTTCTGAGGCTTCTTCTCTAATTTTAGCGATCTTTTGGTAATCCTTAGATTTGTACCACTTCTTCAAGGTTGCCATATTAGGAAATTCGATAACCACTAAGCGGTTTGGTTTCCATTCGCCACCCATTATTGTGACATCCCCGCCGCGCACGACGAATTTGCCGCCAAACTTCTCGACGGTAGCTGGCGTTTGGCTTGTGTAATTCTTATATTTTTCCGGATCGGTCACGGTAATATCCGCGATCACAAATGCCGCCATTGCGTGGTCCCCCTGCTTGGTCATCTTAAAGTGTGGTTTTTGACCGGGCGGCAGTCTAGCATTCTTAGCAAAACATACCAGAGGTTAGGGAGAGAGAATAGTATGACAATTGAACTCTATTTATGGGCAACCCCGAATGGGCGAAAGATTTCCATTATGTTGGAGGAAGTCGGCCTTCCCTATGAGGAGAAGTCCGTCAATATAGGTAAGGGCGAACAATTCGAACCTAACTTTCTAGCAATTTCGCCAAATAACCGCATCCCTGCAATCATCGATCCTGACGGGCCGGGTGGTAAACCGGTTTCGGTCTTTGAATCGGCGGCGATCCTGCTCTATTTGGGTGAGAAAACTGGTGAGCTTATTCCAACAGATCCGCGCAAGCGCATTGCATGCCTGGAATGGTTGATGTGGCAAATGGGCGGCATGGGCCCCATGCCCGGCCAGGTGCATCATTTTCTTAGTGCAAAGGAAGAGGTACCCTACGCCATTGAGCGCTATGTCAAAGAAACCCACCGGCTTTATGGTGTTTTGGACGGCCATCTGGCGGACAAAGAATTTTGCGTGGGCAGTGAGTATTCAATTGCCGATATTGCCATCGTGCCGTGGGTACAGCGCCACGGACGTCACCGTACGGATCTGAACGATTATCCCAACGTAAAGCGTTGGTTTGAATCGCTCATGGCGCGCCCGGCGGTTGAGAAGGGAATGTCCTGCCTCGGTGGGATTAATTTATAGAGCCGGTTTAGGCGAGTCTTTGGCTATTTTTGTGCTGATGCATCAAAACGTAAGTACATTCGTTGACACATACGATCGTGCGCGCTACCTGTCTCGCCTTGACGGTACCGCACCATAAGGTTCGTCCCGCGGAGGGGTGGCAGAGCGGTAATGCAGCGGATTGCTAATCCGTCATGGGGTAATACTCATGCCCGGGTTCGATTCCCGGTCCCTCCGCCATCTGACCTGTGCAGAAACCTAAATCTTTTTGTTAAAAATCCCATATGCGATCCGAAAATTGGGTCAAAGCCGTAACCTCTTGAACAGGGATTTCTTTATCGAAGCGATAAACATCAGACTTCAGCCAGGCGACCTCTGCATCTGGATTGGAGCACATAGTCCACCAAACCTTACCATTTGGCAGTCCGTCTGGCCGCCAGCGATAACCACGCTCCTTCAAAGTGTTTTTCTCATCGAACGGCGCACCAACTGCACATACTAAATATTTGGATTCCTGAGCAGCCTGGCGCGCTACATCAAGAACGCGTCGGTTCGAGGACGGCAATGTTTGAGCGAGAAGTGCAAGACAAGCCTCACAATCGATAAGGGCTCGATGTCCCTCATAAAACCAACCAAATTGCATTCCTATGTAATCAAGCTTGCCTGCAGCAAATCCTTCGTGCAGCCAATCTATGGAGTCGTAGGTACAGGTCCAAGGTTTTTTAGAGAAGCAGTCCCAATGCCGTTCAACCATTGCTCGATCAAACCGGGCATTATGAGCAATTATCAAATCCGATTGTTCGACGATATGATCAACTTTACTTGCATCAATCTTTTGTCCGGCAACCATGTCATTGGTGATGCCTGTTATGATTGATGCTTCTTCTGAGATTGGAATTGCTGGTTCCCGTAAGGCATCAAATGCTTGGTCTTTGTGGACGTCGGTAATGCGTCCACTTTCAACTTCATAATCAAACGCCAACATAGCCAGCTGAATCACGTCGTCATTTTCTAACGAGAGGCCAGTCGACTCAACATCAAGTACCAATCCGCGTTTGATGGTTCCGCCACGAGGATTATTGAAGCGTTCTGGAATATGGAGACGCCGTAATATTCTCCAATTTTCTGGAGGAACTGTTGATCGCGGTTGTACAATTGCGTCGACATCAAATTCAAAGTTGGCAAAGTCATTCATAGTTTTATCAAACTCAGCTCCTTAAGTTATTCAACCTAGGCTAGCTTAGGCAATCAGACCATTCTCTGCATTAACTTAATAGCGGTTGCCAATCAGCTCTCCTCTTTCCAAGTGTGATGACGTCCTAATCAATCAGACGGGGTAACCCTGCCTCGTGTCTTCTTAAGATTACCTTTACGCTTTTTACCGTCTAGCCGCCGACGTTTAGAGCCCTTGGTCGGTTTGGTTAATCTTCGGTATTTCGGCTGTACTGCCGCTTCCCGAATTAAGGCAATCAGCCGCTTTTTAGCATCTTGGCGGTTTAGTTCGCGGGTGCGGAAGCGGTTCGCCGCGATGACGATGACACCGTCATGCGTCATGCGTTGCCCAGCCAGCCTCTTCAGGCGAAGGAAAATTGTATTCGATAGAGCGCGACTTTTCCCTGCATTAAAGCGTAATTGAACAGCGCTTTCGATCTTATTTACTTTTTGGCCTCCTGGACCAGGCGCACGTATGAACTGCTCTTCAATTTCATTATCAGCGATGGTGATGTTCGGTATGATTCGAAGCATGGCTAGTGCTTCACACTTAGGTGGTCGCCATCATGGACATCTGTATGGGTGACTTGTAGTCAGGCATGTTTCAAGTACTGGCCAAGCCAGTCGCAATCGACAAGCTCTATATACGCATCGATAAGGCGTTGAGTTATAGGGCCGGGAATGCCGCCTTGAAGATCGTGGCCGTTGATGCTTTGGATGGGACAGATGCACCAGCTTGTGGATGTAATGAAGGCTTCGTCTGCAGTGGCCGCATCATATAAATCGATATCGGCTTCCTCGCATGGGATGCCTAGTTTTGCTGCCAACTCGATGGTGGTTTCTCGGCTAATGCCGGGCAATACATAACGCTCCTGTGGTGTTAGGACAGTGCCGTCGCGGACAATAAAAATGTTACTGCCACGGCCCTCAGCGAGATTACCATTTGTATCAAGCAGTACGGGTTGGGCATCGGGCTGGGTTCGTTTGACCTCCAGGTCGCCCAATATAAGGTTCATGTAGTTTCCGATTTTGGCCCGTGGGCTAACCGTGTCGGGTGCGGGTCGGCGCACGGACGGCACGACAACCTCTATCCCGTCTCGGAAGGCAGGCGCCCTGTCGGCATAGGGAAGTGGGCGACATTCGACGATGACAGTGCAATCGGGGTAGCCCGGATAGATCGCACGATCGGCTTCATCGAGCCCTCGGCTTACCCGCTGTGTCACCCAGATATCTTCATCATCGGGCACAGTTGTAAGATTATGTGCGACGACTGCTTCTGTAGCTGTTTTGAAATCGTCTCTATCTAATCCCGGTTCAAGTCGCGTGTAGGTCAGGGACCGAAAAAGCCGATCCAGATGCTCATCGAGTTTAAATATCCTATGGCCGAAGGTGCGCGTGGTGTCGTAAATTGCGTCGCCATATTTGAAGCCACGGTCGCGGAAGGGGATCAACGCTTCGCGCTCTGGCACCAATTCACCATTTAACCAGACCACCCATTCGTTCTGAGATACCATTCGTTGCGTTCCTTCTCTGGTCTTTACTAAACCCATTTTAACTCTTCTGCGGCAAATCTACTAATGCGGCGTTGCTTGGACTTTCACAGCTTGCATCTTATAACCGAGTTCATCATTTAAAAGGCCGCAGCAGAAAGTGATTGCAGTTATGACTCATCCGATTCCCCAAATCGACGCCAAAACTCTCAAAGCGCAGCTTCATGACGGCGGTGAAATCGCCCTGTTGGACGCACGCGAAGAGGTGACGTACGACGCGCGTCATATATTGATGGCGTCCTGTGTACCTTTGGGAAGGTTGGAGGCAATTATCGACGCCTTGGTACCTCGTCGATCTGCCCGCGTTGTCTGGTGCGACGATGGCGAAGGATTGGCGTTACGTGCAGCGAACCGTATGGCGGCATTAGGCTACGGCGAAATGTCTGTCTTAGATGGTGGAATCGCGGCTTGGGATGCGGCAGGCTATCGCCTTTATAGCGGTGTGCATGTGCCCAGTAAGGCGTTTGCTGAGGTGATCGAGCATGAAGCGGGGACGCCCTATATTACTGCTAAGCAGCTCAAAGAGATGATGGACAGTGGCACGGATATGGCGCTATTCGATAGCCGGTCCTATGAGGAATATCATGTGAATAGCATCCCGACTGCAATCAGCGTACCCGGTGCGGAACTGGTCTATCGATTTAGGGATCTAGTACCATCCTCGGACACCCAGGTGGTGGTTAATTGCGGCGGGCGGACCCGCAGCATCATTGGTGCACAAGCACTTATCAGTGCGGGTTTTCCAAACAAAGTCGTTTCTTTGATGAACGGCACCCAGGGTTGGCATTTGGCGGGTTACGAGATTATTGAAGGTGCTACCGCTTCGGTGCCGGAGGTTACGCAGGCTGGGAGAGAAGCAGCGGAAGCAGCTGCAGCAACAGTTGCCGCGCGGGAAGGCATAAAGACGATAGATGCCGCAACGCTTACTCAATGGCAGAGGGAGGCCGGAGATCGAACACTTTATTTATTCGATGTCCGGATGCACGATGAGTATGCCGCTGGTCATTTGGCGGGTGTGAAGCATATTCCTGGCGGCCAGCTCATTCAGGAGACTGATCGTCACTGTGGTATTTGGGGCGCGCGGGTCGTACTCGTAGATAACAATGGGGTGCGGGCCACGATGACCGCATCTTGGCTCATGCAAATGGGTTGGGAAGTTTATGTCCTTCGAATGGATCAAACTGGAGGAGATTTGGAGAAAGGTGTTTATAGCCCTGCGGTGCTTGGCCTTGGTAATTCGTCTTTAACTTCTGTGTCGCCCTCAGAGTTAGATGAAAAGCTCTCTGCGGGTAAGGCAGTAGTTGTCGATTGTGCGATGAGCAAACAATATTATGACGGCCATATCCCCGGCGCTAAATTTATCCTACGCACCTTTTTAGCTGAGGACATAAGTAAATTACCAAAAACCGAGACCTTGGTTTTCACCTCGTCCGATGGTGCCTTGGCCCAGTTGGCGGCTGAAGATGCGGCGGCTTTATCCATCCCAGCGGCTGTTTTATCTGGTGGCACGGCTGCTTGGGCGGCGGCGGGGTTGCCGCTGGAGCAAGGTCCGACAAGTATGGTGAGTGAACCGCTCGATATCCGTTTGAAGGCGCGGGAACAGGATGAGGATATGGAAGCAGCAATGGAGGAATATCTCGCTTGGGAAATCGAGTTGGTCAATCAAATGGCGTCTGATGGCGACCAGCGGTTTAAAGTGGCAGGCGGTTGAAACCGGTCTCTTAAGTCGGAGTGATTATTGGTCCAATTTCATTAAAAAACTTTCTAGTTCCGCAGGCTCGATGGAGACAGTTTCATCGGCTCCAGGGAATTGCCCGTTTGAGGCGGCTTGCTGGAAGGCAGTTATCGCATTGATCCGTTCTTCTTGAATTTGTTTTTGTAGTCGGGCTAAATCGCCGAAGGCGCGGGCATGGCGCGGTGGGTCGGGGTTTTCGCCAGTCAAATCTTCCATAAAGAGATACATTACATCTGCGCCGGAACCCGATCCCAAAGATATGGTGATGAGGCCGGTACGTTTGGAAATTTCCGCCATGACCGGTCCAGGTACTACCTCCACTTCGACCAGTGCTGCGCCAGCATCTTCCAGCTGCCGAATTTTATCAAAAAGCGCTATGGCTTCCTTAGCGGTTTTACCGACTGCACGCAGACCGCCCGTCCAAGTGGATTTACGCGGTACTAAACCCAAATGCCCCATGACTGGAATATCTTCTTTGGCTAACATGGTGACAATATCGAGGTTCCGGGGTGTCAGTATCGCATCAGCACCCAGCGTTAAAACGCGGAAGGCCTCCCGCAAGACATCTGTTTCGGTGGGAAAGTTTTGAAAGGCAATAGTGGCAGTTAAGAAATTAGTATTATTACCTCGGCGTACCGCGTCGACAGTAGGCGATGTGCAGACAATCATGTCGATGTCAGATTCCGCAGCGGCGGCAGCCTCGTCTTCAATGGAAACTTTCACTTGAGTGAATTTACGGTTTCCTTTGCCGGCTCTTAGATCTGCTAACGTTACGTTTCTTAGCGCTGGTTGGGCGCCCCAAGTGTAAATCCGCTTCATGGCTTTTAGTCTCCGTGCGGCTGGATAAAACCATGGTAGCCGCAACATTTTTTTATCACAGCCATTTAGTTCACGTTAAGTCTGTGGAATAGGATCTTAACCCTCCTCGCGTTTCATCTCCAGGGTCAGCCATTGTTCTTCCGCCTCTGCGAGCGCCGTTGCTGCTTCGGTGAGTTTGTCTGTCGTCAAGCTGAAGGCCTGCGGGTCTCGCTCATAAAGCCCTTCTATAGCAAGGGTGGCATTGTATTCATCAACGCATTTTTGCAGTGTTTCTATTTTTCCTGGTAAGGTCTTAAGAAGATGTTTGTCGGTAAAGGTCAGGCCGCTATTGTTCGAAAATGATTGTCCTGTCTTCTTAGGCTTTTTGCTGACGGGTCTTTTTCCAGATGATTTTTTTGTAGAGACTGTCGTTTTAGGCTCTGGCCCGTCTTTGTGACCGCGTTGGGTGATCATGTCGCTATATCCGCCCGCATAGGCCACCCACTTACCGTCGCCCTCTGCAACAACTACGGCCGTGACCACGCGGTCGAGAAAGTCACGGTCATGGCTCACTAGCAAGACTGTTCCATCAAAGTCGCTTAACATTTCTTGCAATAGGTCTAATGTTTCAAGGTCGAGATCGTTGGTCGGTTCGTCGAGTACCAATAGATTTGAGGGACGTGCTAGAGCCCGAGCCAGCATTAGGCGGCCGCGTTCGCCACCAGATAAGGCGCTAACTGCTGTGCGAGCTTGCTCTGGTTGAAATAAAAAATCTTTCATATAGCTGATCACATGACGGGATTGGCCGCCGACTTCCACATTCTGTCCGCCACCGGCGAGTGCATCTTGAAGGCTGATGTTCGCGTCTAGGCTTTCACGCCGTTGATCAAGTGTCACCATTTGAAGGGTTGGGCCAAGACGTACGCTGCCTTCATCGGGCGTTAATAAACCGGTCAACAAATTGAGAAGTGTCGTTTTGCCGGCACCGTTGGGCCCGACAATACCGATGCGGTCGCCGCTTTGAATGCGGATTGAAAGATCTCGAACTATGGGAGCATCATCGTAAGTTTTGCCGATAGAACTTGTTTCGATGACCAATTTACCTGCACGGTTACCTTCGGTCGTGGTTAGCTTCACATCACCGATGAACGCCTTTTGACTTCGTCGCTCCGCACGGAGTGCGTTAAGGGCTCTGAGACGGCCCTGATTGCGCTTTCTGCGTGCCGTAACGCCTCGATTCAGCCAATGCAATTCCTAAGCAATCTTGCGGTCGAGTTTATGGCGGTTGAGTTCTTCCTGTTCGAACCATTTATCGCGCCAAGGCTCGAAGGCAGTGAAGCTTTTCTCGATTTGTTGGGTGACGCCCATGTTTAGCCAAACAGTTCTTCGCGAAAGGTTCTCGAGAAACCGCCGGTCATGGCTTACGAGTACTAGCGCGGAACGGCTATTTTTTAATTCATTTTCGAGCCATTCGATGGCTGGTAGGTCGAGGTGATTTGTGGGCTCGTCCAAAAACAAAATATCGGGTTCAGACGTCAATGTGCGGGCGATAGCGCAACGGCGTGCTTCGCCACCTGAGAGCGTCAATGGATTTTCTTCACCAGTAAGGCCTAATTGTTCCAGGAGGTATTGCGCGCGGTGAGGGTCATCGCCAGGTGCTAGTTCTCCTTCTGCATAAGCTCGTGTGGTTTCGTAGCCTGTTAAATTTGGTTCTTGGGGCAGATAGCGCAGGGTAGCGCCTGGCTCTACATATCGCTCGCCATCATCGGCCTCTACCTGACCTGCGGCAATCTTGAGTAGCGTCGATTTGCCCGATCCGTTGCGGCCGACAAGACAAATTCGGTCACGTTTAGAAACAATAAGTTCTGCTCCGCTGAGCAGATTTGTATCGCCAAGGCTGAGCGTAATATTACGGAGGATGAGAAGAGGTGGGATCATACGGAATTTTTAGGCCTTATGGGCGTTTGGGCGTAACTCTAATTCGGATAGCTGACCGTGAAGAGCCGCGTGCTCGGAGTGGGACGCAAAGCATACCAATTTAGGTCATAATAGCGCAGGAAATTTTTGAGCATGCAAAACTTTAAGGGAGCCCAATTCCCTATTTTGGTATTGCCTGCTAGATCATAACCGGTTGGATGTTTTAAAAGGTGAGGTATTCGATGGCGCGGCTTAATTATCGGGAGGGCTCCGACGAGCCGGAAATAGCTAATTTGATTGAAGGCATTAAAGCAAAACGCGGCGGCAATTTACCGTATTTATTTCAGCTTCTGCTGCATAATCCGAAAATTGCGGAGGCCTGGTTCTACTTTATGTCGGCAATCCGGGGGGCATCGGTTTTAGATGGGCAAATTCGCGAAATCGTCATACTGCATGTGGCAGGCCTTATGTCGGCTGACTATCCGATAAATGATCACGTTCCAATTGCACTTGGCGAGGGTGTTCCCCAGGAGAAGATCGATGCTGTGCCGAATTGGCGTTCGATAGATTTGTTTGATGCGCGCGAGCGTGTGGCATTGGCCTATGCAGAAGCTATGACGCAAGACGTGCAGGTGCCTTCTGCAGTTTTTGCCGATTTGAAGGAACAATTTAATGAGACGGAGATCGTTGAGCTTTCGGTGCTCACAGGTGCTTATAATATGGTTGCTCGGTTTCTAGAGGCGCTAGAGGTCGACCTGGAACCGACCTAAACGATACGTTAAAGTTGGTGTGAAAATTATTCAAAAGGCGAGGACGTGATATGGCGAGTGCGCCTCTTAAGGTAATAAAAGCTGGGTGGCTGATTGATGGTATTCAGGACGAAGCCCTGAAAGATGCATTGGTCGTCATTAATGGCAAAAAAATTGAAGCGGTGGCGAAAACCGGCGAATATAAGATTCCCGAAAATGCGGAGGTCATCGACGCGAGTAACTGTACCGTCATGCCGGGCTTATTCGACTGTCACCTTCATCTCTCAACGATCAATGCCTGTTCCTTCTCGAATTACCGGATCGGTATCTTCGAGGTGACGCCGCAGCTTCAGCAATTTTATACGCTGTACCATGCGCATCGCTGTTTCGAGATGGGGTTCACTACGCTTCGCGATATGGGGCGCGAATCGCCCTATGGTCATTTGACTGCAGAAATTTGCGCGGTACGCGATTCAATTGACTTGGGTTTAGTGCCGGGACCCCGCGTTATTGCGTGTGGGCGTGTGGTGACCACGGGATCACATCACGATATGAATATTCCGCGCGCCGCACCGCGTGTTCCGGGCGCGACAGTGACGGGCCCATGGGCGGTCCGTGAGCGAGTACGTGAATATATTCGGCTTGGTGCGGATGTGATCAAAGCATGTGTATCCGGTGGTAGCCATGCTCATGATGACCCTGACTCCCGAAATATAACTATGGAAGAACTGGAGGCGATTGTTGATGAGGCACACGCTTTCAAGAAGCCAGTCGCGGCCCATTGTTGGACACCACAAGCGCACCGCATGTGTTTGGAAGCAGATGTAGATACGATCGAGCATATGGTGTTCGTCGATGACGAAACAATTGAGATGATCAAGGCAGCTGGCAAACCGGTAACGCCGACGCTGATCCATCGATCGGACCATGCTATAGAGGTGCGTCGTCAAATCGGTACAGCGCCGAGTATTCTAAAGAAATTAAAACAGGTTCAACCTTATTGCTACGAGGCGTTTAAGAAAATGCATAAGGCGGGCGTCCATATTTTTATGGGAACGGATACCACCATGGATCCTCATATGGGTGAAAATGCTATGGAACTCGAGCTTTATGTCGAGCACGGCATGACCCCGATGGAGGCGATCCATACCTCAACCATTCGCGCGGCTGAAGCTGTGGGTTTGTCAAAAACCCTTGGGTCGCTGGAGGTCGGTAAGCTTGCAGATGTGGTGGCGGTGGAAGGCGACGTTCTGGCTGATATCACCAATCTCCAGCATAAGGAAAAAATTCGCCTAGTGACGAAGGAGGGCGGTATTTTTGTCGATACGCTGTCGTCCGAGCACAAATACGTCATCCATCCGGACCCTGGCCAAATCAAGTTTATCGATAATATGTAGGGACAGTCCAATGCCGGTGCTTTGCGAAAAACGCCATCATATCATGACACTAACCTTAAGCCGTCCGGAAGCACGAAATGCATGGGGCGATGACTATAATAGCGAATTGCCAGTCTATTTAGACGAGGCAACCGAAGACGATGACATCCGGTGCGTGATCTTGACCGGCGACGAGGCCGGGTCTGCATTTTCTGCTGGTGCTAATTTGAAACAAAAAAAAACGCACAATACGCAATCTGCTGAAGCTTTTATCAAGCGTATGGCCGGGTTTCGGAAATTTGCAACAAATTCAATTTCTGATTTCCCAAAACCGATTCTATGCGCCGTTAACGGCTATGCTATTGGTGTTGGCGCCATTGTAACGTTTTGCTGCGATATGATTATAGCATCTGATAAAGCAGAGTGGCGTTTGCCACAGGTTGCGCTAGGAATAATTCCAAACCATGGGGGTGCGTCGCGGATGGCACGACTAGCCGGTCGAGGTAATGCAATGAAACTTGCCATGGGGTTTCCATTGGAGGCTGATGATGCATTTCGGGTCGGAGTGGCTCAATGGATTCAGCCGCACAAAAACATGATGTCAAAAGCGATGGAAATCGCTGATCACCTATGTGATCTGCCGCCGCTTGCGGCGCGATTGACTAAGGAGTCGCTCAATCGTGGCATAGATATACCGAACCAAACTGATGCTGCAATGATTGACCTTTACCGTTTTATGGTGCTCGAGCAGACGGAAGATAAAACCGAAGCTCATGAAGCCTGGCGCGAAAAGCGAGACCCGGTGTTTAAGGGACGATGAATTTGGTGCGGATGTAATGAGCGGCAGTATTTCTTGTTTTTCGATGACAGTGTACGCGGGGTGAATGCCTGTCGATTCCCTCCATGCCAGTCTGAGAAATAGTCCAACGCAAACCGAAGCCAACGAGGCCTTCGAGCAATCTCAACGCCTGTACAAACGTGTTGGGATAAATCAGACGGGCGATGGTGGTCTTTGATAGTGCATATTGGTGGTGGCTTTAAAAGGAACTCAAGCAGTGCTCTGTTTCCTTTTAAGAAGAAGAGTACTTTTCGATAAATGCCGCGCTTAGTTTCGCACACTGATCCGCCTCAGTGACCGACAGGTGGTATGAATCCGACTCCAGCACGACAAGTTCAGAATTTGGAATACTCGCCTGCCAAATTTTAGTGTGCTCCATAGGGCGTTTAGGGCAGTCCACGGTAATAACGAGGGTTGGGCACTGCAGGTTGGGCAGGTCTGTCTCGACATCGATTTTTGAGACATGGTTCATAAAGCCAATGGCGGTCGAGGGTGCGGTGGCGGACATCAAGTTGATCCACCAGTCGATTGCTTCTTGAGGCATGCCATGCAGACGCGGGCCCATAGTAGTTTCCGCATAAGATCGCATGCCTTGTTCTGCCATCAATTGTCCTACCGGGACTCCGTTAGGACCTTTAATGGGGGTGCTGCATAGTGTGAGGGTTTTCACAAGGTCTGGGCGCTTGACAGCGGCGCGCACGGTTGCAGGTCCACCGATCTTAGCGCCTATAATATGTACGGGTTTATTTGAGACTGTCTCTATCAGGGTAATGAGGTCATCCGCGAGTACGTCTAGGGACCAAGGGAAATCGATAGGCATAGGGGTCGATTGGCCGAAGCCTCTTTGATCGTACCGCACAACCCGATTAAGTTTACCCAGATAGGGGATCCAAGGATTCCAGGCCGCCGAAGATTCGCAAAATCCATGTACACAGAAGACTGTATCCGCATTATCCCATGGTCTGATGAAGTCATCGATCCGATAGTGAATATTACCATAAGGCGGGACGGGTATTTTTTGCATGATATTCCCCTATCGGAAGATATACTTGGTTATTATCACCTGTTATAGACCGGCTTTGGTTAGGGACCCAAACGCGGTCTTTGCAATCAGGGGAGTTGCAGGAAATGTTGGAAGAAGTGTTTTACGGCAATACCCTTTTGCAATGGTCTATCGCCTTTAGCATTGTTGCAGGTAGTTTGGTCGTTGGCCGAATTCTCTATTGGTTATTCAAAAATATCGCCAAAAAACTTTCGAGCGCTACAACGACAAAGTTTGATGACATACTAATCGATACCATAGCAGAGCCATTCACCTTTGTGCTGACGTTAGTAGGTTTTTATTGGGCAATTTCCACACTGGCCCTGCCTCTGACCTTAGGTGGATGGTTTTCTAAAGGTTTCTATTTTCTCATCTTTATATCTATTGCTTGGTTTGTAGCGCGCCTTTTCGATGTACTCGTGCAAGAATATATAGCTCCTAAAGTAGCGAGTTCTGAGAGTGACCTCGGCGATCAACTAATACCCATTATCCGTAAGAGCATAAAGCTTGCTATTTGGGTTTTTGCAATCATCTTTGGTCTCGACAATGCTGGTTATGACGTGGGGGCCGTTATAGCAGGT
>PBOR01000053.1 GCA_002724395.1 Rhodospirillaceae bacterium | reverse complement strand
TAATGAATATCTGGATATGTTGTTTTGTAATGTTTCAGCAATCAGTCATATTATCGACAAGGAGGTTTTGTTATTGACAAGGAGGTTTTGCATTTATCATGGGGATGTCTTGAAACATGGAGGTCCGGGAGGGAATCGAACCCCCGTACACGGATTTGCAATCCGCTGCATAGCCACTCTGCCACCGGACCATTTCAAGGCGATCCGCGAGTTTAGTGACAGAACTTGCTAGGTCAAGTGAAGTCGTTGAAAAATTATTACATCGGTAAATTTAGGCCTTATCTAAGTCATCCATATTCGGTAGATTGCATTTACACAACGCGATATTGATCGTGAAGAACATATGTGGGGATTAAAGCCATATGGATTATGCTCAGGCACGTCGTAATATGATCGATTGCCAACTGCGGACTAACAAAGTGACAGATGAAGCTTTGCTGAACGCGATGGGAACTTTGCCACGGGAGGAGTTTGTGCCTGCAGAATTGCGTGCAAAATCCTATGCCGATTGCGATTTAGAGATTTCCGCTACACGCTCAATGATGGCGCCAATGACGCTTGCCAGAATGTTTCAGTGCCTCCAGATTGGTCGAGAAGACGTGGCGCTTGTTGTCGGGGGCAGTTCTGGTTATGCGGCTGCGGTTATGGGGCAGATTGCGCGGGTTGTATTTTCCCTGGAAAGCAGCGTTGAGGATCAGCAACGAGTAGGGAAATTATATACGAGCCTTGGTTTGGACAATGTGGTGTCAGTGACTGGTCCTCTCGAAAAGGGATGGGCGAAGGAAGCGCCGTACGATATGATTTTTGTTAATGGAGCCGTGGAAACGTTACCTGAAGAATTGTTCGAGCAATTGGTTGATGGTGGCCGGCTTGTGACAGTGGTTGTTGATAATGGTATTGGGCGGGCGACCCGATTCATTAAAAAGAATGATACAAACTCCGGTAGCGCTATATTTGATGCTAATGCCCAATTATTCGCTGAATTCGCTGAGCCTCAGGGTTTTGTGTTTTAAATATATATTACCACTAGATTTTGTGTTTCTATTGCGGTACTACTAGTAGAGTTTAGTGTTTCATTTGCGAGTGTTTCACTCAACTTGGTATTAGAGTGCAAAACATTACCGTTTTGTAAATGTTTTTTACGGCACTGATGACTAGGGATATCGTTCCGTAGAATTCGATGTTCTTTCTTTGTAGTTGTAATAGAATTTGTGAGTGTTGATTTGACCCTACATACTCGGTTTACATTTCTGCGAAATCTGAGAGTTGGCATAGCATCAGGTTGTGCGATGCTGTTTGTTCCTTTTTCAGCTGGGGCGATGACTCTTGAAGAGGCACTTGTGCATGCCTATCAGAATAACCCAACCTTACAGGCTCAGCGTGCTCTTGTGCGTTCAGTAGACGAGACGGTGAATCAGGCATTATCCGGCTGGCGCCCCGAAATAGAGGGTAGCGTGCGCAGTAACTCATTTTGGTCAACAAGAAATAATGATAATAACGGGATCAACCGTCGAAGTGGCTACAGCGCTGACATAACCGTAACGCAAAATCTTTATAGTGGCGGACAGACGTCTGCCGCCACACAAGAGGCCGAAAATAGTGTAAAGGCCGAACGTGCGCGGCTAATTGCAATTGAGCAAAAGGTTTTATTGGAAGCGGTTACTGCGTATATGGACGTTTTTCGTGATCGGGCCGTTGTACAGCTAAATATCAATAATGAGAAGGTTTTAGCCCGCCAACTGGAAGCGACCCAGGATCGGTTTAACGTTGGTGAGGTCACACGAACAGACGTTGCTCAGGCCGAAGCACGGCTTTCTGGCGCGCGTGCGGACCGCATTCAAGCGGAGGGGGACGCGGAAACAAGCCGAGGCGTATTCGAGCAAATCACGGGTGTTGATGCCTTAAACCTAACAAAACCAAACCCGGCTCTCGATCTACCTAAAGGTGCAAAAGAAACAATAGAATTGGCAATTCAGCAAAATCCGAGTGTTATTGCGGCAAAATATGATGAAAAGGCCGCAATTCAAAATGTGCGGGAAATAACAGGACAACTATTACCTAGCCTGGACGTTCTAGGTTCGGCGACAAAAGCACGCAATCAGGCCGTTTTGAATCGTGATACCGCTGATTTCGAATTGCGAGCGCAACTTACTGTACCCTTATATCAACAGGGGGCTGTTTTCAGTCGTGTTCGGGAGGCAAAACAACTTGCTGCGCGCGCTCGGATACAAGTGGAAGAGGCGCGGCGCCAGACGATTGAGGATGCGACTAGCGGCTGGGAGGCTTTATCTACCGCTCGAGCGCGAATCAATTCGTTGAATGCTGAAGTGCGAGCCGCAAAAATAGCGCTAGAGGGTGTACAACAGGAAGCTCTCGTTGGTTCACGAACAGTGCTTGATGTGCTTGATGCCGAGCAAGAGCTTTTGGATGCAAAAGTAGATCTGGTTAGGTCGGAACGTGATGAAATTACGGCCAGATTCGAGGTTTTGAATGCAACGGGTAGGCTAACAGGACCTAGTTTAAAACTGCCTGTTGGCTATTATGACACCTCCCTTCATTATAAAGCTGTACGTCAAAAACTTTTTGGGGTTGGCGGGGACATCAATCCGTCTGCTAAAACTAAAGGACGAAAAGGCCCTTGAGGACAATCGAGTTGATCGCATATTCGCAGAATTAGTGCGGTCATTTGAAAGAAGTGAGCGATGAGCGAAGCCGGTGGAAACGCAGAACCTTCAATGGATGAAATCCTTGCGTCTATCCGAAAAATTATTTCGGAGGATGATGAAGTGAAACCCGAGGCTGCCGCAGCTGAAGAAGAGCCTTTAGTGCTTGAGGAAGATNCCACTGAAGAGATTAATCNCTCTGATGAAGCCGAAGACGAGATTGAACTCGTTGATGAGGTTGATGAAGATCAGGCACTCGCGCTGAANGAAGAGGTGGAGGAGGTAGATGCGAAAGTGGATCTCCATGAAGAACCCGAAGAGGTAGAGGCCGCGCCAGCACCACCACCACCACCACCACCACCACCACCAGCATCTGAACCGGTTAGTGCACTGGTGGGCGACGAGCCTCGTCAAAAGGCAGCGATGTCGTTGACAAACCTCTCTACTGCAATCGCTGAGCATCGGCCGGGCCTCACGGTAGAGCAATTGGCGGAAGACTTGTTGCGTCCGATGTTGCGAGAATGGCTTGACGCCAACCTGCCGGATATGGTCGAACGGTTGGTCCAAAAAGAAATTCAACGGATGGCGGATCAGGCCGAGCCGAGATAGCGGTTACGGTGCGCGATAACGCCTAGAAGTAGGCATTCATGACCACGCTAAATAAAAATTATCAGCCCGATGCGGTTGAGGCGAAACTCTATGCGGAGTGGGAGCAGAAAGGTGCTTTTGCATGTGGGCAGTCGCCCGATGGTGAACCGTACTCGATTGTGATCCCACCGCCGAATGTGACCGGTAGCCTGCATATGGGTCATGCGCTTAACAATACATTACAGGATATTCTGGTTCGTTATGCACGGATGACCGGGCGTGACGCGCTATGGCAGCCCGGTATGGATCACGCAGGTATCGCAACCCAGATGGTGGTGGAACGTCAGCTTGCAGAGACGGATGAGAATAGACGTGATATGGGGCGTGAGAAGTTTCTTGAACGCGTCTGGAAGTGGAAAGAAGAATCCGGCGGAACCATTACTACACAATTACGCCGCCTCGGGGCGTCTTGTGACTGGTCGCGTGAGCGCTTTACCATGGATGAAGGTCTTAGCCGTGCGGTTCTGAAGGTCTTTGTTGAGCTGTATAGAAAAGGTTTGATCTATCGAGACAAGCGTTTGGTGAACTGGGATCCGAGGCTGGAGACCGCTATTTCTGACTTGGAAGTTGTACAAACCGAAACTAACGGCCATCTCTGGTACTTCAAATATCCCGTCGAGGGAGAAGAAGGCCGTACGATTACAGTAGCAACGACCCGTCCTGAAACGATGCTTGGGGATACCGCTGTTGCGGTTCACCCAGATGACGAACGTTACAGGGATATAATCGGGCATCATTGCATCCTGCCATTAGTGGGACGTCGTATTCCTATCGTTGCAGATCAGTATGCCGATCCGGAACAAGGGTCAGGTGCTGTGAAAATCACACCGGCCCATGATTTTAATGACTTTGAAGTCGGACGTCGTCATGAACTGGAAATGATTAATGTGTTCGATACGCGCGGCCGGATTAATGACGAAGCACCTCAAGCCTATCGCGGTCTGGATCGCTTCGAGGCGCGTAAACGCATTGTTACAGACATCGAAGCGGCAGGAATGTTGGATAAAATAGAGGACCATTTACACATGGTTCCGTTCGGTGACCGGGGTGGCGTGCCGATTGAGCCATATCTGACTGACCAGTGGTTCGTGAATGCCGAGGAATTAGCAAAACCAGCAATCAAAGCGGTGGAGGAGGGGAGAACTAAGTTCGTACCTGAGAATTGGTCAAAAACTTATTTTGAGTGGATGCGTAATATTCAACCTTGGTGTATTTCGCGGCAGCTTTGGTGGGGACATCAAATCCCGGCCTGGTATGGACCAGACGGAGAAATATTCGTGGCTCTTTCCGAAGAAGAGGCATCCGCAGCTGCAGAAGAACATTACGGAGTGAAAACGGAGCTAAAGCGTGATGAAGATGTTTTGGATACCTGGTTTTCTTCAGGTCTTTGGCCGTTCTCCACATTGGGATGGCCTGACGAAACGCCCGAACTGAACCGTTACTATCCAACCGATGTCCTTGTTACAGGTTTTGACATCATCTTTTTCTGGGTCGCTCGGATGATGATGCTTGGTCTTGAGTTTATGGGCGAGGTGCCATTTCATACGGTCTATGTTCACGCGCTTGTCCGCGATGAAAAAGGTCAGAAAATGTCCAAGTCCAAGGGGAATGTAATCGACCCATTGGAACTCATCGATCAATATGGTTGCGACGCTCTGCGATTTACCTTGTCTTCCTTGGCGGCGCCTGGGCGCGATATTAAACTTTCCGCAAATCGTGTTGAAGGATCGCGTAATTTTGCGACTAAGATTTGGAACGCCGCACGGTTCTGCGAGATGAACGAATGTCCGTTTGGTGCCCCCTTCGATGTGTCTGGCATCAAGCAAACGGTTAATCGTTGGATAGTAGGAGAAATGGCCACCTGCCAGATGGAAACTGCCCGTGCTATAGAGAGTTATCGATTTAATGAAGCGTCGCAAAAGCTCTATCAGTTTATCTGGGGTACGTATTGCGATTGGTATCTGGAATTCTCTAAACCACTTCTTGAGAGCGATGACGCAACAATTCAGAGTGAAACTCGTGAGACGGCAGCATGGGTTTTTGAGAAGATATTGTATCTGTTGCACCCCTTTATGCCTTATTTGACCGAGGAATTATTTGGATCTCTGGTGCAGAAAAAAGGTCTTTCGTTGATGCAGCAAAGTTGGCCGGTCTTAAGTGAAGAGATGGTGGATGATGCGACCGCTACCGAGATGGATTGGGTTATCCGTCTCATAACTGGTATTCGCTCTGTTCGCTCTGAAATGAATGTTCCCGGCGGTGCTAAAATACCGGCCATGATCGATGGTATGGATGGTCGGTCGCGAAGATGGTTCTCCATTCATGAGAACCTGGTAATGCGGCTCGCCCGCCTTCAGACAATCGACGTTGATGGCGATGCCCCAAAGGGGGCGGTACAATTGGTGCATGACAGCGCAACCGTTTATTTACCGCTAGCAGACATTATCGATTTGGCGGCAGAGCAGGCGCGGTTGAATAAAGAAATCGCGAAGAGTGACGCTGAAATTCAAAAACTTTCAAATAAGCTGGGTAATGAGCAATTTCTTGCGAAAGCGCCCGATGCTGTTGTTGAGGAACAGCGCGAGCGTTTGGCGAGCGAAGAAATGCTCAAAGGTAAACTATCATTGGCTTTGGAGCGGCTTGCGTCAGCGCTCTGAGGTTCGGTTGCCTCTATTCAACTGTTTTGCGCAGTTTATTCTCTTCGCTTGAATCAAAACTACTCCCGTGGACCCATAAGATTTTGGCAACCTGGTTATTGGGCCCTCAGTACTTATCTCTCCGAATTGGTTCAACCCGCTCAGCACAGATCTTACTAGTCATGAAAGTAGATACGAGCGAGGTTCACTGCACTAAGCGCCCTATCGCGATTTTGATTATTTGGTGCTAGCATAAAATTGGTGAGGAATAGAGTGTTGAGTTTTTAATTCGTGTTTTAGAGGAGTGTTTGCCAATATTTTGGCCTAAAAAATGGGGGAAGGATTAATGCCTATTCAGGATGCTACTAAAACAGATATGCCAACGT
>PBOR01000010.1 GCA_002724395.1 Rhodospirillaceae bacterium | reverse complement strand
CATTTCAAAAACTTCTTCATCGGCATCCACGACGAGTTCGTTATCGATACCTTCCTCGCCAAATTCATTGACGATTACCGCGTAGCGTTTTCCGTGTTGCTCAGTGAGAATGCGATTGAGGAGGGTCGTTTTTCCCGCGCCGAGAAAGCCCGTTAGCACTGTGACTGGGATTTGTGATATCTCGTTCATGATCATTCTCTTTCAAGACTGGTCTGTTTCGGCCTATGCCTCTGAAATAACAATCTTTTTTATCAGTTCGTGCTAGGCGATGGCATTGTTCGAGTAACAAAGGACTAGTAGTTGTGTACGGGATTGCATCTCAAATTGATTGCATAATTTATAGTGTTATAACATAACATTTGTTAATTAGAATATTGATAAATATCATAATTTGAAAGCCTAAATTCGGTTATCCTCTCGCAAGAGCCCTTTTGCGTCGAAACGATTTATCGTCAACGATGTGCTCGAAAGTAATTTAGAGATTCCCAGATGAAACGATCCAAAAGCCCATGCATAAATGTCTGTGAATTTTCGGGGCCAAATGGCTGGTGTTTAGGTTGTGGGCGGACCCGGCGCGAGTGCGACAAATGGAAAAAAATGAAACCCTACGAAAGACACAGTCTCCACAAACAGTTGGTGAAACGAATGGCTGAAATTCGAGGGTGATGCTCATGACTTGAAAATAAGTGGATCTATTTCCCCGCTATACTGCTTGGCCGAGCCGCCAATGCTCTGCACGACCAAAGAAATCATGTCGACCTCGAACCATCTGAGCATGCAGGACGTCGAAACTTACGTCGCAAAGTTCAGAAAAGAGATGCTTGCCCTGGTCATCTGACGGGCCGGCTCGGGGTTTCAGTTACATTCAAATCGTGCTTCAAAGTGCTCCATCATCTGTTGCGCGAATCGCGCCGCCGCGACGGGCAATGTCCGACCCCTAAGTTGGCCAAAGTAGAGCAACCCCGGCGGCACGTCCCGTAAATCGACCACCCGGGAAACAATGCCCAGCTGCGCGTCGAGTGCGGGTAAGCCGATTGGAATTTGAAAGGTCACGATATTCTCAGCGACAGCGTGACTGCACAAAAATTCAAAGCTGTCCGAAATTACCACCGGATCAAGGGTCAGCGAGGTCCTTCGCACGGCCGTTTCCAGCAAATGACGCACACCAAAGTTAGCCGAGGGAAGAGCAACGGGATACTTCAGGCATTCGCGCAAGCGGACCGACTGATGCTTGGCCAGGGGGTGAGCGCTGGACATCACCGCGTGAAGGGGCTGGCGAATGTGCAGCAGGTTCTGGAATTCCAACATGCGTAAAGGTTCAAATACAAGTGCAAGGTCTGAACTTAAATCTACAAGGGCTTGCTCCGCCTCGGCTCGGTCGCGGAGCAGGACGCCAAATGTGACCGCCGGATGTTCGTTTCGATAGATCGCGATCTGCTCTGGAAGGAAGTAAGGCAGAAGCGCCTGACTGCAAGCAATGGAAACATGCCCTCGCCGTTCACCCGAGAGATCCGCAATCTGACTTTTGACCCGCTCCATGTCCACTAGTTGACCACGAATATGATGGATCAAAATTTCGCCTGCTGTGGTCAGGCGCACGCCGCGCGCCAGTCGCTCAAAAATTGGAACACCAAGTTCATCTTCCATGGCCAGGATGCGGCGGTTTAACGCTGTGGATGTAATCGCCAAATTTTCCGCCGCCCTCCGAATTGAACCGGCTTTCGAAACAGCATTGATATAGGTCAGGGGAAGAAGATGTTTCATCGCAATACTTTGTAGAATGTGATGCAATTTATGCAGCGGACATAGGCAAAACTAGCAGTATTCAGAAGCGCTCTCAATTGTTCTATTCGCTCATGAATAGTATTTCTGTGGACAGCTTATGCTTAATGATTTTCCTACGGTCTACCCCGCCGGGGGTTGAAGTCTACCTCCCTGTTCCTCCGACCCCCGGCACCTCCTAAATACACTATTTGACAACTTTGCGAGCAGATCGCGACAGATAATATCCCACATTTCGGCGGCTGGCGCATTTTTTCAATCTCTCACACCCGACCTTCTATCCCCAACACAGCAAGGATCTACATCATGAAACGGCGTGAATTTCTCAAATCACTTGGCGTCGCCACCGGCGCCTCGGTCATTCCCTTCCTTAAATATCTGCCTGCACAAGCGGCGGGACGTTCCGACACTTTGGTTGTCGTCTCTGGCAGCGGAATCAATTCGCTGGACCTCCATCGCAAAGGCACCAATCGACCCAGTTACCAGGTCACGGTGAACATCTATGATCGACTGGTTCGGTTCGGTGTTAAGATGTTGAAAGATGGCTCGATGGCCTACGATTCGACAAAAATTGAGCCGGAAGTCGCAGAGTCCTGGACCATCGCCAAAGATGGGAAACTGTTGACTTTCAAGATCAACCCGAAGGCCAAGTTCTGGGACGGTACTCAGGTTACGGCGCAGGACGTAAAGTGGTCGTTCGACCGAGCTGTCAGTCTGGGTGGGTTCCCGTTTGTCCAGATGAAGGCCGGGTCGATGACCAAGCCCGAACAATTCGTCGTGGTCGATGATATGACTTTCCAGATTAAAATCCCCAAGCCGTCAAAATTAACTCTACCTGATTTAGCCGTGCCAATCCCGTTCATTATCAACTCTAAGCTCGCAATGAAACATGCGACCACCGATGACCCCTGGGCGACCGAATATCTGCACAAGAACCCAGCCGGATCCGGTGCCTATAAGCTCACCCGGTGGGATCCCGGCCAGCAGTTCGTTTACACGCGTAACGAGAACTGGGCGCTTGGTCCGCAGCCAGGTGTGAAGCGTGTAATCGTTCGCGAAGTTCCCTCAGCCTCGACGCGCCGTGCGCTGACCGAGCGAGGTGACGCCGATCTTTATATGAACGTGCCGCCCAAGGACTCGAAAGAGTTCAAAGAGAGCGGGAAGGTCACGGTATCCGGAGCACCGATTGATAACTGCCTGCACGTTCTGGCACTCAACCTTAATCACAAGCCCTTCGACAATGTGAAGGTGCGCCAGGCGATTGCCTACGCACTGCCATACAGGGATATCATCTCCGCCGCAGCTTACGGCCGGGGCAAGCCCATGTATGGCGGTAAGTCCATGAAGCCTTCGGACATCACTTGGCCGCAACCGTTCCCCTACGACACGGATCTGGTCAAAGCAAAAGCTCTGCTCACAGAAGCCGGCTTTAAGGATGGTTTCGAGACGGTCTTGTCGTTCAACCTTGGCCTTGCTGATTGGCAGGAACCCACATGTCTGCTGATCCAGGAGTCCTTGGCGAAGGTCGGCGTCAAAGTGAAGCTCGACAAAATTCCTGGCGCCAATTGGCGGACTGCGGCCTTGGTCGAGAAGCGGTTGGCCATGCACATGGAGAACTTTGGCGGCTGGCTCAACTATCCAGATTACTATTTCTTCTGGGCATATAAATACGGGCACTTATTCAATTCGTCGAATTACAAGAACCCAGAAGTCGAGAGTTTAGTCGATAATACGTTACACATGGCAGTCGAAGACCCGTTATACGAGACTAACGTCAAGAAGCTGATTGGCATTGCCTTTGAAGACGTGCCGAGAATTCCGCTCTATCAGCCGTATCTGGACTCGGCCATGCAAAAGAACGTCACCGGTTATGCCTCTTGGTTCCACCGCCAGCTAGACGTGCGTGGGATCTCGAAGTCTTAGGCCGGAGATGTGAATAGCTCCAAGCTCATCCAGGTCGGACGGCGTCTAGCGCAAGCCCTGCCGTCCGTCTTCGGCGTGATCGTTATTTCCTTCGTCTTGACCCGAACACTGCCCGGTGATCCGGCGGTTTATTTCGCTGGAGACATGGCTGATAAGGAATCGATCGAACAAGTGCGCCGCGCACTTGGGTTGGACAAAGGATGGGTCGAACAATTTTTCATCTATGTTGGCAATTTAGTAAACGGGGATTGGGGCATGTCGCTCGGCACCGGCAGGCCAGTGACCGAGGAATTGCTTGCCCGCCTGCCGGCGTCGCTGGAATTGACACTGCTTGGGCTTGGCCTCGCAGTCGCGATTGCGGTTCCATTGGGTGTATTGGCGGCTACCCGCCCAGACAGCTGGATTGATCATGTGTGCCGGGTGTTGGTTACGGCTGGCGTGTCGCTGCCAACATTCTTCACCGGCCTGTTTCTCATATATGTCTTCTACTATCTATTGGGGTGGGCGCCGTCGCCACTAGGCCGCCTAGACATTCTCTTTCTATCACCGCCGCAGGTCACGGGGTTTTACACGATTGACAGCTTGATCGCTGGTGATCCGGAGACCTTTGCGGCGGTTGCGGCCCAACTTGTCTTACCGGCAACCACCTTGGCTCTTTTCGCCCTCGCCCCCATTGCACGCATGACCCGTGCAGCCATGCTGGGCGCGCTCGCCAGCGATTTCGTTCGGACCGCACGAGCCAATGGCCTGTCGCGTCGGGTCGTACTGTCGACTTATGCTTTCCGAAATGCAGCGCTCCCGGTTCTGACGACCCTGGGTATGGTTTTTTCATTTCTGCTAGGCGCTAACGTTCTGGTAGAGAAAGTATTCTCCTGGCCAGGGATTGGTTCCTTTGCTATTGAAGCTCTGGTGGCGTCCGATTACGCCGCCGTACAGGGGTTCGTCCTTGCGATGGCGTTGTTATTCGTCTGCGTCAATCTCGCCGTCGATGTGATTCTGACGCTCATCGACCCGCGGCTCGGTCTGGACGACTGAGGTGCTCGTCGTGTCTCAACAGCACCTCAAACACTTCCGTTATGTGATGGGTGAGAACCCGGTGACAATGTTCGCCTTCTCGCTGTTTGCCCTCATTGTCTTCCTGGCGATCTTTGGTCCATTCATCACACCGCATGATCCTCTGGCGACCAATGCCACCAATACACTTAAGCCGCCAAGCTGGAATCACGCCTTCGGCACCGACCATCTTGGCCGCGATGTCTTTAGTCGTGTTATTGCTGCAACGCGGCTCGATCTTGGTATCGCAGTCTCTGCTGTTGCCTTGTCGTTTTTCATTGGTGGTGCGCTTGGTTGCATCGCCGGGTTCTGGGGAGGTTGGACGGACCGGATTGTCGGTCGTTTCTCAGATACGATCATGGCATTTCCATTGTTTGTGCTGGCTATGGGAATAGTCGCCTCGATGGGTAATACGGTGGAAAATATCATCTACGCGACGGCGATCATCAATCTGCCGTTCTATGCCCGCGTAGCTCGCGCCGAGACCAGTATCCGGCGTAATGCCGGATACGTTTATGCCGCGCGGTTATGTGGTAGCAGTGATGCCCGTATTTTGGCGACACAGATCTTCCCGAACATCCTGCCGCCAATGATGGTGCAGATCTCTTTGAACATGGGCTGGGCGATTCTGAATGCCGCCGGCTTGTCGTTTATTGGTCTTGGTGTGCGCCCACCGGATGCGGAATGGGGTATTATGGTTGCCGAGGGCGCAAATTACATTGTTTCTGGCGAGTGGTGGTTAGCCATATTTCCGGGCGTTGCCTTGATGTTGGCGGTGTTCTGTTTCAACTTGCTGGGCGATGGTCTCCGCGATCTTGTCGATCCATTGCGCCGAACCTAGAAGAATGACCCCGGCCACCGCGCCCTTCCTCGATGTCAAAGGCCTGTCCGTCCAGTTCCGGACCCGCAATGGAGTTGTGCGTGCCATTGAGGACGTCAATCTTGAGTTGGCGAAAGGCGAAGTTCTCGGCATCGTCGGTGAGAGCGGGTCTGGAAAATCCGTAACCGCTTACTCGTTGATCGGTCTTCTTAACGTGGCAGGGTCTCCTGTAGCTGGTTCGGCGACATTTGATGGAATCTTGGTCACCGGTGCTAACGAGGCGACACTCCGCGATTTACGCGGCCGCGAGATATCGATGATCTTCCAGAACCCGCGGGCGGCATTGAACCCCATCAGGCCGGTGGGCAAGCAGATCGAAGACGTACTGTTGCGCCATGGCTTGGCGACCCGTCAAACAGCGCGTAACAGGGCGATTGAGATGCTGGAAAAGGTAAAGATAGTCGACCCAGAGATGCGATACGGTAGCTATCCTTTTGAGCTCTCCGGAGGCATGTGCCAGCGCGTTATGATCGCTATTGCGCTTGCTTGCAATCCGCGTCTATTGATCGCTGATGAGCCAACCACGGGACTCGATGTGACAACCCAGAAAGCGACCATGGATCTGGTTCGCGAACTCACCCGGGAACGCAACATGGCCGTTGTGCTGATTACCCACGACCTTGGGATGGCTGGAGTGTATTGCGACCGGATCGCCGTTATGGAGAGAGGTGCAGTGGTTGAAACTGCGCCGGTTGCAGAACTATTTTCTTCTCCAAAACACGCTTATACGAAAAAACTTATTGCTGCTTCACCAGGGCCGAACTCGACACTCACCGAGCTCGCTCCTTTTTCGCCATCACCGCATAGCGCAATCAAGCGCACTCGCCCTGACACCACACGTATAGAAAACGTGGGGACTGGGTTGAAGAACATCCTCGAGGTTTTCAACCTAGTGAAGGAATTTCCTATACAACAGGCCTCTTCTGGCCTTTGGTCTTGGGTTAGGTCTTCTCAAACGAATCGAGTGTTCCGGGCTGTTGACGACATCTCATTCAGTTTAAAGCGGGGCGAGAGTTTGGGTTTGGTAGGCGAATCTGGGTGCGGAAAATCGACGACGTCCAGCATTATTACACGGCTTATAAATCCAACTTCGGGCGACATCATTTTCGATGGAGAGAACATAACCACCTATGGGGCTGAGAGTTTTGCGCGACGTCCGGAACGGAAGAAGATTCAAATGGTCTTTCAGGATCCGACCGAAAGCCTTAATCCGCGCTATACTGCTCACGACTGTATTGGCGAACCGCTGAAACGGCTTTTGGGATACCGAGACCGAAAGCTCATACGCAGCAAAGTTGAGGCATTAGCAGAACGCGTGGGGCTTCAAGAAGAATTACTAGGACGCTTTCCTCACCAGCTCTCTGGGGGACAGAAAGCCCGCGTTGGTATCGCCCGTGCCATTGCGGTTGATCCTACGCTCCTCATCCTGGACGAACCAACATCGGCGCTCGACGTCTCGGTGCAGGCGGTTGTTCTGCAGCTTCTTGATCGCCTGAAATACGAGCTCGGGATGAGCTACATTTTTGTTTCCCACGACCTCAATGTTGTAAGGCTTTTATGCGAACGTGTTGTTGTAATGAACCGCGGTAAGATCGTCGAACAAGGTGTAACAGATGATGTACTGCGGCGCCCCAGCGATCCTTATACGAGAGCCCTTGTCGACGCGATTCCGCGCTTCGAGCTAGAAAAGGTCCGATGAGAATCTCCGGAAAAATAAGCCGCATACTGGGGGTTGAGGAAGGCGATGCTATGCTACCTGACCGAGCCGCCGATACTCTGCACAACCGAGGAAATCATGTCGATCTCGAACCATCAGATCATGCAGGATGTCGAAACTTACGTCGCAAAGGTCAGAAAAGAGATGCTCAATGAAGGTGTCAGACAGCGCCTGAAAGATCAAAATGAGGACCAAAACTAGAACAAGATTCCCTAACCTTTTCGATCCTGATTCCCTAACCTTCTATTCCTCCAACAAAATAAATGACTTAGCTTCGATAGTGCCTAACCTTTTTCGATATAGTAAACAATGAGTTGAATTGAGAACTGCCTAACCTTTCAGAGCGACGCGCCCTGGCAGCTATCACCATCAGTAATGCACCGGCAGTTCTGACATTGACAATGACCATGAACGAAGATCGGCGGCTCGAGGCTTTCGCATTTATCACATCGCTAACTAGAGATCTGTCTCTTTGCGTCTGCGGATGACGAGCCCCCGCATAATGCGCCCTACTGCCCTCCTCCATTTTCAATCTCTCCTCTTACGATGATGGATCTGACGGCGCTCGCGCTGAAGTTCCCGGATCCAATGTTGAATACGAGACTGGCCAGCGCCGACTTTTGATTACGATTTAGATCTTCGGTGTATGGCTGGGTGAGCCGCCCGACCGCCCGATAAGCGATGTTAACATCTCAGCGCAGCACTTCGTTAGCGCGCTCCTCGGTAATCGCGGGATGATCCATTGTGACATGCTGAACATCAGCCGCGTAGATAGCGCCAAAACCAAAGGCAGACCCCCACGCCGTGTTACGGGCGCGGGGGCACGAGGCCGAAGCGTGCAGCAACAACCTCTATGGAGACAAAGTCATCCATAGTCGAATTGTACGCTGACTCGACACATCTTGTCTGCGAAAATTAAGTGAATGTTTTTTATACAGATGAATAAAAATGACTATTTTTTAATCATTACCAATTGTTTCCAGAATGGAATTAACGCAACGCAATATACTCTACCAAATAAATTTGGTCTCTATTTCTTATTATTCCCAATACCTTAGTAATTTTTCCCACACCTAAACCGGTTATGTTGGCCTGATTATTGCGAGTTTGTTGCTGTGCAGCAACAAAACTCTATATCAGGAGACAAACTATGCGAAAAACCTGTACTTCCTTGGTCGCGGCCAGTGCGCTGGCGGTGTCGATAGCAATTGGGCCCATGGCGCAGGCAGCCGAGACCATTAAGGTCGGCGTCCTCCACTCGTTGTCGGGCACCATGGCGATTTCCGAAACCACTCTGAAAGACACTGTCGAGATGCTTGTCGATGAGCAGAATGCCAAAGGCGGCTTGCTGGGCAAAAAACTCGAGGCGATCGTTGTTGACCCAGCTTCCAACTGGCCCTTATTCGCCGAGAAAGCGCGCGAACTACTGACTGTCCAAAAAGTTGACGTCATTTTTGGGTCTTGGACGTCGGTATCCCGGAAGTCCGCCCTGCCCGTCCTCGAGGAACTGAATGGGCTCATGTTCTATCCGGTTCAATACGAGGGCGAAGAGTCGTCCAAGAACGTCTTCTACACGGGTGCGGCGCCGAACCAACAAGCCATTCCGGCAGTTGATTACTACCTCCAAGAATTGGGCATTCAGAAGTTTGCGCTTCTCGGGACCGATTACGTATACCCGCGCACCACGAACAAGATCCTTGAGCAGTATCTGAAAGACAAAGGCATCGCTGCTCAAGACATCTTCGTTAACTACACGCCGTTCGGTCATTCCGACTGGTCGAAGATCGTCGCCGACGTAGTTGCGCTGGGTGCGGACGGTAAAAAGGTTGGTGTAGTCTCAACCATCAACGGTGACGCAAACATCGGCTTCTACAAGGAGCTGGCGGCAGCGGGTGTGTCCGCTGATGACATTCCAGTCGTCGCCTTCTCGGTCGGTGAAGAAGAACTCTCTGGCCTGGATACTTCGAACCTAGTCGGTCACCTGGCTGCCTGGAACTACTTTCAGTCCTCGGATACCGATATCAACTCGGCCTTCATCAAAGCTTGGAAAGAACGGATGGGCAAAGATCGCGTGACCAACGATCCCATGGAAGCGCACTACATCGGTTTCAACATGTGGGTCAATGCGGTGACAAAAGTCGGCACCACTAATGTCGATGCGGTCCGTACCGCCATGTATGGACAGAAGTTCCCGAACCTGACGGGCGGAACAGCCGAAATGCTGCCGAACCATCACCTGACGAAGCCGGTTTTGATCGGGGAAATTCAGGCCGATGGCCAATTTGACATTATCTCAAAAACAGAGCCTGTACCGGGCGACGCATGGACCGACTTTCTGCCGGAATCGGCGGTCCTCAAATCCGACTGGAAAAATCTCAAATGCGGGATGTACAACACGCAAACCAAGACTTGCGTGCAGCTAACATCCAACTACTGATCCAAGCTCAAAGCCGGGGCGGTCGCGCCCCGGCCCTTTCCGTGTATGTTTGAAAGTGTAATGCGTTTTTTCATTTTGTGTTTTTTCGCCGCAGGTTTTCTCAGCATCGCGGATCATTCTCAAGCCATTGCCAGCGACCTTCAATCCGTGCTGGCAGAAAACTCCAAATCCATTGAACGACCTTCCCGCCTGACCGTAGGCAAGACGATCAATAAGCTGTTTGATTCCGGTGTGAATGGCGTTCCTAATTTTCTGAAAAGATGGCGGGACAAGCAAGTCTGGTTTCGCAAGAAAGACAGAAAATTCTTCTTCGGACCGGACGAGCGCGGCGAAATCAAGCTCATCGATATCGATACCGGCAAAGTCGTCGGATCGGCCTCTTCGAGGATCTTAAAACAGATCAAGCCTAATTCCGGCGTTCGCTCGGTCATCGGTGCGGCATTGGTTCGCTTCCAGCTATCCGATCCCGATCCGAACGTTCGCGCTGCGGCGCTGCAGACGCTTGAGCGTAATGCCAATGCGGGTCAACTCAAGCCGCTACGAAGCTCAATTCCATCAGAAGCAGATCCTGTGCTTAAGTCGCGCAAGGAACGACTTGAGAGATTGTTGACCATTTCCTTTGGCGAGACGCCCGAGGCGCGCATATTGGCAATCGAGCACTTCAAGGGCGATGTTGGGATCGATGTGCGCGCCGCGCTGAATCAGCTACTTGCGACAACGATGGCGGTTGCGGTTACGCTTCCTGAGGATAAAAACATCGCCCGTAAGCTGCGGGTCGATGTCGACTTGAGCCGAGGTGAAGCCCACGCAAGACTGGCAAAGGCCGGCTTTGCGCCGCCACCGCTTGATAAGATAGCGCGTGATGCGGCCATCATTTCTAAAGCGGTCGATGGACAAGTCGAAGGTATTCCTCTTTCCGAGTTGAATACCGAAACGGCCCGGATGGAGGCATATCGCGCGCTTGCTATCGCCGGGGCAGTGCCGGCCTTTCTATCATCTAACGAACTCGACACGCTTCTCAACACGCATGTCTTTTTTGAGGTTTATGCTGAACCCAATAGGCGCCTCACTGACGCAGCACTTGATAGTCTGGAATCCATCAACCTCACCGTCGGCCTAAACCAAGTTATCGATCTTAGTCTCGACGGTATTTCCTTGGCGTCGATCTATTTCCTGGCAGCCATTGGTCTCGCTATCACCTTCGGTGTGATGCGCGTCATCAATATGGCTCATGGTGAGTTCATCATGATGGGCGCCTACACGGGCTATGTGGTTCAGCAGTTCATTACCGATTACACGCTATCGATCGTCGTCGCTCTACCGCTGGCCTTTGCCGTCACGTTTGCAGTCGGTGTTGCCATGGAGCGATTGGTCATCCGGCATCTGATGCATCGGCCACTGGAGACGCTATTGGCCACGTTTGGTATTTCAATCGCGTTGCAGCAATTGGCCAAAAACATCTTCGGAACTCAGGCAGTTCCGCTTACGGCACCGTCCTGGCTCGACGGCTCTCTAATATTTAACGACATCGTGTCGATCTCCTATATCAGGATCGCTATTTTTGTCTTGGCTGCGATTTTTTGCATCTCGCTTCTCTACATTCTGAGAAAGACGCGCCTGGGATTAGAAGTTCGCACCGTGACGCAAAACCCCTCGATGGCGTCTTCGATGGGGATCAACCCGGATCGTATCAACATGCTCACTTTTGGGTTGGGTTCTGGCATAGCGGGTATCGCCGGTGTAGCGATCGGATTGTTTGCCCAAGTGACCTCAGAGGTGGGCGCAAACTATATTGTGCAATCATTCATGACTGTCGTTGTTGGCGGTGTTGGCAGCATTGTGGGCACGCTCGCGGGCGCAGGGATGATCGGTTCGCTGCAAAAAGTGATCGAATGGTTCAACCCCTCGAACACGCTCGCCGCACAGACTTACATGATCATCTTCGTCATCATATTTATTCAGTTCCGGCCGAGGGGCATTATCGCCCTCAAGGGCCGTGCTGCGGAGGGTTGAGGCATGGCCAGCAAACCGACCACCTTGCAGCAACCGCGGTCATTCTTTTCCAAGAATCCGTCTGTTCTGATTTTTATCGCGGCCCTGTCCATCATCACGCTCGTTGCCACCCTATTGTCCGAGGCCTTTGGCGTTGGGGTGGTGTCGACCAGTTTCATCAAGCTCCTTGGTAAAACGCTATGTCTTTGCTTGATCGCCATTGCGATGGACTTGGTTTGGGGGTACTGCGGGATTTTATCTCTAGGGCATTTCGCCTTCTTCGGACTGGGCGGCTATATGATCGGCATGTGGCTGATGTACGAGCGGACCAAGGACATTGTCATCAATTCGCTCTCCGGTCGGGCCTTACCCCCGACGCCCGAAGAAGTCCATGACGCTATCGGCACACAAATATTTGGCGTTGTCGGTGGATCAGAGATACCCGCGATCTGGCTTTTTGCCGATAGCCTCGCTGCCCAACTTGTCCTGGTCGTCTTAGTGCCGGGATTACTTGCGTTCGTATTCGGTTGGCTCGCCTTTCGATCTCGGGTCACGGGTGTTTACCTTTCAATCCTCACCCAGGCGATGACCTTGGCGCTGGCGCTATATCTCTTCCAAAACGATTCGGGGCTGCGGGGGAACAATGGTCTTTCCGGCCTTCAAAATATTCCAGGCCTCAAAGACGCCTCGCAATCGGTCGTTTCGATTTGGTTCCTTTGGGGGTCCGCGTTGGCCTTGGGCCTTGGCTACCTTCTCGCCGCATGGATCGTGTCCGGCAAATTTGGAAACATCATTTGCGGGATACGGGACGACGAGCCGAGGGTGCGGTTTCTCGGATATCCGGTAGAGACCTATAAGCTTTTCATCTTCACGCTAACCGCCGTGATCGCAGCAGTTGCAGGAGCGCTCTACTACCCGCAGGCAGGCATCATCAATCCAGCGGAATTGGCACCGATCGCCTCAATTTATCTGGCCGTCTGGGTCGCAATTGGCGGTCGTGGGCGGCTCTACGGAGCTGTCATCGGCGCGGCGCTGGTATCGCTTCTATCTTCGGCCTTCACGGGCGGCCAGGTTCCCGACCTCCCACTCGGCCTTGCGACGTTGCAATGGGTGGATTGGTGGACGGTTTTCCTCGGCTTTGGCTTCGTGCTCGTTACGCTCTATACCCCGCAAGGACTTGGCGGCCTTATCGACCGTCTCGTCCGAAAGGAAGGCGGACAATGAGCGCGCTCCTGGAGGTGGACAACGTGTCGGTTGCTTTCGATGGATACAAGGCCATCAACAACCTTTCCTTCTCCATCGACGAAGGGGAACTCCGGGCCGTAATCGGACCGAACGGTGCTGGGAAGACCACTTTCATGGATATTGTCACCGGGAAAACCCGTCCCGACAGCGGTAGAGTTGAGTGGGGATGGCCGGCGAAGAACCTCTTGCGCTTGTCGGAGAGCGAAATTGCACGTTTGGGCGTGGGTCGAAAATTTCAACGCCCCACCGTATTTGAGAATCAGACGGTGCAGGACAACCTAATTGTGTCCCTCAATGGCAATCGCGATCCGATGTCTACGCTTCTTTATAAGGCGGGTAAAACCGATTTGTCGAAAGTCGAAGAGCTTGCCATCGAGATCGGACTTGAACAGAGCTTGGATCGCATCGCGGGAGAGTTGTCGCACGGTCAAAAACAGTGGCTAGAGATTGGCATGCTTTTGGCCCAAGCCCCCAAATTGCTTCTCGTGGATGAACCGGCTGCGGGTATGACCCTTGCGGAGCGGAAGCACACGACAGATTTACTGAAACGCACGGCGGGGAAGCATGCCGTCATTGTTGTCGAGCACGACATGGAATTCGTACGTAGGCTCGATTGCAGGGTCACGGTGTTACACGAGGGAGCCGTCCTTGCTGAAGGATCACTTGATTTCGTGACGAACAATCAAGAGGTCATCGAGGTTTATCTGGGGAGATAGAGTAGATGCTGGAGATCAAAGACCTTTGCCTACACTACAAGCAATCTCAAATTCTCTATGACGTAAGCCTCACGGCGGCACAGGGTGCGGTGACATGTGTCATGGGCACCAATGGTGTCGGTAAAACCAGCCTCCTGCGGGCCATTTCCGGCGCTCATCACAGGTCCTCCGGCGCTTACCGCCTCGATGGGCAAGACATTGAAACGCCGCCGTCGCACGTTCTTGCGGCCGCCGGGGTCGGGTACGTGCCGCAGGGGCGCATGATTTTTCCGTTGCTTACCGTGCGGGAGAATTTGGAAACAGGCTTTGCCTGCCTGCCAAGTTCGGAGTGGGTCGTGCCTGACGAGATCTATGAGTTGTTTCCGGTCCTCAAGGATATGATGGGGCGGCGCGGCGGGGATCTCTCGGGTGGACAGCAGCAACAATTAGCCATTGGGCGGGCGTTGATCACGCGACCCAAACTTCTTCTCCTCGACGAGCCGACCGAGGGTATTCAACCATCGATCATCCAAGACATCAGTCGAGCGATCACGTATCTTCGTGACAAAGGAAAGATGGCCATTTTGCTNGTCGAACAATACTTTGAATTTGCCCGTGACCTCGCCGACGATTTTGTCGTTATGGACAGAGGCGAAGTAGTGTTGTCGGGNACAAAAACCGAAGTGGACGAGGCTGATGTTCGACGACACCTCACCGTATGAAACTGTGAATGGCACCGGTTTCCAACGGGCCAATTTGCAAAGGGCCAAGGGGGAAGCCCGGTGTACGTTCAAAGTGCGAGACAATCGAACCGTGCTCGACGTGCTCGGCCAATCGGGGTCCTTCAAGGTCAGGCTGCCGAAACTATCCGTAGCGCATGCCCCNGAAGCCGTCCTCCTCAACACGGCTGGAGGCCTCACGGGTGGCGATCACATGTCGTTCACTGGTGACGTCGCGGCTGGCGGTCATGCGATCTTCACCACCCAGGC
Source organism: Rhodospirillaceae bacterium (assembly GCA_002724395.1). Classification (GTDB taxonomy): domain Bacteria; phylum Pseudomonadota; class Alphaproteobacteria; order UBA8366; family UBA8366. The sequence goes on along the minus strand of PBOR01000010.1, from coordinate 11,539 downwards.
CGCGGAGCGCGCGTACCGGGTATTAGATGGGAACGCCCTGGTTGAGACGCGATTGTCGGTTGAGNAAGGTGGGTTTGTAGAATGGTTGCCGCAGGAGACCATCCTTTTCGACGGATCGCGACTNAAGCGTTCGTTTGATGTTGATCTCGCNCCCGGTGCGAAACTTCTCGCACATGAATCGGTGATCTTTGGTCGTGCCGCAATGGGTGAAACGGTAACCTCTGGGACGTTTAGAGACGTTTGGCGGGTTCGTCGAAACGGGACATTGGTTCATGCGGACGCCGTTTCGATCAATGGGAATATTGATGTCGTTCTGGGTCGGGCCGCAACATTAAACAACGGCAAGGCCATGTCGACGGTTCTCTATGTGGCAGAGGACGCTTTGGCAAAGCTAGAGCCCGTTCGGAATGTGATCGCACACGGTGACGCGGATGTAGGTGTAAGTGCCTGGAATGGAAAATTGGTCTGCCGGATCATCGCAATCGAAGGCGCGGCCTTGCGCCACGCAGTCGAACCGATTCTGACGACGATAAGAAACGGACGGGCTCTTCCGCGGGTCTGGCACATATGAGGAGTGACGAATGAACCTGACCCCAAGAGAAAAGGATAAGCTGCTGGTCTCCATGGCTGCCATGGTCGCGCGGCGGCGGCTTGAGAGGGGCGTTAAGCTGAACCACCCGGAGGCCATTGCGTTGATCACGGATTTCGTGGTCGAGGGCGCGCGGGATGGGCGCTCTGTCGCCGACTTAATGGAGAAAGGCGCGCATGTCATCACCCGTGATCAAGTAATGGAAGGCGTTGCCGAAATGATCCACGACGTCCAGGTGGAAGCGACCTTCCCCGACGGCACCAAGCTCGTGACCGTTCACGAACCGATCCGCTGAAAAGGAGAAAACAGATGATCCCAGGAGAAGTCATCCCGGCCGAAGGCGAGATCGAATTTAACGCCGGTGCCGCGACTGTCGAGTTAGAAGTCGCAAATACCGGTGACCGCCCAGTGCAGGTCGGCAGTCACTATCATTTTTATGAAACGAATACAGGGCTCGAATTTGACCGGGAAAAGGCCAAGGGTATGCGCCTCGATATCGCGGCGGGCACCGCTGTCCGGTTCGAGCCCGGGCAGACCAGGACCGTCAGCTTGGTGCCTTTGTCGGGTGGCCGTGCGGTCTACGGATTCAATGGACAAGTCATGGGGGCGCTCGATGCCGGCTAGAATCTCACGCGCGGCCTATGCCGACATGTTTGGTCCGACCACCGGCGATAAGATCCGGTTGGCGGATACGGAACTCTTCATAGAGGTTGAAAAGGACTTCACCACCTACGGCGAAGAAGTAAAATTCGGCGGTGGCAAGGTGATCCGGGATGGCATGGGCCAGGCGCAGACGACACGCGCCCAAGGGGCCGTTGATACGGTCATCACCAATGCGCTCATCATTGACTATACGGGTATCTACAAGGCCGATATCGGCCTCAAGGACGGTCAAATTTCCGCCATCGGCAAGGCGGGGAACCCGGATACGCAGCCCGGTGTCGATATCATTGTCGGCCCGTCTACGGAAGCGATCGCTGGTGAGGGGAAAATCCTCACAGCCGGCGGATTCGACGCGCACATCCATATGATCTGCCCGCAGCAGATTGACGACGCCCTGATGTCAGGGGTCACCACCATGCTCGGTGGCGGCACCGGTCCGGCCACCGGGACCAACGCGACCACATGCACGCCGGGGCCTTGGCATATCGGCCGGATGATCCAGGCGGCCGATGCATTCCCGGTCAATCTGGCGTTCTCCGGCAAGGGTAATGCATCGCTTCCGGACGGCTTGCGTGAGCAAATCCTGGGCGGTGCATGCGCCATGAAACTGCACGAAGATTGGGGCACCACGCCCGCCGCCATCGATTGCTGTTTAAGTGTCGCGGATGAGATGGATGTGCAAGTCATGATTCATACCGACACATTGAACGAGTCAGGTTTCGTCGAAAACACGGTCACGTCGTTNAAGGGCCGAACGATCCACGCATTCCACACAGAGGGTGCGGGTGGTGGCCATGCACCCGANATCATCAAGGTCTGCGGCGAGGCCAACGTGATCCCGTCTTCGACCAACCCGACCCGGCCCTATACCGTCAATACCATCGACGAGCATCTGGATATGCTTATGGTATGTCATCACCTAGACAGCAAGATCCCCGAGGACGTGGCGTTCGCTGAAAGCCGAATTCGGAGCGAAACCATCGCTGCTGAGGATATACTCCACGACATGGGGGCGTTCTCCATTATCGCGTCGGACAGCCAGGCCATGGGCCGCGTCGGCGAGGTGCTGATCCGTACCTGGCAGACGGCAGACAAAATGAAACGGCAACGCGGTGCACTCCCGGAAGAGAATGGTAGCAATGATAACTTCCGGGTTAAACGCTACATTGCCAAGTACACCATCAACCCGGCAATCGCACATGGGATGTCCAAATACATTGGCTCGATCGAGGCTGGCAAGCGTGCCGACTTGGTGCTCTGGTCNCCGGCNTTCTTTGGCGTCAAGCCGGACATGGTGNTATTGGGCGGAACCATCGCAGCGGCGCAGATGGGAGACCCCAACGCCTCCATCCCGACGCCGCAGCCGGTGCACTATCGACCCATGTTCGGTGCATTTGGTAAATCCTTGACCGCAAGCGGGGTGACTTTTGTCTCCAAGGCCGCAATCGAAATCGATCTGAAACAGCGACTTGGCGTCGACAAGGATCTTCTAGCGGTCTCAAACACGCGGGGCGGCATTTCCAAGGCATCGATGGAACTCAACGACATGACGCCAGAGATCGACGTGAACCCGGAGACTTATGAAGTCCGCGCTAATGGTGAATTGCTAACCTGCGAGCCCGCAAAAGAGCTCTCCATGGCGCAGCGGTACTTCTTGTTTTGAGGCCTTCATGCAGCGCGTTGAGAAAATAATTTCGAAGAAGGAGTGGACTGGGCCAGCGGCGGACATCGTGGTCTTAAGTTACCATGACCGCTATCGACGCCGTATAAGGCTGACAGGTCTAAACGGAACGGATCTACTGCTCGATCTTGAGCGTGCTACTGTTCTGCGCGATGGCGACGGTTTGTTATTGGAGGACGGTCGGCTGGTAAATATCAAAGCTGCCGCTGAGCCTTTGTTGTCGATCACCTGCGACGATCCGAGCCATTTGGCCCGGATCGCCTGGCATCTCGGGAACCGGCATTTGCCCGCCGCGATTTCCGAGGACCGCATCCTGATCCGCGAAGATCACGTAATCGCCGATATGGTTTTTCGACTAGGCGGCAAGGTCGCGCAAGTTGAAGAACCCTTTAATCCCGAGGGCGGAGCATATGGTGATGGCGGCAGTGGCCATATGCACGACCATGATCATGACGAAGGAGGTCACCACTATCATGGCTGACCCGACGCTCTATCGTCTGCTTTCCTGGTTATCGCCGAGTTATCCGGTGGGTGCATTCGCGTATTCCCACGGGATCGAGTGGATGGTCGAGACAGGCGCAGTCAAAGATGAGGCGTCCCTAACGGCTTGGATCGACGATCTCCTCAGTCACGGCGGGCCTTGGAGTGATGCGGTTGCGTTCTCCCATGCCTTTGATGNGGGGGATGATCTTTNGGCGCTTCGCAANATCAACGAATTCGTGGTNGCCATGGCNCCNAGCGAAGAACGACATTTAGAAACCACGNCGCAAGGAAACGCGTTTTTGAAGACAACNTTGGATGCCTGGTCGTGGGACGATGGGGCCGCGGTTGCANNGGCACTCGGACGCCAAGTTGCATATCCGGTTGCTGTTGCGGTGGTTGCGCATGGCCATGGGATTATCAAAGAAGACGCCCTTCACGCCCTCTTGCACGGGGTGGCGGCGAACCTTGTTTCCGCAGGCGTACGATTGATCCCCCTTGGTCAAACGGCAGGGCAGCGGGCCCTGGCAGCCCTGGAGGAAACTGTCGATAAGGTTAGATCGGCGGCACGTCGGGCAACATTCGAAGAGATCGGCGGCATCGCCATGATATCCGATATCGCTGCCATGAAACACGAAACGCAGTATACGAGGTTATTCAGATCATGAGCATCTCCATCAATGGCCCGTTGAGGGTCGGGATAGGCGGTCCTGTGGGATCGGGGAAAACCGCGTTGTTGGAGCAGCTTTGCCGCAAACTGCATCCGGCTTATGACATCTGCGCCATCACCAACGACATCTATACTAAGGAAGATGCCAAGATTTTAACCCAGACAGGCGCGCTCCCAGAAGACCGCATCATGGGTGTAGAAACCGGCGGTTGCCCGCACACTGCAATCCGCGAAGATGCGTCGATCAATCTGGCCGCCATCGAGACGATGCACGAGCAATTTCCCAATTTAGATTTGGTCTTGATTGAATCCGGTGGTGATAACTTGGCGGCAACGTTTTCACCTGAGCTTGCCGATATCACCATATACGTGATCGATGTCTCATCAGGTGAAAAAATACCCCGGAAAGGTGGTCCCGGCATCACACGCTCCGACATGTTCGTCATTAATAAGACGGACCTTGCCGAAATGGTCGGCGCCGATCTCTCAGTTATGAACACAGATACCAAGAAGATGCGACCGGATCGGCCCTATGTATTCTCCAATATGAAAACGGGTGATGGGGTCGGCGCCATCGTGGATTTCATCATCAATATCGGTGGCCTGCGAGCCGCATCGTAACAACCGTTTCGATCAAACCAAATAAAACTCCTTAATTTCATGAGAAGATCTCTGTAAGTTAAAGTTAAATCCTGACCCTCCCTGGAGTTCCAAAATGTCACCTGACCCAATCCACCTTTCCGCAATCGCTGAGGGCTTAAATAAGTCCAATGTAAGAACAATACTTTGGGACTCTGATGACCGATTAGTTTATGCCGATCCAAAGTTGAGTGATCTTTACCGCGTGTCTATGGAGGGCAAAAAACGCAAAAAATTGTCGCTTAAACAGGGCATTAGCTGGCGGGAATGGACCCAAGAGAAGGTTGGTTTAGGTCTCGTCGACATTCCCCAAAATAAGACTTTAGAAACTTTTATAGCTGAATTGGAGCAGGAAAGGAGTGCGATCAAAGGAGAAGTCAAACGAGAGTTTACCCTAAAAAATGGGATAACAATTCGTTCTACTGATGTGCGTTTGGAAAGTGGCGGGATTTTTAGCAGTTTTGTCGATGTTTCATCAGAGAGAGAAACCAGAGCTGAGAACTTACTCCTAAATAAAGCTCTGAATAACACAAACGCCCACATCTTTATTTTTGATGAAAAAGACCGCTTTGTTTACGGGAACAAAACTTTTATGGATCTGCAGGACTCTCGAGGACTTCCGATAAAGCCGGGCATGACATATTCACAGTGGTATGGTCGACTTATTAAGGAAAATATTTTTTCAGTACCTGAGGGTTTAACAGCGGATAAATTCCTGTCGCAAATTAAAGCCCAGAGAAAAAGTATTAAGGAACAAACCATCTCAGAGACGGGCAGGACAGACGGAACATGGGTGCTTGAGGTTACGACACGATTAGATGACGGCAGCTTAGTGTCTGTAGTGTCAGACCTTACAAAACAAAAAAAGCAAGAGTTGGAGCTTCGACAAAGCACTGAAAAAATCTCGATCCTCTCCGAAGCAATGGATAAGTCATCAAACGGGATTATGGTTCTCGATAAAGATGATAAATTTTTGTTTATAAATGACAATTTAAGAGAAAATGCCAAAAATTTTGGTGTAGATGCAGATGTTGGAATGCCTTGGATCGACTATTTCCGACGATTAGTTGAAGTTGGTTATGCCGAAGTACCACCGGACATGAGCAACGAAGAATTCGTACAAAAAAGAGCCGAGACGCGCGCACAAATTACTCATGAGGAAATTACAGAACGGCAAACGGCAAATGGCACGTTTATGATCACAAGTTCCCGCCTTGAGGATGGGGGAATGGTCACGATTACATCAGACATTACGGAGCTTAAAAATCGTGAACTTGAATTAATACGGCTCAGCAGCGCGATTGAGTCGATACCATCCGGTATTATGTTCTTTGATCAAAATAGCCGCCTCATACTTGGCAATAAGTTTGCCCGTGAATGGCAGAAGAAATATCAATTCGACCTAAAACCTGGCGTCCACCGAATTGATATGCGGAAAAACCTTCTCAAAAATGGGCTGGCTGCAGACGGCTATATGGCTGTTGATGAAGCAGAGTATGAAAAAACAGAAAAGGTGCGCTTATCTGAGATCGGAAGTGAAACTCAAGAGCGTTCGCTTACTGATGGATCAACATTTTTGTCATCCGACACAATGTTAGATGATGGATCAACATTCACAGTTTTTACCGACATCACAGAATTGAAAAAGCGGGAACTTGAGCTTGAGCGCCTGAGTAGCGCGATCGAGTCGATTTCATCAGGAGTGATTTTTTTCGACAAGGATAGCCGTTTGGTGTTAGCAAATAAGTTTGCTCGAGATTGGCAAGCAGAGCTGGGCTTCGATCTCAAACCAGGCGTTCATCGAATAGAAATGCGGAAAAACCTTATTGAAAAGGGTTTGGTCGCGGAAGGCTATATGGCCCTAACTGAAGAGGAATACGAGACCGAAAAAGAATTATTATCGCAAGTCGGCAGTGAAACCCAGGAACGATCTCTTGCCAATGGTTACACGTATTTATCGACTGACACGATGCTTGCAGACGGGTCAACTCTCACTATTTTCACAGACATAACTGAACGGAAGAAGCGAGATGAGACAACGACACGCCTGACTGAAGCTCTCGAGCTCATCTCTACAGGCATTATGTTCTGGGACCAGGACAATCGCCTTATTATGGCAAATCAACTCGCACGCGACTTTCAAGAAAAGCATGGGTTTAATCTTGTTCCCGGTGTTCACCGGCTTGATATGCGCAAACACTTCATCAAGCAAAACTTGGTATCTAGCGAAGCACTTCCGATCGATAATGATCAGTTCAAAACTGAAATGGACCAACTCAAGACATTAGGAAGTCAGGCCCGCGAGAGACGGTTTAATGATGGAACTGTGTTCCTATTCTCAGACACCATGTTAGCGGATGGCTCGACCTTCAATGTTTTCACAGATATTACCGATAGAAAAAAAGACGAGGAGACAACTAAACGTCTAACCGAGGCCTTGGAATTGATTTCGACTGGAATAATGTTTTGGGATGAAGACAGCCGTTTAATTATGGCAAACCAAATGGCCCGGGATTTCCAGAAACAGCATGGTTTTAACCTAGTTCCCGGAAGCAATCGGATGGACATGCGGAAGCACCTGATCCAAAAGGGTATGATGTCGGATGAGGATACGCCAGTCGATCAAACCGGCTTCCAGTCAGAGATGGAGAACCTGAAAAACAAACACAGTGAGTCGCGTGAGCGACGGTTTACAGATGGCACGGTTTTCCTGTTTTCCGATACGATGCTTGCCGACGGGTCAATCTTTAATGTGTTCACAGACATTACAGAGAGAAAGGCGCGAGAAGAAACGACCCAAAGATTGAGTGAGGCGCTTGAGCACATACCCAATGGCATGGTCTTTTGGGATAAAGACGATAATCTTATAGGGGCTAACAAGACCATCCGTGACCAGTGGGGAAAGTATGGTGTGAAATTAAACCCCGGGGAATCGCGTTCCCTTCTACGTTCCCGTGTGACTGAAAACAAAGCCCTATCGGACGGCGAACTAAACGAAGAAATTCGAGCTGAAGCGCGGGACAGATGGAGCCAATTCGAAGGTGAGCAATCCCGTGAGGTCGAATTTGCGGATGGAGAAATACTTTTTTTCTCAGACACCAGACTTAAAGACGGCAGCATACTCAGCTTTGCCTCGGACATTACAGAGTTAAAGAAAAGAGAGAGGGATTTACAAACTGCTAAGATTGCCGCTGATGAGGCAAATGAGGCGAAGAGTCAGTTCCTCGCCAATATGAGCCATGAATTGAGAACACCCCTCAATGCAGTGATTGGACTCACAGAAATGCTTAAAGAGGACGCGACAGATGATGGCCAAGAAGACTATCTGGAGCCTTTAGACAGAATTCACAATTCTGGCAAACATCTCCTTACATTGATCAATGATGTTCTCGATCTATCGAAGATTGAAGCTGGTAAAATAGAGCTGTATTTCGAAGTGTTCAGTATATCCCAATTGATGCAGGATATCGCGAGCACATCTCAGCCCTTGGCACAAAAAAATAATAATGAATTGGTTCTGAAAAATAACCTTGGGTTTGATGAAATTCGTTCCGATCAAACTCGTGTCCGACAAATTGCCCTCAACCTCGTTTCAAACGCCTGTAAATTTACCAAAGACGGCACCGTAGAAATCCAATTAACCTCGACCATGAAAGAAACAGATACTCTCATAGAGATAGCCGTTTCTGACACAGGTATTGGGATGTCTGAAGAGGAGCTGAGCCGTCTTTTTCAGGCATTTACACAAGCGGACAGTTCAACAACAAGAAAGTACGGTGGCACAGGTCTGGGTCTAACCATTACAAAGCACTTGAGTGAGATGATGGGTGGTAGCGTCAGCGTCTCGAGTATTGAGGGTGAGGGGACGACCTTCAGCGCATCATTTCTTATTAACACAAATGCTGAGCCGGAGATTAGAGATAATGATGAAACTGAGGCTCCAATAGATGCTGAGAATTTTTCATCGGAAAGAAACGCCAACGCTGAACACTCAATTCTTATAATTGATGATGATCCAACGATCCGTGAATTGATGATGCGACAACTCGAGAGAGACGGCTTTAAAGTAATGACTGCAGAGGACGGTAAGACTGGCGTAAGCACGGCAATTGATAGAAAACCCGATGCTATTGTGCTTGATATTCTGATGCCGGGTATGGATGGGTGGTCTGTATTGAGAGCGTTAAAAGCCTCGAGCGTCACCAAAGACATCCCTGTCATAATGGCGTCAATACTTGATGAGAGAAACCGCGGATTTTCCCTTGGTGCTGCAGATTATCTAGCCAAACCAGTGGAAAAAGACAGGCTTGTCGCCTCGATCGAGCGCTTGATCGGCGCTGGCGTTGGTAAGACAGTTTTGATTGTTGAGGATGACGAGGATCTCAGGGCTGCAATGAAAGATGCTCTATCAAAGAGCTCATATAAGGTGCACGAGGCAGAAAACGGAAAAATAGCTCTGAAGCACTTGCAAACGTCAACGGACCAACCGGATCTGATCTTATTGGACCTTAATATGCCGGTGATGAATGGTTTCGAATTCCTTGAAGAGTTCCGCGATAACTTTTCAATCGAGGTTCCCATCGTTGTCATCACCGGCGCTGATCTCACCGAAGACGACAAGCGGTTCTTGTCTGGGGAAGTGACAAGAATACTGGAAAAAACACCTGACACTGAAGGATCGATTGCCAGCGATGTTGCCCGTATATTAAGAAGCGTTCGCATGGGGGCAAGCTGATGATAAAAATCCTATATGTCGAAGATAACGAGGAGAATATTTACATGCTCTCCAGACGCCTAAAAAAGAAAGGCTTTGAAATTGTTATCGCTCGAGACGGTGAAGAAGGAATTACGATGGCACAGGATGAGAGCCCGGACCTGATCTTAATGGACTTGAGCCTACCAAAACTTGACGGTTGGGGCGCGACAAGACAATTGAAGGCAAATCCTCAAACTAAACACATTCCCGTAATTGCTCTCTCTGCGCATGCGATGGCAGAGCATAAAGCTAGCGCCTTAGATGCCGGCTGTAATGATTATGATACAAAGCCAGTGGACTTGGAGCGCCTCCTGTCTAAAATCAATATGCAGTTATCGGAGAACACTTAGAATGCTCGCTGAGGACTGTGAAATTCTGGTTGTCGACGACATCGAAGAAAATCGATACACGCTTGAGCGTCGCTTGAAACGGGATGGCTATGAGCACATAACACTTACAGATGGTGGGGCGAACGCACTCAACCTCATTAACGAGCATCAATTTGACCTTGTGTTATTAGATCTTATGATGCCTGAGATTAGTGGGCTAGACGTTTTAAAGTCACTCAAAAGTGATCCATTAACTCGCCATATTCCAATAATCATGGTTACCGCAGCTGATGAGATCGAAACAGCTGCAGAATGTATTAGCCTTGGCGCAGATGATTATATTACCAAGCCCTTCAATGCGACCCTACTTCGAGCCCGTGTCGCTGCATCATTGGAGAAGAAGAAATTTAGGGACCAAGAATCTATTTATTTGGATCGAATAGAGAAAGATAAGCGCAAATCAGTCGATTTGCTGCGAGCATTTTTGCCAAAATCTGCAGCATCCGAGCTAAAGTCACTTGGTAAAGTCACCCCACGACGATATGAAGACGTCGCTATTTTAGTATGCGACCTTATTGGTTTCTCTGGTTTCTGTGAAAGCAATACACCTGAAGATGTTGTAAACGAACTTGAACTTTTATTTGGTCGTTTTGAGAAGATCTTCGAGACCCATTCTATGGAGAAGCTCAAAACTGTTGGCGATGCCATAATTGGCGTCTCGGGTATTTCCGAAGAAACAGAAGAGCCAATTTATGATGTTGTGAGTTGCGCCCTTGAGCTCCAAAAACTCGCGTTGAACAGAGATATACGATGGGACCTGCATTTAGGCGTGCATTTCGGCCCTGTTGTAGCTGGCGTCATTGGTAAGAAATCAATGCAATTCGACTTTCTCGGAAAAACTGTAAACACCGCATTTAATATTTGTGGTATTTCGAAAAAGAATGACGTCCTGATTTCCCACGATGCATGGATGCAATGCCGAAATTCAATCAAAGTTACATCTTTAGGGCCTCAAAAACTAAAGGGCGGACACTCTGCCGAAATATTAAAGTGTATAGAGATTATTTAGTTCTGTTCCGAAAATTTCGAATTAACAATAAGAACGAAAGCGCCTTACATTATAAGGCCGAAAATGCTAGCAGTAATCAACATCGGCAACGCACCGACAGATCTGGCATTGATAATTTCTATGAAAGCTACTTAGTGTTGTTTAAGCAAAATAGTATTCTACTCGAAACCATACTGCGGTAATATCTCTAATAGGTTCGGGAACGTTATTTTATGGCTATTAAACTTCGTATATAAGGCTCTAATTTTTTCAATTTTATTAGTTCCTAAAGCGTTTCTCGCATTTCTAAAATGATCTTCCGCGATCTGATATTTTTCTAAATAATGGTACGCCACCCCAAGATTAAACTCCCACCAAAAGTACTTTTTGTGTTGTAGCGGCTCAAGAGCTTCCACGATCTGCTTACCATTCCGACTGGCGACGGAACAAATTGCCGTTAGGTAATTGTCCCAAACCGAAAAATTCCCAATATCTAATTTCCGTGCTTCCTCCCCGAGCTCCCAACAACCCCTATAAAATTGGCACCTCCCAGATTCTACCTCAGATATTTCGTCACTCTCCACTCGAACATCTTCCCTCCCACACTGACCACCAAACGCGATACTCTGTCCTATCTTAGCCAGGTTATTAGGATTTTTCCCTGACAATTTATACGCCGCTTCC
>PBOR01000052.1 GCA_002724395.1 Rhodospirillaceae bacterium | reverse complement strand
AAATTTTCTCTTACGCCCGCCAAATCTACATGAATAAAGTAAGATTTATGACCGAGGAGAGGGTTCGTAATAAAATTTTCAGGCTCTACTTAAATGTAGAATCCGGTTATTTAGACGAAGAAAAGCCTGGCGCATTGGTGAACAGTTGCACGACTGAATTGAGTTTAGCGCTCCAAAGCGTCTTGGCACCACTCAAACTCTTCGCACAAGTTTTTCTCGCTGCTTTTTATATTGTGTTGCTGCTAGCTTTGACCGGNCCGATAACCGTAATCGCAATCTTCGTATTGGGCATCACGGCGTATTTTCTTAAAAAATTACTGATAAAAACCTCTGGTGTCGGCGTTGACGTTGCTACCGCGAACGAAGCGTTCGCCGCCTACTTGGTCGAACGACTAGATTTTGTCCGCCTCATCAGAATCTCCGCTAATGAGAAATATGAAATTAATGGAATGGAGAACATCACTGCATTTCAACGCAATCGATTGATAAAGATAAACCGATTCCTGGCGCAGGTGAACGTCCTGATGGAACCGATAGGTTTGGCAGTCGGTATGGCGGTACTTTATTTCGGAACGACATATTTNGAATTGCGGCTGGAAGAGGTTATCGTATTTGCCTTTATCGCTATAGTTCGCTTATTGCCTACCGCAAAAGAAATGATGGCGACGGGCCAACTCACGCTTGCTTATCAGCCAAGTCTTTTCTCTCTGGTGAGCAAATTAGATGCACTTTTTAAAGCCCGGGAGATACGGGAAGGNGTTTTACCATTTACTGCTTTGACCCATGCTATCCAGTTCCAGAACGTCAACTTCACTTATCCGTCACGGAAAAACAAAAAAGCACTAACAAAATTGAATATCGTTTTTCCCGCCTGCAAAATGACAGCGCTAGTGGGGCCCTCGGGTGCTGGAAAATCGACGATTATTGATCTNTTGCCGAGACTGCGAGAACCNACTAGCGGCGAAATCTTTTTTGACGGCCAAAATATCNATCAACTGGAGATTACGAGTCTTCGCAACTCAATTGCATACCTGTCACAAACTGCATTGGTTTTAAACACCACTATCACCGATCACATTCGATACGGTAATATCAAAGCGTCGGACGAAGAGGTTCGGGAAGCAGCAGCGCTCGCCCAAGCGCATGACTTCATAGATGCACTGCCGGAAAAATATAATACTATATTAGGCCAACGGGGTATCAAACTATCGGGCGGACAACGCCAACGCCTCGATCTCGCTCGGGTGCTTCTGCAAAAAGCACCGATTCTGATTTTGGACGAGCCAACGAGCAATTTAGATGCAGAATCTGAAATGCTTTTCCGCCGTGCACTCATGACAATCCGCAAACAACNCTCAACCACTATTATCATTGTCGCCCACAGGCTTTCAACGATCTTGGATGCCGACCAAATTGTTGTACTCTTAGATGGCCAAGTTGATGCGACCGGCACTCATGATGAAGTTACTGAATCCAGTGACTGGTATCGCTCAGCATTNAATACGCAATCAATATCTAACACCAAACCTTCGACTTCTANATTCCNAGCAAACCCATAGATTGGTTTTTGATGCAAAAAGAAAAACTNATAAACTTCGATTTTTCCGCTCTCGCCCTNGATGGCAAGAGCATATTAATTACAGGAGGGACNGGCTCTTTTGGGCGCTCTTGCACGCGTACCATCCTAGAACATTTNAAGCCCAAGCGGCTCATCATCTTTTCCCGCGATGAAACCAAACAATACAATATGGAAATCGAGTTCAAAGATGAAAATTCGGACACCTCGCCACTTCGGTTTTTTATAGGCGACGTTCGAGATATGGAACGGCTAAAACTCGCTATGGACGGCGTAGACATCGTCATCCACGCAGCTGCGCTCAAACATGTGCCCATCGCCGAATACAATCCTATGGAATGCATTCGCACCAACGTAAACGGAGCCGAAAATGTGATGATGGCAGCCCTTGCCTGCAATGTCGAAAAAGTCCTTGCGCTGTCTACGGACAAGGCAGCTAACCCGGTAAACCTATATGGTGCGAGCAAGCTGGNTTCAGATAAAGTTTTTGTTGCCGGCAATAATTTATCCGGGAAGCGCCGGACACGATTTGCCGTCGTGCGATATGGTAATGTACTTGGTTCACGAGGTTCAGTATTACCATTTTTCCGCAGCCTGATNGATAAAGGCACGACGTCATTACCAATTACGGACGAACGAATGACACGTTTCTGGATCACCTTAGACCAGGGCGTCAACTTCGTTTTGTCGTCATTAGCTATGATGCAAGGTGGGGAAATTTTTGTTCCCAAAATTCCAAGCATGAAAGTGGTCGACCTGGCGAATGCACTTGCGCCAGACCTACCGATCAAAATTATCGGCATTCGACCTGGTGAGAAACTACATGAACTTCTGGTAACCGAAGACGAAGCACGCACAACCTTTGAACTAAAGGATCGCTATGTCATAGAGCCGTCGCTAGGGTTTTGGTCTCGGGATAATTACTTGGAATATGATTCTACTACCGTCGCAGAGGGATTTGAATATAAGAGCGACAGCAACGATGATTGGCTAACGTCAGAAATTCTCTCTGTATTGCTCTCGGATGGTTCTCTTTGACTACTAAACCACTATCGTTTTTACCCTACTCGCGACAGCGGATCGAAGAGGACGATATTGCCGCGGTAGTTGAGACTTTACGAAGTGATTTTCTAACCACCGGACCGAAAATTAATGAGTTCGAAGAAGCCTTTGCCGCACGGGTAAATGTCGACCATGCGGTCGTCTGCACTAATGGTACTGCCGCGCTGCATATGGCAACCGCGGTGGCAAAGCTTGGCCCAGGGGATACAGCCATCGTGCCGGCAATTACCTTTCTCGCGACAGCCAATGCTGTTCGCTACACAGGCGCAGATGTCGTATTTGCTGATGTAGACCCAGATACTGGCTTGATGACTACGGAAACGCTTGATGCGGCTTTGAGAAGTGAAAATGCTGCCCCAATCCGGGCGATTTTGCCGGTACACTTGAATGGCCAATGTTGCGACATGCCGGCCGTTGCCGAGCGTGCACAAAAGGCGGGCGTGATGATAATTGAAGATGCATGTCACGTACTCGGCGGCGCTTATNCCGATGGGGAACCTGTGGGCAATTGCACCTTTGGCGATATGAGCGTGTTCTCCGCACACCCGGTCAAAGCTATAGCTATGGGAGAAGGTGGAGTCATTACCACTGCCAACCCCAAATTAGCCGCACAACTACGGTTGGTTCGCAACCACGGTATGGAACGTGACCAGGCTCAATTCATAAACCCTGAACAAGCATTTGCACCGAATGGCGAAGCTAATCCTTGGTATTACGAAATGCAGGATATCGGCTCCAATTATCGTGCGAGTGATATTCATTGCGCTTTAGGGCTAAGTCAGCTGACGAAGCTAGATACATTCGTCAGTACTCAAAACAAATTAGCTGAATACTATAAGCAACGGCTTCAGGGTCTTGCCCCAATTGTTCAACCAATAAAACGCACCGAAACCGGAATACCCGCTTGGCACGTTTCCGTTGCGTTAATTGATTTTGAAAAAGCCGGCACTGACAGAGCATCCGTTATGAATGCGCTTCGCAAAAAAGGTATCGGCAGCCAAGTGCTATATATGCCTCTCTACCGGCAGCCCTATTACGAANGCTTATACGGTATACAGCGGATGGCAGGCGCGGAGGAATATTATGCTCGCTGTCTATGTCTACCCCTCTTTACCGATATGACATCAAATGACATTGACCGTATCGTGGGCACGCTTGCATCTGTGCTGGGTATAAGTGTGGACTAATAATCATGCAGGACAATGTCGTCGCTATCATTCAAGCTCGCATGACTTCTACACGTTTACCTGGGAAGGTTCTACTACCGCTGTCTGGAGCACCTTTGTTGCAGCGCATGCTGGAACGAGTTTCAAGAATTACCGGTCTTGATGCCATCTGGCTGGCAATACCCGCTGGGAAGGACCACGACCCTATCGTCGATATCTTGCCGGCCGGCGTTAAGCTATTTAGAGGCAGTGAAACCGACGTCCTTGACCGAACATTCAAAGCTGCCAAACAGGCAAATGCGACCGTGGTGATGCGTATCACGTCCGACTGCCCCATAATCGATCCAACTGTGAGTGGAGAAATACTTACAGCCTTTAAAAACTCTCCGGTAGTCTATGCTCGAACCGCCCTCACCAGCGGCTATCCGCACGGTTTTGACACAGAAGTATTCACCATGGAGGCTCTTGCATCCGCGCATGAAGAAGCAACTACCGATGATGAACGAGAGCATGTTACCCCGTTTATTTGGCGGCAACCTAACCGCTTTCCGGCTCTTGAGATAGATCACTACCCGGACTTCCGCTATTGGCGCCTAACCGTCGATACGCCGGAAGATTACCAACTAGTAAAACAGATATTCGATATATTATTCCCACGAAATCCAAATTTCGGCTTCGAGGAATTACGCAAACTTTTCACCACCCAACCGGAACTCCTCGAAATTAATGCAAACATTGTCCAGCCAAAATTGGCTGACATTTCGGAGTCGAACTCATGAGTATTGGCGAAAAACAACTTAATGCGTGGAGCAACAAATTCGGAAGAGACTATGTCTCACGGAACCAAGCAACGGCGAATGCTATCGAGCAGCGCAAAAATGCATTTAAGAGCATTTTCGACCACATCGCCGACACAGAGGCTCCGGCTTCCATACTGGAGGCTGGCTCAAATATAGGCATCAATATTCATGCACTCGCAGAGATTACAAATGCTACCCTTCATGCGGTAGAACCCAACCGGGAAGCCTTAGATAAACTAATTTCATCTAACGTCATACCAGCCAAACATGCTCTTCAAGGTAGCCTGCAATTTTTGCCGTTTGACGATAGTTCAATTGAACTCGTCTTTACCTCTGGCGTCCTTATTCATATTCCCGACGAGGCGTTGGACCAAGCTATTAGCGAAATTCTTCGGGTCAGCAGCCGTTATATTCTAACGCTCGAATATTTTTCACCAAAACCACAGTCTATTCCGTATCACGGCCACAACGACTTTTTGTTTAAGCGCGACTACGGCGGGTTGTTTCTCGATGCCTGTCCGGAATTAGAATATGTTGCGGACGGATTTTTCTGGAAGCGAGTTACAGGCCTCGATGACCTAAACTGGTGGCTTTTCCGAAAGCCTTCGGTAGTTTGCGAAAGCTGACTATGCCGATACCGGCGATAGAAGTTAATTTATTAATCGTACTGCGGTTATCAGCACACCAGCCAAAAGGTTGCCCTAAATGTTTCGAAAATTTGACTTAGTCGGCCGGGTTACCGGCTGCGGCCACCCAACATATGTGGCGGCGGAAATATCGGGTGACCATAACTGCGATATTAGTCGTGCCTTCTCCATTATAGTGGCAGAAGATAATACCGGTGCCGATAACATAAAGATGCAGTCCTACAGGGCCAATACTATTACAATTGATCATTGGGATATGGTTTCGGATATCTAAGATGACCGGTCTTTGCATTGCAGCTGGTAGATTTGATACGACTGCCGCTATTAAGCGTATGGCAGGCCGGCTCTTTGCCTCCAATCAATCTTTGGGTAAAGAAAACCCTACACCGTCGCTCGCTATCGCGAACTCATGGCATGCCGGCATGACGCACATGCGCGCACCGGTCACGTTCGATGATGGTCTAGTTTGCGCAGTTTCAGGTGAAATATTTGATGACTACGGCCTTTTTAAGGAGCCAGAACAATTAATCGCGGACCTCTATAAAACCGGCCATTTACACAAAACCGCTTGGCTAAATGGTAGCTTTAGAATCGGCCTACTCGACCCTAAGCAAAATCGAGTTATCCTAATCACCGACCGGCTTGGCTCAAAATCAATATTTGTATGGCATAATGATAAGGCTTTAATCGCAAGTTCACGACTCGATGCGGTGATACGCGAGGATATAGTCAGGAAACGATTGAGCCGACAAGGACTGACAGAGTTACTAATCTATCAACGAACAGTAGCCAGCCAAACACAGTATAGCGATATCGAGTCTATGACCGCTGCACAGATTTGGGTTTGGGAGAACGGGACCCTCACCAAAAAAACCGCTCGGAAACTGGCCTGGGTAAAACCAGATTTCTCGAAAACGGATGCAGCAGAGGGATTGGCTTCCGCCCTGACGCGTGCTACCGAGCGAAGATTATCAGACCCCGTACGTCATGGTTTGTTGATGTCAGGGGGACTAGATTCCCGAGCAGTATTAGCCGCCGCTCACCGATCCGGAAAGCCGCTTTCCTGCGCCACGGTTAGTGCTTGGGAAAACATGGAAGTTGCTCTAGCCCGCCGGAGCGCAGAGGTGACGGGAGCAGATTTCAAGCTGCATAATTGCACACCCGAAGGACTTGCGGCAGCAATTAAACCCTCTACCGAAGCAAGCGATGGCTTGTTTTCTGCACCGGTCAATCTTTATTCCTCACTGCCCGACATTGCGTACGACCACGACGTCATGCTCAGTGGTCATGGTTTGGATTATACTCTCCGCGGATACTACCTTCCCTGCCGCACTCTAAAACTCGCCGGTTCGACGACGCGGTTGCCGCGGCTCCGGCAAATTCAAAATGGGAACCCGGAAACAATTGCCAATAGCCTGCGCGTTGGAATTTCTCCTGCTATCGCCAAACAAATTTTAAGGCCTGACTTCGCCGCCGAAATAGACACCCGTCGCATAGCAGCGATGGAAGCCGCATTGGCAGATATAGAAATTGAGGATGATTATAACGGTTGGGATGCTTTCATTCTGCATTCGCTTGGACGCCATTATGCTTACTCGGATTTTGTTGCGATCGAGGAGGTTATTCACCACCGCTCAATTACATTCGACCCGGTAGTCTTTGATCTATACCTCTCTATGCCGCCAGCCTGGCGAGCCGAAGGTAAAGTCGCGCATGATGCTATGAACCAGATCAGCCCGGACCTTATGCGCTTGGCAGATGCAAACACCGGGTTTTCAGCTCGTTATGGATTTTCTAAACAGATATTTTTAATCCTCATGCGTGCAATCCTAAGGCGAACGGGCTTAATAAAACGCCCGGTCTTACCGAACCCTTCCTTCACGCACGGGTCGTGGATGGACGCCGCAAACCTGTTCCGCCACAACGAGACGTGGCGTACTCTCGCTCTATCCCTTCCAGATGATCCTGTACTCAATGCAATGGGCCTATTCCAACAAGATGGACTGCGGGTCGCGGTATCCGGCCATATGAGTGGCAAGGCAAATCATAAAAAGCTCTTGATGCAATTACTCACTCTTTCGAGCTGGTTTTCCGAACACCCTTTCGAGGAGGTAGGGGCATGAGCGATCAACGAGAGTTTTCTGTAACCGGCTATAAAAGCTTAATCAAAGGACTTATCACTCATGGTTACGAAATCAGTAGCTTCCGAAAAGTGGACACGGCAAGCAAGCACCTTATTGTGCGCCATGATGTGGATATGTGCCTCGATGCGGCGGTAGAGATAGCGGTTCTTGAAAACCAACTGGGAGTATCCGCCCATTATTTTGTGCTGCTCCGAACCGAAATGTATAATTTGTTTTCCAAAAATGGGCTGGCCGCTGTTGAGACTCTTCTTTCCCTTGGCCATAGGGTTGGCCTCCATTTCGACGCTTCGCTTTATTCAGAAAGCGAACTCGAAGAAGCCGCTGAATGGGAATCGGGCTGTCTGCAATGCGTGACAGGATGTGAGGTAGATATGATCAGCTTCCACCGGCCCACAAAATCATTGTTAGGCCGTGCAGCTCTTTTGGCCGGCAGACGCCATGCTTATCAACCTAAATATTTTACCGACATGGCTTATTGTTCAGACTCCCGTGGTCGCTGGGACCACGGCTATCCGTTAGATTTAGAGGCAGTGAAAAAAGGCCAGGCGTTACAATTATTGACGCATCCCATTTGGTGGACGACCAAAGGTGCCGAAAATACAGTTTCTAGACTTGACCGGTTTGCAGCGGGACGGCATCAAGGCCTACGGAGAGAACTGGCCTGTAATTGTGAACCTTACCGCGAAGCCTACAAAGAATTTACTGATACTGATGATCCACAATAACGTTCAAATAAGAACTGAAAAGGTAACTTGATGACGGACCCGAAATACATTCTCGGCATCCATGACGGTCATAATTGCGGCGCGAGCTTATCACTCAACGGCAAGATCATCGCGTCCCTATCCGAGGAACGGTTAAGCCGGCGTAAAAACGAGGTTGGCTACCCAAAAATGTCGATTGAAGAGGTGTTGCGCATCGGGGGTGTGACTGCGGCGGATTTGTCGGAAGTAGCTTATGCTTCATTGTTTATGCACCAGCAGGCCTATTTAACGGAATTAGAAGGCTGGTATTGCGTTGGTCTGGAAGAACAACGCGCAGACTTTGCCAAGCCACAAGGCTACCAAAAAGTCATCTTCAAACAACGCACGGCGGATCGTATTAAAACCGCCTCAGATCATCTAGGTATTGCCAGCGATAAGGTCACTTTTGTCGAACATCACTTGGCACACCTGACGGCTGCCTACTTCACCGCACCAAACATCGCACCAAACCAAAAAGCGCTTGGGCTAACGTGCGACGGTGCCGGGGACGGATTGGCTGGGTCGGTTTCAGTTTGCCAAGGTAACGGCATAAAAAGAATAGCCTCTATCGACCGACATGCGTCTCTAGGAAAGATTTACTCGCGCATCACTATGATGATGGGCATGACGCCCTGGGAACACGAATATAAACTAATGGGTATGGCTCCCTATGCAGAGTTAGAAAAAGCAGACACGGCCGCTGACATTTTTCGTGGGATGCTTAAACTGTCTGATGATGGAATATCTTTCGAGCAAGTTGGCGAACTCTCGATGAATTACTGTTACCGTACGCTTCGCGATGCGTTCGAACGTGTTCGCTTCGATACTATTGCTGGCGCCACCCAACTTTTTACTGAGGAAATGCTGGTCAATTGGGTGAAGGCATGTGTCAAAAAAACTGGCATAACAGATATTGTGGCCGGCGGCGGCGTGTTTATGAATGTAAAAGCGAACATGCTGATCGCAGAACTACCCGAAGTGACAAGTTTTTATGTTATGCCAAGCGCGGCAGATGAATCACTTTCAATCGGCGCCTGCCTCCATCGCTATTATGAAGGCAATTCAAAGCTCGATCACACCGAAAGCATATTCGACAATCTCTATCTCGGCGGCGACTTCACAAAAAAACAAGAAGAAATAGCTATTCAAAATAAATGTGGCGGCGACATTGAGGTCAAAGAATTAGAAAACGTCGATGAATCGGTAGCAACCTTGCTGGCGAACGGTGAAATCGTTGCACGCTCCCGAGGCCGCATGGAATGGGGCGCACGGGCGCTCGGTAACCGTTCAATTTTAGTAAGTGGCCATGACTATCGCATTGTCGATGAATTAAACCAAGCCATCAAGCAGCGGGATTTTTGGATGCCGTTTGCCCCTTCAATTCTTGCTGAAAGCACCGAGCGCTACTTTAGCGACCCCAAAAACATCAATCCTCAATTTATGACCCACACCTTTGAAACAGGTATCGAAGGCCGCGCTCATCTGGCCGCCGGCACTCACCCACGCGACCATACTATTCGCGCCCAGGTGGTTAAGAAAAACGCCAACCCCGATTACCACCGCCTATTAAGCTCGTTCGAGCAAAAAACCGGCCGTGGGGGCTTAGTAAACACATCGTTCAATCTTCACGGTGAGCCTATCGTATACTCGCCAGAAGATGCCATTCGAGTACTGCAGAAATCAGGTTTAAAGCATTTGGCGTTAGGGCATTTTTTGTTAAGCAAAAATGTTTGACAAAGACCCAGAAACTAACTTTCGAACGGTCAGCCCGAGTGATATTTTAACCTATCAGGACGAGTTCCTCGCGATCGCCGACGATATTCCGGGCGAATATTGGACTTTGCAGAATTTCCTTATCGATTTGCCTGCAAAATGGGATCTGTCCTTCGCACTTTGGCAAAACGACTTACCGATAGGCTATGCGATTTTATCAAAGAAGTCAGAAGATCAGGTGCATCTGCATCATTTTATGATCGATCGCGATCATCGTGCCAAGGGTTGGGGTACTAGAAT
Organism: Rhodospirillaceae bacterium; assembly: GCA_002724395.1. Lineage (GTDB taxonomy): Bacteria > Pseudomonadota > Alphaproteobacteria > UBA8366 > UBA8366. Next base: position 100,465 of record PBOR01000052.1, on the reverse strand, counting down.
GATTACAGAAATGTCCGACCGAGCCGAAGCAGCGGGCGCAACCCTTTTAACCTTGAAGGTCGAAAAATCAAATGCAAGCGCATTACGATTTTATAGCCGTAATGGTTTTTCTTTTAAGGCAGAAGAGCGGAGTTTTATTATTCTGAGCACATCGTTTGACAGTACAACATGACAAGCGCCACTATTCATCTACCGAACGACTTTACCTTAACGAGAGAATTTCAAAACTCTGCTGCGCGATTAAATTTTCTTGAAACTATAAGTGCACCGTCATCAGACCAATACCTGCCAGCAAAAAACTAATGTTCACCGGCTGAGTTTCTTAAGCAATAGATTTCTTAAAACTCGATTTCCAACCTTTGTCTTAAAGTGGCCAGAATCGAAATACAGGCGTTTATCTGCGGTGAAAAAAGGATCTAGGTCGGACCGCATAATTGAAATGTTGTGCTTTTGAGCAATCTTTACTACACGATCTGCCCACCGACGGTATTTCTCTCCATGCCTCAAATGCGAACGGTAAGTGGGGGAGATAAAAAGGTGAAATTTAACGCCGCGAGACAAGCCAAAACCAAGCATTTTATCGAATATATCGTAGGCCGTTTCAAAAGGCGGCTGCAGATGAACGGCCGGTTTGTTCGGTAAAACACCCTTGGAATCATAACCAATATAATGGCCCAAAACCGTATGGTCGGCAGAATGTCCAAGCGCATTTCTTACGACCGTCTCGACTGCATCACGCAGGGCTTTTAGACTAACCGTCATCTCTGCAAATGTTCTAGCAACACAGAAAATCGAACAATCATCAATAAAAGCAATTTTTCTTACCCCGTCAGGTCGTAAGCGGGTAAACGAGAAGTAATCTATGCCCCAAACAACGGCATTGGAGCCTGCCTGTCGGACCGCATGGCGAAGAGCCGCGCTAATTTCATCAATATAGGAACCCGTAATAGCAAAATTGTATGCGCGCTCGCGCGTCAGCACAGCGAGTGTTTTAGGATCCAAACCGACGGAAGCACGGGAAGTCCCCAGAATAACTGTTTTGGGGCGTTGTCGTGAAACAGCAACCGGCTTGATGACGCGTTCAAATGAGGCCACCTTGTATTTGCTGCGCGTGTATTTAGTGGGCTCTATTTCATATAAATCATACGGATTAGCATAGAAAACAAACCCTCCCACTGCAGCAAACACTACTATGAAAAACAATGTTACTACTTTTAGATAGTTTAATTCGTTCATTTTAGATACTCTAGAATCGGAAATATACGAAAGACGCGGCCTCAAATAATCCAAATATCCCGAAACATCCGGCGACAGAAGTAAGAAGGGCAACACGCAAAGTAAAGGTAGTCTCTCTTTTTTCGAAGAATATCTGGGTTGTATTGGGCGTAAAAAAAGCAATGGCCGCGGCACAAGTAATCACCACAAACGCCGGCATTCGGATTAGTTCGGATGATTCAAAACGAATTGCAGAAGAATCACCCATTATATCAATAAGATATGGCGCCAAGCTGACTGGAAACACAATACCCCCGAAACCGGCCATTCCGGCAAAAACTCTGCCAGCGGCATCTACTTCCGGTGTGCGGAACAGCACCCAAGTCACTACCAAAGCTAGCATCGTAAGTATCCATCCAACCGGAGTAGGAATAGGAAGCCTTAAACGACGAACAGCATGATTCGCAGCTATAAGAAGACCGTGTGCGCCGCCCCATAGAACGAAGTTCCATGATGCGCCATGCCACAACCCCCCCAGAAGCATTGTGACAAATACATTACGCCAACGACCGAGAACCGAGCCACGATTTCCTCCCAGTGGGATATAGAGATAGTCACGAAGAAATCGTGATAATGTCATATGCCATCGGCGCCAAAATTCAATGATCGACGCTGCTTTATAGGGAGAATAAAAATTGATTGGCAGGCTGATGCCAAAAATAAGCGCTAATCCAATTGCCATATCCGAGTAGGCGGAAAAATCAAAATATATTTGAAATGTGTATGCGAGAGAACCACCCCATGCCTCAAAGAAGCTAGGTGACTGGCCTTTCTCAACAGCGCTATAAAATATATTGGCAATCGGAGCGAGGTTATCCGCGATGACAGTCTTTTTGAAGAGCCCAATGAAAAAAATCGATGCACCCGTCGCCATTTTTCTAAGGTCAATTATACCAAGCCGGCCCAGGTCTTTTTCTACTTCTTGATAGCGAACAATCGGGCCGGCTATCAACTGTGGGAAAAACGATACAAATAAAGCAAGCCTTTCCGGCGGCAAGCACGGGCGTCTATCTTTCCAACTATCCACCAGCAGAGCAATAAGTTGAAAAGTATAAAATGAAATGGCTAGGGGGAGCCTGTCCTGCAAAAGCGCGATGTCTTCTGCCAAAAAATAATTTAGATTGACCAGAAAGAAATCCGCATACTTAAAAACGCCAATGAATGACAGGTTAAACACGATCCCGAAGATTAATAGATACCGCCGCCTATCCTCGGACTCGGTCGAAGATAATTTATGCAGGATCGCGTAATTACAAAATAAGCTCGTCAAAAGAAGCGCAAGACTTAGGAAATCTCCAATCAGAACGAAAACCAAAGAAGCCGCGATAATTGTATAAAATAAAAACTTTTGGGGAATATTCCTGATTGACAGAAATACGAATAGAAAAATTACTATCGGTAAAAATAAAAAAGTAAACGCATGCGAATTGAATAACATCCGAGTACCAGCTCTTAAGAAATTAGCCCACGCGTTTCATCAGGCCCAATGTTCAGTATAGCGTCAATAACGGAGAGACCTCCTAAAAATTCGCCATGACGCTGATCATAAGTGGCAAACGAGGTATCCAAGAACTGTATTTCGATATTTGCCTGTGCGAAAGCTTCGACATCTAGATGTCGCATTGTCCCAGCCCCGCGACCGGTCAGGTAAATTGTTGCACCCTCTTCCTTAAGAATTGGCAATATGCTTTCTGCGCCAGTAATGTCATGCGCCATCTCAGATGCGAACAAAAAATGAATGTTAGTTATGCCTATGAAGGCGGCTAGACGCATTATAATAGCGCCATTGAATGCACCAATCGAAGGATGGTTTTCAGCAAATTCCTCCTCAATAATAGTGCAGACTGAGTCAAGCCAAGGGCTCTTGGAATACCAATTTCGCAAACTCCCAAGATGCTTTTTCGTCCAAGGCCCAGCCAGGGTTGGCGTTTGACAAATTGCTCCAGGCGTCCCCAACTGAGGCGTCGGAATAGTCAGCCATTGGGGACCATTAGGTGATTTAACCTGGCAGCGCTTAACGTAACTTTTGCCCATGGGCATCTGTACGTTGTCATAAAAAATGAATGTCTGCGACTGGCATAATTTCCGAAAATATCCGAGCCAAGGAATATAGTTAGGTTGATGAATGCCAATAATCATAAAATTAAATTCTCGCCTTGCCGTTTCACAATACAAAAATGCCACAATCCAAAGAATATTTCTGACAAACGGTGCCAGCAGCGGCAACCTTATGAGTCGCGAACTAGCGGCCTTATCGAAGAAAGGAATGGACTCATAAGCACCGCCCGGTTTTCGCAAATTATTGTGACTAATCGTGCCAAACAATGATTCCGTTGCAACTAATTTTAACTCTAAGATCTAAAATTGTTGTCCAAAGATTCTCTGTGAAGTTTATTAAAATTTGTAGCTTGCTGAAATACCGATTCAGTTGGAGCCATCATAAAAAATAATGATCCAAAACACGGATAAGACCAACCTATCTTCCCATCCCCCGATGGTCTACCGGTCATGCGGATAATGTTTTGACATCTCTCTAACTAGGACGCGGATTAAATATAAGATGAATAACGCGAAACTCCGAGTTTTATGCCTCGACATTGAAGGTGGATATGGTGGCTCCTCTCGAAGCCTGTATGAGAGTATCGCGCACATCGATAAAAGCCGAGTGGATATCAGAGTTTGGTGTAAACGGGCCGGGCCAATTCAATCAAAATATGCCGCGATAAACGTGCCGGTGTCGGTTAAAAATAAAATGCCGAAGATATCGGCATTACCAAGACTAAGCAGAAATCTCTTTGTCTTTTCACGGTTCGCTGCAAATTGGTGCTTCACAGCGGCCTTTCGAAAGCAGCTTGTGAGGGCGGCTCAATCTGCCGACATTGTGCACTTTAATCACGAATCTCTTTTTCTATTGGCGCAATGGTTAAAACCGAGAACAAGCGCCAAACTATCCATGCACATTCGCACCAACCTATATGGCACCCCTTTTTGCCGTTGGCAAAATCGTACGATTGCAAACACTATTGAGCGATTAATTTTTATTACTGAGAATGAGCAAGAAACTTTTAACCGCCTCGCACCCGCAAATGAGAAGAAGTCTGTCATCTATAATATCGCCGTTCCTGAGAAAGCCGACCCGCACACAAGAATTCCAAATGATAACCAGTTTAAAATAGCCTGCCTTTCAAACTTTGCTTGGGTACGTGGCGTAGACCGTACAGCAGAAATCGCCTTAGCACTGCGTACTTATGGTCGACGAGATATTCAGTTTATTATGGCAGGCGACATGACACTTCCTCGTTCGCTCCCAGGAGAGCTGGGTAAAATTGCCCGAACGGGCGGTTCATTCCAGGATTACGTGGAGCAGGTTGGCGTTTCCGATATGTTTCTATTCCTTGGCCACGTACCTGATCCAGAACGAGTTTTAGCATCCTGCAACGCCTTAATAAAACCGACACGCGAAGCAAATCCTTGGGGGCGCGACATATTGGAGACTTTCGCGGCGGGCAAACCAGTTATTTCGGTTGGCACCTACGATACTTTTGTCAAAGACCGCGTGACTGGGGTGTTGCTTGAGAAATTTGACGCCGCCAAAATGGCACGCAGGATCGCTGATCTTGCCGACAACCCCGAAGTCGCAAAGAGGCTTGGCCAGGCCGGTCTAAAGCAGGTTATGCACCTTTGCGACGGTGCCTCACGTGCCCAAGACTTACTGGACATATGGGAGGAGATCGCAAACCAATGACCAATAAAATTATCTTCGTTTTACCCTCATTCGCTGGCGGTGGTGCCGAGCGGGTGATGATTTCGCTCGCGAATGCCCTCAACCGAAGCCGCTTTGCACCATCCATAATCGTTCTAGACAGCGACGGGCCACTTCGAGCGTCTGTGGCTAGCGATATTACTATTGTTGACCTACGGCAAAAGCGCCTGCGCCACGCGATTAAGCCGCTAATTGCCGCCGTTCGCGAATTTAATCCTTATGCGGTTGTGCCAACAATGGGCTACCTCAATCTCGGTATTCTCATGAACCGAAAAAAAATCAACCCCAACACAAAAATAATCGTCCGCGAAGCGAATGAAGTGAATGCCACTATTAAGGCGATTAAAGTGCCGTTATTAGGAAAATTCCTCTATCGCTACCACTATCCCCGTGCCGACCGGGTCATCACACCAACTATGAGAATTGCGTCAGACTTCAGTGACCGTTGGCGAGTACCACCTGAAAAACTATCCGTAATGCGCAACCCGGTAGATGTGGATTGGCTACGAGATATGGCCAGTAAAATACACCGGGAACCAGGCGATGGCCTAAGGTTCGTTGCCTCCGGTCGGTTAGTCGAACAAAAAGGCTTCGACCGCTTGATAGAATGGCTCGCCAAGTTGCCACCTAACACTCATGTAACCATCTGTGGCGAAGGACCGCTTATTGGTGCGTTACAGGATTTAGCACAAAAACTAGCAGTCTCCGAGAAAATTCGCTTCGCTGGTTTCGTGAACAATCCCTGGGTCACCTATGCAGGCGCCGATGCTTTTCTACTCACCTCGCGATGGGAAGGAATGTCCAACGCGTCGCTAGAAGCTCTTGCCGTGGGCACACCGGTTATAGGCGTGCCGCAAGCAGGTGGCCTGGGCGAAGTTGCCAAACAAACAGCCTGCGGGGCAGTAACGCTGGCCAACCCTGGCCCAGAATTCATAAGTTCCATGGCCCGTACAAAACAAAAATCGTTAGACAAACTAAAACCTAGCTTGCTACCCAGCATCTATTCCCTAAACTGCGTTATCCAAGAATTTGAGGAAATTCTAGAAAATTAAACGCCATAAGTCGAAGGAGACGCGCGCCCCAGCACCGTCCGGGGCGTTTTGCTTTGCGGCGCTTTAGTTCATAATCCAAGCTCTCGAATCAATGGCTCATAAAGCCTATAGAAATTTAACGGAGGAAACCTCTATGGAACGCGCAACCACCAAACTTCGTCAACTGCTAAAAGAAAAAGACTTCCTCTATATGCCATCGGCCTACTACCCACTTTGTGCGCTGGTAGCACAACAAATTGGTATCGAAAGTGCCTATGTTGGTGGCTATGTAACAGGAGGATCCAAAGCAGTATCAGAGCCACTCCTTTCCATGGATGAACAGGTGAGCGTGGCGGGAGAAATTGCGCAACGATGCTCAATTCCTATCATCGCCGATGCCGGCGCTGGATTTGGCGAGCCTCTCCATTGCATGCGTACGGTGCGTGAATTTATTAATGCGGGTGTTGCAGGCGTTCATATAGAGGACCAGCTATATCCAAAACGCGCCCATTATCATAAGTACGTAGCCCATGCGATACCGATCGAAGAATTTGCTTATAAAATTCGTTACGCCTGCCGCGAACGAGATGAGACCGATCCGGATTTTGTCGTAATTGTCCGCTCCGACACCTGCCGTTTTGAGGGACTCGATGAAGCCGTAAAGCGTGTGAATATGGGTGCCGAAGAAGGAGCCGACATGGGTCTTCTTTTCCCAACGAACCATGAGGAAGCCGCACAGGCACCGAAAGAATGCACGGTACCCTTGGTATATGTGCAAAGTCGCGGTAATCGAGATGGCCGACCTCTATACTCCAATAACGAGTTACAAGATATGGGTTATAAGGCCTGCATCGATGCACAACTGTGGCTCATGGTGAGTTTCCATAATGCCAAGAAAGCGTTAGAGGAAATTCATGCCACGGGTAGCTACACAGGTATGACAAACGAAGAAAATATTACTGTCCGACAAGGCATAGAAGACGCTATCGGTCTGGAAGATTATTACGCTATTGAAGAAGAGACCGTAGAAGAGAAAAAGTGGGGAAAACGGTGACTATTCTGTTGGTCTAATAAGGTGATTGCAGGTGGTAGCTCCTAAAACCACTGACCTATCAGACTTACGTCCTTACTGGCGCACTGGTGCAGTGACACTGGCGGCTATCCTAGCAGTATCTATGCAATCTCTAGATAGTCACACTGCCAGCGTTGCCTTACCAACCATTCGTGGTGCTATGAGCGCCAGTACCGATGAAATTGCGTGGGTGCTTACCGCTTATCTCGTCTGTATTGCCATCAGTACGCCGCCAATTGCCTGGCTAAGCCGCCGTTTCGGACGCAAGAAGGTATTTCTAACTTTAATTGTTGGGTTCAGCCTAAGTTCAATTTGCGTCGGCTATTCCTCCACTCTTAGCGAAATGGTTTTCTTTAGGGTTCTGGAAGGGCTATTCGCCGGCGGCCTTGCTCCGCTTTGTCAGCAAGTTCTGCTGGATACTTATCCTAAAAAACTGCACGGATTTGCGATGGGCTGCTTCAGCATAGGCATTCTGTTTGGCGTTATTGTGGGACCCACCCTAGGCGGCTTTATCGTTGAGTATCACGATTGGCGCTGGGTGTTTCTGATGAATGTACCAATTGCGATTACCACTTTTATACTCATTTGGGCATTCGTGCCAGAAACAGAAAAACAACGGGATAGACCATTCGACTTTGTGGGGTTTTTCGCGCTAACAGTAGCCATCGCCAGCGCCCAGTTAATGTTAGACCGAGGCGAGCGGCTAGATTGGTTGGCCTCCACAGAAATAGTTCTTGAGGTCGGCCTCGCCGCCGCAGCTTTATGGATATTTCTCTTCCATATCATGATGACCAAGAACCCTTTCGTACAGCCGTCGCTTTTCAACAACCGAAATTATGCTGTTGGTTTATTTCTCACTTTCGGTTTTGGGATTATGATTTACGGTCACGTGGGTTTTGTCCCTACCATGCTACAGAAACATATGGACATACCAGCGCTCACAACCGGCCTGCTAATGGTACCCCGCGGTGTGGCGTCCATGGTTGGCTCTATTCTCGCGGGCATTATGCTGGCTTGGGTACAACCACGGAACGTCCTTATCGTCGGTTGTCTTCTATTATCCTATTTCACCTGGCGTATGACATTCTTCACGCCCGATACCTCTGAAGCTCAAATCATGAATATTATTGCCTGGCAGGGATTTACCATGGGAATAGTGAGTGTCTGTGTTGCCACCGCCACCTTCACCACACTGACCCCCGACCAACGTGCCGAGGGAACTAGTTTTTTTAATCTCATCCGGAAATTTGGTAGCAGTGTCGGCGTATCATTCCTGGTAAGTCAGCTAGTGCGTAATGCTCAGACCAATCGTACCAGCATCTCCGAAAATATAACGCCTTATAACAAAAGCTTCGAATTGTCGCCAAAGCCAGAAAACTGGAATTTCTCCGACCCCAACGGAGTCGCAGCAATAGAAAAAGAAGTGCTGCGCCAGGCTGAATTTCTCGCCTATTTGCAAGATTTTTGGTGGCTGACAATCGTCACTTTAGCCATGATCCCTTTAGCTCTATTGTTACGGACAACCGGCCAGATCACCGCAAAATAGCCGGTGCGCGAGTGCAGAGATTAAATTTTGACCTCCGACGTCGAACCCACAGCTTCAATGCCTCGGCATTTGGTCCCGATCAGCTTCGGGGTCTGCCTCGCCGCAGGCATGCAATCCATGGATACGTTCCTCGCAGGTATTGCACTGCCGAACATGATGGGGACTTTCTCTACCACGCTGGACGAAATTTCGTGGATTCTGACCGCTTATCTAGTTGCGGTTGCAGTGTTTACACCCCTTACAGCATGGTTAGGACGACGCTATGGGCGCAAGCGCGTCTTACTCACTGGTATTCTCGGGTTCGTCATTGCATCTACCTTCGCAGGCACATCAGAAACTTTGTTCGAAATTGTAACGGCTCGGTTTATTCAAGGCGTCTTTGGTGCAACACTTATTCCCGTGGCCCAACAAATTTTGCTCGATCTATGGCCAAAGGAACGCCACAATATCGCGCTTGGCTGGTTTAGTGTCGGCATGATGGTTGGGCTTATTATTGGCCCCATCCTTGGAGGCTTTTTAACAGACTACTATAGCTGGCGTTGGAATTTTTTCGTAAATATCCCCGGCGGGCTCACCGCATTTACCCTTATCTTTTTATTCGTACGCGAAAACAAGCCGGACCCCAGCCGCCACTTCGACCTTACCGGCTTCATGCTTCTCGGCACGGCGTTAATATGCATGCAATGGGTACTTGATCGCGGAGAACAGCTTGCCTGGTTCGAGTCTGATAAGATCATTGTATGGACCTCGATTTCGCTGTGCTCCCTATACCTTTTTATCGTCCACATCGTCACCGCTCGACGACCATTTGTCGACCCTGCATTGTTCCAGAATCGCACCTTCACAATCTGCGCCTGCTATCTCATTTTGCTCGGTATTATGATGTTTGGCTTTATCGCATTATTTCCTGCCCTTCTTCAAAACTATCTTGGCTATCCTGTCATGACGTCAGGATTAATACTTACGCCGCGCGGACTAGCGACGATGGTCGCAGCTGTCTTTGTCGGCCATGTCTTGGCGCGGGTCGGACCAAAACCTCTAATTTTTGCCGGATCAGTGATGATGGGCACATCATTTTTCTTTCTCGCACGTATTACGCCAGAAGTAGACGCTTTCAGCCTACTATTCTGGATTGGTATTCAAGGCGTCAGTTTTGGGTTCTTTTCGACAACATTGACTGCAGCCGCATATGCGGGCCTACCCAATGAACTAAGGCCTGACGCCACAGCCTTCCTGGCCCTATCACGCCGCATTGGTGCTAGCATCGGTGTCTCGGTCTTGGTCGCTCAATTATTGAGATTTCAACAAGCTAACCGTGCCACACTTAGCGAAAACATATCACCCTACAACGAACGATTACGCCATCTCGTCTTGCCAGACGGACTGCGCCTCAGCGACCAAGACGGCTTACACGCATTCGGACGGATGGTTAACGAAAATGCCGAATTCATCGCCTACTTAGATTGTTTCAATTTCCTTGTCTGGGTTTGTATTGTAGCCGCTTTCGGCGTTTTTCTAATGAAGAGCCCCGAACGAACTTCACGCTAACTCAACGAAAATCACAGTCAGAGTTGATTGTCCTTTCTGAGCGGAGGGGCGATAAATTTACCTTACCGACAAATAAAGGGGAAATATGAATGCCTTTAGCCCCTTAAACTCAACCCTGTACTTTGCGCGGGGACAACTATTAGTACAGACTAACAATCAGTGGCATTCCGACTACTGCCAGTTCCATCGTAAAACAACCGACTAAAACGTCCTGACCGTGCTGAATTAGATAAGGCTGTTATCTAAAAATAGGTAACCGCCTTCTCTCTAACCATCGAACAAGCTACAGATGTCGTTTAATCGAAGTGGTTTTCGGCATCGAGAAGATAGAATCTTTGGCTGAGCTACGCCCTTTATTAAAAGCATGAGTAAACGCCCATGACCATTCTACTATCGAACGATGAGATAGCCTGCCTCCTAAATATGAAAGACGTCCTCGAAGCATTGGAAACAGCTTATCTAGAAGCCGCAGCAGGGCGCGCCATTCTAGGTACACGGGCGGAAATAATTACAGAAACCACCCATCCAGAATCAGTTTACCAGTTAAAAATGATGAGCTCGTTAATCTCAAGCCTGGGCGTTGGTGCTGTTCGGATAAATTCGGATATCCTCTCGTTTCCGACGGTCGGCGGAAAAAAACGACGGAAGAAGGTGCCGTTAGCACCCGGAGATAGGTGGACAGGTCTGGTACTATTATTCAGTACTCGTACCGGCGAACCATTAATGATTTTCCCCGATGGCGTGATGCAACGCATGCGGGTCGCGGGCGCTAGTGCTCTTGGGGCGAAATATATGGCGCGCGAAGATGCTAAAACCGTGGCATTAATAGGCTCCGGCTGGCAGGCTGGTGCGCAAGCCATGGCCATCGCTGTAGTTCGCAACGTTGAGCAAATCCGCGTTTACAGCATGACCCGAAATAATCGCGATAATTTCTGTCAACAAATAAGCCCGGAGATTGGCGTCGATATGCATGCCTGCGAGGATATCGAGAACGCAGTCATGGGCGCCGACATTGTTTTATGCGCCACCAATTCTCAATCGAATGTTTTGTTTCGAAAATTTATCAAACCAGGCATGCATATTTCAACCATTCGCGACAATGAAATTGAACTCGCCGCTATCAAAGCTGCCGATCACGTTGTGATGCATGATTCCAGCAGCATGGATTTTGACCACTATAACAACACCCACGGGATCAAAGTCGCCGACCAAAAGAAAGAGGCGGGCAACAGTCCAGATATGGCCTATCTGCGGGAAGTTCCCACCCTTGCCGACCTAATCACAGGTTCGGCAAAAGGGCGAACTTCTGAAAATGATATTACCTGTTTTTTGAATTATCGCGGACTTGCAATTCAATTTGCAGCTGTCGGTGCTATCTTATATGAGCGCGCCAAGGCCCGGAATATTGGCAACCACATGCCGACAGAATGGTTCACCGAGGACGTACTGCCTTAGGCCATCAATGATATAAATCAACGGATAGGTAAGTCTAGGTCGATGCGGGGAAAATAGGCTTATTTTCAATAGGCTCTTTCTGCCGCGTTTAGAAACAATAGCACTATTGATTATGTGTGATATTCAAGCAGCAAAGAAGGGCTCAAAATAAAATGCACCGTAAACAGAAGATTGGAGCACGATCCTTGAAACCGGCCAATTTATTGTTTCTTGTTTCCGATAACCATCAACGTAATTACACTGGTTGTTACGGCCACCCATTCGTTCGAACCCCTAACATTGACAGCATTGCAAAACGTGGCATCCGATTCGATAACGCTTATGCGGCTAGTGCGGTTTGCTGCCCAGCCCGTGCCTCTATAGCCACCGGTAGATACCCCCACCAAACTAATTATTGGGATAACGTCAAGGTCTATGATGGGAAAATTCCCAGTTGGCATCACCGTCTGCGCGCTGCGGGACACGAAGTGGTTTCGATCGGAAAATTGCATTATATCGGCAACGATGAGGGAGACGATTACGGTTTTACGGAAAGTCGGCTTGCGATGCATATCGTCGAGCGCAAAGGCGCTTTATTCGGTCTGCTGCGAGCAACCGAACAGGGAGAAGAAGCCAGGCGAACGCCGCGCGATAATTACAAGAAAACTGGCATTGGTGAATCCGATTATATTTTGTATGACCGCCAAATCGCTGAAGAAGCCTGCGCCTGGTTAGATGATCATAAATTAGCCGGAAAAAAACCTTGGGCTCTCAAAGTTTCATTTGCCGCACCGCATCCGCCCTTTATCGTGCCAAAACGATTAATGGACCTCTATCCAGAGACAGACATGCCGCCGCCGCCGCAATTCATAAACGGTCTCGAAGACGCGCATCCGGCTGTGCAACATTTGATCTGGACTCATAGTTTCGAAGATTTAGCGACTGAACCGTTTTTAAAGAAATCCGTGGCGGGCTATTGCTCCCTAATTACCCATATGGACGAACAAATCGGGAAAATACTGCAAAAACTCCATGACCTTGAGCTTGCCGACAATACCAGAGTAGTTTACGTCAGCGATCATGGCGAAGCGGTGGGTCAACATGGCATGTTCGGGAAAAGCGTTGGGTATGACCATTCTGTCACCGTGCCATTGGTAGCATGCGGCCCGGAAATACCAAGAGGACAGACCATAGGAGACTTGGTATCCCACGTTGACTTGTTTCCCACCTTTTTAGAATCTCTTGCCGTCAATCCTGAGCCCGAAGATGCCGACCTTTGGGGACACTCTCTATGGCGCATTGCGGCCGGTGATATTCCAGCACGCCCAGCATTCTGCGAATATCATGCCCATGGTTCAAAAACTGGCATGTTTATGCTCCGGCGCGAGAACCTGAAACTGATCTATCATGTAGGGCTACCTGCCGAATTATACGACTTGGATAGTGATCCCCACGAAATGCATAATTTGGCCGATGACCCGGCATACATGGAAAAATACTATGGTCTTGAAAAAGAATTGCGTACTATCGTTGACCCAGAGGATGCGAATAACCGCGCCAAGAGAGATCAGAGTAAAGCCATCAAACTGCACGGTGGGGTCGCAAAAATATTAAGCGGCGGGAGTTACGGTTACAATCCAGTGCCCGGACAAACTCCGGTTATGACAAATTTTGAAAACCCATCCCCCCGCTAGGTGGTCTCGCTAACCCCGAAATTCAGCCAAACCATCCATATTATCTGCACTTCCAATTTTATCGCAGAAAGCCTGTAATGCATCAATCCGGCTATCATCCCAACCGCCATAAGCGCAGTTCGAGCGAAATTTTCCATAAAGCTCTTCTTCACTCAGTGGCTCTACTGGTCCCCCGCGCATATGGGGTTGTTCGAATTCATAAACGGTACCATCTCTCATAGTAGCTTTAAGGTGACCTGTGTAATTCGCCGGATACTCATTTGTTGGATCAATAACGTAAACAACCTTTTGAGCGATCTTAGTCGCCACCGGATCCTGGTACCGATCATCAGTGAACTGAGCCAGTCCTGCAGCACCATCGACCATGCCAATGCCAATACAGTAGGGTACGGAAAACTTGCCAGCATAGGGCGTCGGAATATTTTGTTTTAGGCCTAACGGTTCCCAAAGACGATGGACAGTACCTTCGCCCACATTACATTCAATTTTTTCAATTTCATCCGGGGTTACGCCCAACTCGCGGAAGCGAAGCGCACAATCAATGAATGGCTGGGTCATCGTGCCGCAGGCATAAGATTTAAAAGTAATTTTATCTGCTACCCATTCTTTGCCGAGCGTCGCAGTAACTTTGTCAAAGTCTTGCGGAATGTCCGGATGGGCAAAGGCCGCATAAGCACCGTGCTCGCCCTCGAAGACATATTTGGGTCCGAAAAAACCGGCCTTGCCCATTAAGGCGGCACGCAAACCAGATTGAGCATTCCAGCCTGGGTGCATACGTTTAGTCCAACTACCATCGCCGAGGTACTCAATAATGCCAGCCGCAAAACTACCTGCAGTGCCGAGTGCATCAATGGTCTGCTTAGTATTCAAGCCAAGCGCCACAGAGGCACCAACGGTAGCACCGAAACACCCTAGAACTGCTGTGGGGTGAAAGGATGCACGATGCTGCGCAGTGGGCGCAACAACCGCTAGGCGGCACGAAATTTCAATACATGCAGCCACCCCAAGAAGTAGCCTCTCGCCGTTCAAGCCATACCGCTCAGCGGCCGCAAACAATGTGGGCAGCCCAACAGCACCGCCGGCATGCATGGGCGAGCCTTCAGCAGTATCGTCATAATCTTCGCCATGCGCCGCAGTGCCATTAATGAAAGCCGCATCAGCTGCCGAGAACCCGCCGCCATGACCAAGCGCAGTACACCGTCCATCCCCATCCGCCGAGGCGACGATAGCTTTAACATAATCCTCATGACGGGCGGCAACCATAAGGCCGGCGCCGTCGAGAACCACTTTCTTAACGATTGAACAGACCGTTTCCGGCATATCGCTGTATTTGAGGTCCGACGACCAGTTGGCGACGGCTTCTGAAATGGATGCTCCCGTTTGTTGGTCGGCCACAGTAAATTCTCCCCGATTGCTTGGTGTTAATACTTTTCAATGAACGACAGTGTAGCACTGAGATCTGCCGCATGTGTAGACGACCTTATTACGTTAACCTGCGCAAAAGACATAAGGTTAGGCATGGTTAATTTGCACCCACAACTTCGTCAGGAATCAGGTCAAATCCTAACACTTAAGCTCAGCCGAGTGCTCTTGTAAAATGATTCACGGTTTCCCAGGCTGGTACTCGTGCCAAACCGCCCAGACGTAACGGAATTGCGCGCGCTAAACGCTGCAGATCAGATGATGTTAATGTCAGAACTCACAGTTTGTGGTAAAGTGCTTTAAAGCCTTCATAGGTCAGACAAACTCAATATCAGTGCGCGAGGCAATCTCGCACCACGCCTTCATATTGATGTAATTGCGTGTTTCGAAACCGATGCCGAGTGGCCCAGCCCAGCGTAGGGTTTTGTAGGACGACGGCCTTGCTGCACATCTGCTCTAAAAGATACTGTCACGTCGCTTGGGAAACTTTTAACAAAAAGCTAGCTCAAAAGCCCAAAAGGGCACTGTTTCGCACAAATTTATCCAAACTCTGCCTTTATCACAGAATTCGGCCATTTCATATTTAGAAGCCCAAGAAAGCTATTTATAAGTATTCCTTGTCTTCATTCACCCGAACTCGAGACAAGCCCAAACAAACCATGTTTCCTGATGTTACGGCGCATCAACTCGAGATCAATTACTTGATCATAATCAACATCCAAATTCACTATATTACCCAGCGTATTTACATAAAAGGCTTGGGTCCCGCCATCTTTGGCTTGAAAGATCAGGTCTTTGACATCAAAAGCCGCTGCGATGTTCAACATTAAGTCTTCCTTACGGTCCTCAACGCCCTCCGAAACACCCTCACCCTGAATAAGTGTTTTCCAAGCACCAGCCTCAAAATAGGCTTCAATCTGCTTGTTGATATAGCTCAGGCTGTTAGTCCAGTTATCATGACCCTTTTGGCCCGCTTCCGCGACGACTTTCAGGCCCGCATCGGATGCCATTTTAATCAAGCGGCACTTGTCGTCTATCGACATAGAAACCTGGGCAGAGGACACCTCAACCGCATCGCTGCCGAGCTCTTTGACCTTTTTATATAATTCTTCAGACTTTCCTTGCAGGAAGGCCGCTTCCATCAAATCACCCGCGAAAAAAACTTCTACATCGTTTGCGTGAAGCGCATCAATTTTCTGCTTCAAAAAATCTTCGGTTTGTAGCCGAAAAGCGCCGATACCGATTTTTACCATATCAACGAAATCACCGGCCGATTGCAATAAATCTTCTTGTGCATGCATGCCGACACCACGGTCAGCTACAAGTGTCATGCCGTGGTTACGTGGTTTGGCCGGACGTGGCGCTACACGAATAAAGTTAAAAGCCTTATCTTCTAGGTTCTTGGTCGTCTTCCCCATTTTAAATCCTCTATTTTTTAATCAAACACTAAACCGATCGGGCTGAGTGCGTATTACATGTCATCCTTCATATTTAAAGGCAATTAGTCGAGACTCCTAGCTAATCAGGCGTTACACTTTACGACTGCGCCAATACATTGGCGGGGGAGTTATAGTTCGATGCTACGAAAGATACTGTTCGGCCTAATTTTAGCTTTTGCTACCATGCTAGTAGCCGTTGCAAAAGAGGAAACCCGGGACACTTCGCCACGCGCGGCCATCCTGGAAATCAAAGGCGCTATTGGCCCCGCAACCGCACAATATCTAAACCGAGCCTTTAAAACCGCCCATGAAAAACAAGTAGATCTCATTATTCTTGAAATGAACACCCCCGGGGGCTTGGTCACCAGTACGCGAGAGATCATCACTGAAATTCTAACCGCTAAAGTGCCGGTTGCCGTTTATGTATCTCCCGCTGGAGCGCATGCAGCAAGTGCGGGCACTTTTATTCTTTATGCGGGTCATGTTGCCGCAATGACGCCAGGCACAAATGTAGGTGCAGCTACACCGATACAATTGGGCGGGCCAGGCAGCCCCGGCAAAGACAGCAAGGAGAAAAAGGATTTAACTGAAAAAATTCTCGAAAAATTAACCGAGAGTGAAAAGAGGGATAAAGAAAAAACTAATAAGCCCGCGGGAATACAAGGCTCAGACAAAAATCAGACAAAGGACAAAAGCTCTAACAAAAAAGCCGATGTACCAAATGAAGAACTCGTCCCGGATGACCCCAAAAAGTCCAAGATGGTTAATGATTTAGTCGCTTATATAAAAAGCCTCGCCCAATTACGGGGCCGCAACGTGGAGTGGGCGGAGAAAGCGGTCCGCGAGGCAGCAAGTCTGCCGTCTAAAGAGGCACTCGAAATTAAGGTTATCGATTTTACCGCACGTGACATGGGAGAGCTTTTGGAGAAAATCGACGGGCGCGTAGTCGAATTAGGTAAAACAAAAGTCACAATTAAAACTAAGGGAATGGTGACAGAACGGATAAAGCCAGATTGGCAAATGAAGTTTCTATCTGTCATCACAAACCCCAATGTTGCATTTATTTTGATGCTGATCGGCATTTACGGCATCATCTTCGAATTCTGGCACCCTGGTCTTGTTGGCCCAGGGGTTATAGGCGGCATTTGTTTGTTGCTAGGCCTTTATGCCATGAATATTTTACCGTTAAATTATACCGGCGCTAGTCTTGTTCTATTAGGACTAGCCTTAATGATAGCAGAGGCATTTTTACCTTCGTTCGGCATATTGGGCATAGGTGGATTGATTGGGTTCGTTATCGGGGCAACCTTACTATTCGATGCAGAATCACCAGAATTCCGTCTATCCTGGCCGATCATTATATCCACTTCCATATTATGTGGGCTGCTATTTATACTTGTACTGGGTTTTGCCTGGCGAAGTTTCCGCAAACCGTTAGCTACTGGGACAGGCACCATGATTGGTAACCCTGCACAGATACTTGAATGGACCCGCGGTCAAGGATTTATTTGGGCCGATGGAGAACGTTGGAAGGCTACCGGAGATCCTAAGTTTAAAAAGGGTCAACAAGTCGAAATAAAACAAGTGGACGGGCTTAACGTCCTCGTAGGGGAGCCCTCGGATAAAACCGAACAAAAAAAGAGTACCAATGACATCAGGGAAGAATCAACATGACACAGATTTACATATGGGCGCCGTTACTTATTGTAACTATCATAATACTTGGTACCTCAATCAAGGTTTTGCGTGAATATGATCGAGGCGTCACGTTTACCCTCGGGCGCTTCACCTCAGTAAAGGGACCTGGCCTGATCATCCTGATCCCATTTATCCAAACTATGAACCGGGTAGATCTAAGAACACTTGTAGTAGATGTGCCGACACAGGACGTGATTTCTAAAGATAACGTATCGGTTAAAGTGAATGCGGTAATCTATTTCCGTATTATCGAACCCTCAAAAGCCATAATCCAAGTAGAAAACTATATGGCAGCGACCAGTCAGCTGGCGCAAACCACGCTTCGGTCTGTATTAGGTAAACATGAGCTTGACGAAATGCTCTCCGAGAGAGACAAACTCAATACGGATTTGCAGGAAATTCTCGATGCACAAACCGATGCTTGGGGTATCAAAGTCGCAAATGTGGAAATCAAACATGTAGATATTGATGAAAGCATGGTCCGAGCTATTGCCCGTCAAGCAGAAGCAGAGAGGATCAGGCGCGCTATGGTTATCAATGCACTCGGCGAGCAAGAAGCTGCGGAGAAAATAGTGGAGGCTGCAAATGCACTTGCTAAAGAACCGCAAGCAATGCAACTACGCTACCTGAAAAGCCTGCAAGATATTGCCAGCGACAAAACCAACACTATCGTTTTCCCATTCCCCATTGAAATTGCGAAAATGATAAAGCTCGATTGAATTTAGAATTTTGTTGTAACTCGGCGGTAGCTAGACCTCGACCGAGCTTCAGCTTAAAAAGTCAGCCAAAGGCCGCTTTTAGCGGCAAAGTATTCTTGTGCACAACGATCTTCTAGGGAGAATTATCTTATGCCCACAGGCGCTGCCAAAGTAATTGCCGCAACCCTTGACGCCCACGGTGTCGAAGTCGCTTATTGTGTTCCTGGCGAAAGTTATTTGCCGATCACTGACGCGTTTCTCGAATTTCCTAAAATGAAATTGGTGGTCTGCCGTCACGAGAGCGGTGCCGGTTTAATGGCGGTTGCACATGGCAAACTAACCGGCAAACCCGGCGTTTGCATCATTAGTCGTGGGCCTGGCGCCATGAATGCAGCCATCTCGTTACATGTTGCCTATCACGATGCAGAGCCAGTAGTTTTCTTGGTTGGTCAAGCCGAGCTGGAAGAACTAGGCCGCATGGCACTCCAAGAAATGAATTATTCAAAAACATTTTCTGATACGGCAAAGCTAGTGATAGAGGCTGTCGATGGGGACAGACTTGGTGAGTACATTGCTCGTGCCTTTCATGTAGCCCAGGCTGGGACGCCGGGACCAGTGGTCGTCGTTTTGCCGGAAGATGTGCTTTACGGCGATAGCAAGTCTGACATCGTATCGCCGGTACCATTGCCTAAATCCGGGCCATCGCAAGCATACACTGAGCAAGCCCTCGAAATGTTAAGTAAAGCCGAACGCCCCTTGGCTATTGCCGGTGGCTTAATCAAGGGGCCGGAATGTATGGCGGCGCTGACCGCTTTCGCGGAAGCGTTCGATGTACCGGTAGCCTCTCCTCAACGGCGCTTCCATGTCTTCGACAGCCAACACTCCCATGCGGCGGGCCGATTGCCCAACCGCGCACCGGTAGAATTGCTTAATTTGATGAAGACCACAGATCTCATGCTCATTATTGGCGACCGAGGCGGCCCGTCCATGAGCCAGAGCTTCACATTCCCGCGCGCACCAAAGCCGGATCATCCACTAATCCATGTTTGGCCAGACCCGCAGGAAATAGGCCGCCTCTGGCACCCGACGTTGGGCATCGCATGTGATCCGAAAGAGTTTCTAAATACAATGCTAGCCGCCGGTGGCGAGCGGAAAGATCGGTCAGAATGGGTTGGGAAATTGAATAGAACCCACCAAAACATCATGGCGTGGACCCCGGTATCTTCAAACGACGGAGTTGTATTCGGTCATGTCATTCAAGAAATTAGCAAGCATTTGGACGAAGATGCAGTAGTGACTACCGACGCAGGTAACTTTTCTAGTTGGCCATCGCAATTCCTGCATCTCACACAAAAGAACGATTTCCTCGGCGCAACCGTAGGCGCCATGGGGCCCGGCGTGCCGTGCGCAGTCGCGGGCGGCTTGTCTACACCGGGCCGTCAAGTGGTTGCTTTCTGTGGCGATGGTGGGGTGATGATGACTGGCAATGAATTGGCAACTGCCGTGCAATATGGCGTGCCGCTGAAATTATTTATCGCCAATAATGGCGCCTACGGTACCATCCGCATGCACCAGGCCAAGAATTTCCCTGGTCGGGTCACCGCGACCGAACTGCAAAATCCCGATTTTGCCGCCTGGGGTGAATCTTTCGGTGCTAAAGGGTTTCTAATTCAAAATGAGAGCGAAGTTGCTGAAACCGTCGCTGCTGCCTTCAAGCATGACGGCGCCGCGGTAGTTGAAACGCGGATTAGCCTGAATCACATTTCTCCTTCCACTACAATAGAGGCAATTGAGTCGAGTTAAGCTGGTGGCCACAATGACACCCGGTACGTCCATTACAAAAAAGCGGCGGCAATAGTGGTTAAGGTTCGCGACTTAGAAAAATTATTAGAATCGGCAATGGCCGCTCACCAATCAGGGAACTATTCCGAAGCTGCAGCTTTATACCAAGAAATTCTCTTGGCCGACCCCAACCATAACGAGGCTCTGCATTTCTTCGGGCTATTGAAACATGAATCAGGGGAATCCGAGCAAGGACTCACACTCATTGAGCGAGCTATTTCTCTAGCACCTCAGTCACCACATTATTTAGGCAATAGGGCCGCTATCTTAGGACAAATTGGCCGCCTCCTAGAGGCCAGCAAAGCATATCGCAAGGCCATCACCGCAGCCCCAGAGAACATTGATCTATATCTCGGCATGGCAAAAGTTTTGGAGGAGATGAATGATGATGCAAGCGCTATCGCAACATTGGAGACCGCCCGGCGTTTAGACCCAAAACACGATCAGCTTTGTATCGACTTAGCACGGTTACTCAGCCAAACGGAGCGTGCCTCGGAAGCTGTGTCAATTTTAAATGAAATGATTGGACGGCACCCGCTGTTAATTGAATTAAAACTACAGC
Organism: Rhodospirillaceae bacterium; assembly: GCA_002724395.1. GTDB lineage: Bacteria > Pseudomonadota > Alphaproteobacteria > UBA8366 > UBA8366. The sequence goes on along the minus strand of PBOR01000052.1, from coordinate 79,441 downwards.
AGGGACAGTTGCTACTAGACCTCTACCGAATGGATGAAGCGGAGGAGATTTACAGAAGCGCCGTTGCATTAGATCATTCACACCCGCTCCCAAACTACAAACTAGCTCGGTGTTTGGCCAAGAAAGGTCAGTGGGCTGAAGCTATACCGTCCTACGAGGAGGCAATACGCTTAAAGCCAGACTATGCGGAAGCCTTTCTCTATCTCGCTCGTGCTTACCAAGAATTGGGCGATCTAGACCGGGCCATCAAGACCTGCGAAAAGGCCTATCGTCTCCGCCCAGCCTATCGCGGGGATGACATTTTACTGGGCATATTACTGCAAGAGGCCGAACGGTTTGAGGAAGCTGTATATGAGTTTGAAGTGGCGGTTGACAAACATTCAGACAACATCGCTGTTGCCGCCTTGGCACAATGCCAGCTTGCTGCTGGCAACGGAGAGGCCGCCCGCAAAACTGCTGAGACCTATTTACAAAATAACCCCGGAGATACGCACGTTTTGGTTACCCTGTCGCTGGTACTTGAGGGGCTTGGCGAACGTAAAAAGGTCAGAAACCTTGTAGACTTCGACAGTTTCCTACGCCCCACAATCATTAAAACGCCGAATGAATTCGAGAACTTAAACGACTTCAACCAAGCGCTGTCAGACCATTTGCTTGCTCACCCCTCTCTGATTTTGTCTCCGCCACGCAACGCTACCCGCGACGGCTATCACTCTGGGGAACTTTTTGAAGAACCGATGGGACCGTTCTCCGTATTCCAACATGTTCTAGAGAAAGAAATCGAGAGCTATATCGCAAGCCTACCAAACGATCCTAGTCACCCCTTTATCGCCGGCAAGCCTGACAATTGGTGGCTCAATGCTTGGGGTATTGTCCTCGACGGACCCGGACATCAAATTTCCCATGCCCATAACACCGCGTGGCTCAGCGGCGTTTATTATGTTCAGTTGCCAGACGTAGTGAATTCCGGCAACAAAAAACAACCCGGCTGGATCGAATTTGGCCCGCCACCCCCGGATTTCCCGGTGCCACTTGACCCGGAAACCATCATGATCGAGCCCGAAGTAGGTAAATTAATTTTATTTCCCGGATATATGTTTCACCGTACCATTCCCACTGGTGTGATTGATCGACGCATTAGCATCGCCTTTAATGTCATCGCTGAGCCTTTATAGGGCGGCTTTATTTTATACAATCATCACTTTCGCATCATCGGAAAACCCTACTTCCGAGTAGACAAATCTAGAGACGTATTCGTGTTAAGCGGAGTAAGTTCTTTAAAGGAAGATCCGACTGCTAACTATGATCACAAAGGTGCGTTTTCAAGATAAAATCAAATCACACCATCGTCTTTTAGTTTGGCTAGGTCGTCTGCAGACAGACCAAGTTCCCGATAAACTTCTTCATTGGATTGCCCCAAACGCTGACCGGAATGACGGATCTTTGCTGGTGTTTCAGAGAGAAACGGAAAGGCGTTGGCCATTTTGAGCGGGCCCAGGTCTTCGTCTTCCACAGTCACAATATCGTTGCGCGCCTGGTATTGGGGATCTTTAAATATTTGCGCTATGTCGTAGGCTGGGCCAATAGCCGCCTCCGCTTCTTCAAATTTAGCTAGCACTTCATCAAGATTGCGTGCCTTAACCCACCGGGCAACAATGCCATCGACTTCGTCGATATGTTCAACGCGACTTTGCGGCGTCGAAAACCTCGGATCAGAAGAAACTTCAGGACCCCCGCACAAAGTCAGTACCCGTGTGACAATAGCCGGCGCGTTGGTAGAAATCGCAACCCATTGGCCGTCCCTCGTTTCGTAAGTATTGCGCGGCGCATTATTCTTAGAGCGATTGCCCATACGGTGTTGAACCACACCGAGCTGATCATATTGCAAAGGCTGCGGCCCCAGAACCTGAAAGATCGGCTCGTAGATCGAAAGGTCGATAAACTGGCCTTCTCCACCTTGTACGTCTCGATGGTATAAGGCGTACATAACCGCCGAAGCACCGTAAGATGCGGCAATGCAATCTGCGAGACCGAAATTAGGCAGGGTCGGTGGACCGTCCTCATCACCGGTAATATGGGCAAATCCGCTGAATACTTCGGCTATAGTACCAAATCCCGGCCTATTCTTATAAGGGCCTGTTTGACCGAATCCCGTCAGTCGCACCATAACAAGTTTCGGGTTAATCGCCCGCAGATCTTCCCAACCAAGACCCCATTTTTCCATTGTACCGGTGCGAAAATTCTCTATTAGAACATCCGCGTCCATGACCAGTTTTTTGAAAAGTGCCTGGCCCTTATTTTTAGAAAAATTAAGTGTGATACCGCGTTTATTGCGGTTCGCCATTTTATACCACAACCCAACGCCATCTTTTTGATAGCCGGTCACTCGCAGCACATCGCCGCGCGGATGCTCTATTTTTAGAACATCGGCGCCAAAGTCTCCAAGATGCATTGCCAGTGTCGGTCCTGCGATCACTGTCGCCACATCGATTACCTTCAGCCCCTTAAGTGGGAGGGGAGTCTCTGTCGCCATAGCTTTGCTCAATGAACTAATGGGTTTACTTCACAGAACCAATTGAGTGTTGAAAAGTCATACTACCCTATGGCCTGCATTCCTTTGTCCCGGGCTTCATATCCCATAATAATATCTGCGGCCAGTCCTCACGGGAATTAGCACTAGCAATAATCATGTTGGTGGTTATAAGTCGTATGCTCAAATTCGTATTATTGACGCTTTGGATGGCGATTCAACCATTGGGCGCCACAGGGTATATAGGGCAATATGCTTTTTAACTCTTATATCTTCATACTGGCGTTCCTTCCCATAACCCTATGTATTTACTATCTTTTAAAACAATCAAAGTATAAAACATATGACTTAGCGTGGCTTGTTCTAGCTTCCTTCGTGTTTTTCAGCTGGTGGAACCCGAACCTCACTTTTCTCCTGGCATTTTCAGTACTGTTTAATTTCGCCATCAGTCGTTTTGCCAGTAATGGCAGAAGTCGTTTTTGGCTAGTACTGGGGATCGTCGTTAATTTGTCACTACTGGGGTACTTCAAATATGCAAATTTCTTTGTATCAGTGGTCAACGATACGAGCGGCACTAATTGGCATTTAGAGGAAATTATTCTACCTATTGGACTATCATTTTTTACTTTCCAACAGATTGCCTATTTGGTGGATGTGCACTTTAGGGTCAAACGGGAAAACTCCCTAGTCCGGTACGCATTATTCGTGACTTTCTTCCCGCAATTGATCGCCGGACCGATTGTTCACCACGCTGATATGATGCCACAATTTGGCAAGTACTTCCGGTCGCGCCTTATTCTCATGAACCTGGCTGTGGGAATCAGTATTTTCAGTGTTGGCCTAGCAAAAAAAGTACTTATCGCAGATGCGATTGCCCCATTGGTAACACCAGTATTTACGGCAGCATCGCTTGGAACGCCGATAAGTTTCTTTGAGGCTTGGAGTGCCGTCACTCTATACCCGCTGCAGCTATATTTTGATTTCTCAGGTTATTCCGATATGGCATTGGGCATCGCTCGAATGTTCGGAATCGTGCTGCCGGCTAATTTCAACTCCCCGTTTAAAGCGACAAACATAGCCGAGTTTTGGCAGCGTTGGCATATCAGCTTGACTCGTTTTTTGCTTGATTATGTTTACGAACCCATCGCAGCCCGCCTGACTGGCCGCGTAATAGGCTGGCCTCGTGATAGTATCCGCCGATTTATTATTGCCCTCGCGGTTCCGACCTTCATCACCTTTTTTCTTAGTGGTTTATGGCACGGTGCTGGCTGGACTTTTATTATATTCGGCTTTTTGCACGGGGGATATGTGATCCTATTTTTAGCCTGGCGCCAGCTACGGGGACGCCAGGCCTCAGCGCATACACTAATTGCGAAATTCCCGGGCTGGCTTTTGACCATGACCGCGGTCATGGTCGCCTTTGTATTTTTTAGAGCAGAGTCGGTTGCCAGTGCGCTTGTAATCTTAGGTGCTATTTGCGGCTCAAACGGCATCTCTCTGCCAGTTTCCTTTTTACCGTACGCGATTGAGTATTCCGATTTTCTTGCCGCATTTGGCATCATTTTCGAAGGTGTATCGCCTAACGATCTGATTGGTTTAACCAAGATGCGTTTGCTCGGTGTCCTCTGCATTATCCCCGTCTGCCTTGCCATGCCCAACACACTGCAAATATTTTCCCGATTTACGCCTGCGCTGATAGCACGCTATGGCCGGCCGTATGTAAATATTTCCTCACAATCTTCTTGGCTAAATATTACCTGGCGCCCAACACTATTCTGGGCGGTTGCGACGGGCATTTGCCTGGCGTTCGCCATTTCCCACCTTTCAACCGTTACCGAATTTATTTACTTCCAGTTCTAGAGTGCCAGGATGAAACAACTCAGACGATATCTCGTAGCAAGCATCACGACCATCGGCCTTATGCTAACAATCATTATGGCTATCACAATCACAGCCGACCCTTACCATTACTTTGGGACCAATTGGACGGGCGATTATGCGGGTGGTGAACGGCAACTCAAACTTCGTAACCAGCGCCGCTACTCCCATGAAGGCCTGTTGCTGGGGAATAGCAAGATCGGCTATATCGACCCTACCAGTCTGGTTGGGCCACGCTTTTTCAATGCCGCCTTTGCTGGGGCATTGCCTGAGGAGATATATTACTACCTCCGCCAATCACTGAATAAGCAAAAGCTTGTCGTCATTGGGTTCGATTTAGAGATGTTTAACGAAGGCCTTTACCCCTACAGATCCGAAAAAGAGTTCGTCGCGCAAACGCAGTTATCATCAATCGACCAACTAATCGGCTGGCCGGTTTTGCGCCTAAGTATCAAGAGCCTATATCGTTTCCTTAGCGGCACCCCCTCTCATACGAACTCAAATGGCATGACCAACCTGGAAGAGGCGTTTAAACGGGACCGGCAAATGAAAGCGTTGCAAAACGATCCACGGGCGGTCAAGCCGCAACTTGTCGTTGCATACAACAATTTATACAGGGGATTTCGTTTCTCAGAAAAGCGGCTCCAAGTACTTCAATCAATTCGGATGCTCCTTGATGAGCACAACATCAAATATGTGGTTCTTATAAACCCCATCAGCCATCATGTGATGACATTAATAAAGGCACATAATTTAGGAGCTGCCCTTGACCGGCTACGGAGAGAATTACGTCGAAGCTTTAACAATATGCATGATTTCAGCCGCGTCGCCTTAAACCGCCCGGCAACATTTTTTAGCTTTGATCCGGTGCATTATAAACCGTCTCTAGGCAAAGAGCTGGTGAATGGAGCACTATGTGACTTCGCAAACCATTCCGGCGGTGGTCTAAGAAACCATTTCAAGCAATGCCCCGCAAAAACAACGAATAAAGAACCATGACCGCAAACACGCACATCCAAGTTTTGATAGAGGAATATTTTCCTCACCTTACAGCCAACGATTACCCAACCACCTTTAGCGAAATCGGCATCGATAGTTTCGATCTGGTAGAATTTCGTGTGGCAATTCAACATGCAGCTCAATTAAATATTCCCGATGCAGATTGGATCCAGTTTGATTGCCTCCAATCAATTATTTCCTATTGCGCCACCCAATCAATCGCTGATGACAAAAACAAATGAAAAAAACGCGCCACTACGAACTCGGCATGCCTGCGCTTGGCTATCTCGGGTTATCAGAGGCCTGGCTCTGTCGCGAGCTAGGTGATCTCCATTGGAATTTAATATGCGATGGACTGAATACGGTGTCGAGCCGACTTGAAGACTCGATCGGCAATCGACTGTATGCAACTTTTACCCGCTTGAAATATTCTATCAAGCCCGGCCTAGACGGGTTTAAGGAGAATGACGAATTGATACTTGATGCAGACATAAGTCGTTATGGAGCCAGTTTATTTTTTAGTGAGACCAAAGGAACATTAGATTCTGATACAAGCGATAAAGCCACGCATGCAACGGCAACCATAAAGGCCGCATTAATGTCGACATTCTCAAGCCGCGAGGGCGATGACAATAAAGCGCTTACCCGCGGCGAGCCATTATTGCCGCCAGATTTTTCGATACCTGAACAAGCCGCGATGCCCGAATTTGGTAAAGTATATCGCAAACATCGCGGGGTGAGCTGGACCGACCCCATTTTCGAGACCCAATACGAACTCAATCCTTTCTATGATATTAATGGCGTCTCGCTGGTGTATTTCGCAGCCTATCCACTGATTGCAGATATTTGCGAATTGCGCTTTACCAAAACAGCCTATGCAGAACGCGGCATTGATGCCTTAGCAATGGGCACTGTTGAACGTGACGTTTTTTATTTTGCTAATTGCGCTTCTAACGAAGCGATCATCTATCAACTGCACAAAATCACGTTAACCGATACAGGCTACACATCAACAGCCACTTTAACACGCTCAAGCGATGGTAAGCTTATGGCAGAACTCCAAACACGCAAGGTTTTGCAGTTTTAAATAACTCGCAACACAGCAACAAAAATTGTTGGCATATACCGTATCTTCAGTCAAAAATTCAAAATTCATACCACCTATCAGGAATTCCTGAATCGATTAAAGACGGCGTTCATCAGAATGACGGGAATGATACCGGTTAAAACAATCGCTAGTGCTGGAAGGGCTGCTTCCTCAAGCAATTCGTCTTTAGCAAACTGATAGACATACGTTGCAAGCGTATCAAAATTGAATGGTCGTAACAGCAATGTCATGGGCAGCTCCTTCATAACATCGACGAATACTAAAAGACCCCCAGCAATACATGAGAGACGAATCATCGGAAGAATGACCTTGCCCATCGTTCTGCCAAACCCGTAGCCAAGGACGCGGCTTGCTTCGATCATGCTTGTCGATATGCGCGCTAGGCCGGATTTGACAGCGCCGTAGCCTACCGCCTGAAAACGCACAACACAGGCAAAAACCACCAAAGCAAAACCGCTTGTTAACCAGCCGGAATATTCCAAACCGAAGTTCTGTTTGACTAATGCTGCTAATTGGGTGTCGAGTGCGCCACCCGCTGTTACCACGCCCACGGCAAGGATTGTGCCTGGAAACGCATAACCGAAAGATGATATTGCCGCTAAACCCCGGACCGCCTTGTTTTGGTTAAAGGCGACGACTAGTCCCATAAAAAGCGATGTAGCCACGACAAGAACCGCTACGGAGAAGCCAATTAAGATCGAATTTCCAGCTGCATGAATGATAGTAGTGTTGAGAGTTACCGAATAACCCTGCAAAATGAATCCTATGAGTACACCGACCGGAACAACAAAACCTACAATCACTGGAATAAGACAAACGGTTGCACAGAATGCTGCGCGCCAGCCCGAGACCGGCTTCGCAATTAGTGAAACCGAGCGTCGAGTTGAATCGATAAAGCGCCGTTTTGCCCGCGCCAAAATTTCTAAGACTAAAAGAAATATGATGAAGAGAAACGCGCACGATGCAATTTGCGCCGCAGCGGTCAGATTATTCATCCCTAACCACACATTAAAAATTCCAAGAGTTAACGTTTCGACAGCAAAATACTCCACTGTTCCGAAATCGGAGATTGTTTCCATCAACACAAGCGCCAAGCCTGCCACAATTGCCGGGCGAGCCAAGGGAAGCGCAACCGACCAAAATATATTTCGACCCGAAACTTGGGCAACCTCAAAATAGGATGATGGTGTCAGCAAAAAAGCGGTCCGCGCCATGATATAGATATATGGGTATAGCACGGCACCCATTACGAGCATTGCGCCGCCCATCGACCGAATTTCAGGAAACCAGTAATCGCGTGCGGATTGCCACCCGAAGAAAGTACGCAGAAAATTCTGCACGGGACCCGCGAATTCGAGAAAATCCGTATAGGTATAGGCAATTAGGTAACCTGGAATGGCTGCTGGCAATAGCAGTATCCATTGATATATTCGTCTGCCGATAAACGCATACCGAACGACAACCCAGGCGCTAGTAATGCCGAAAAACAGGCTAATAATACCTACCCCTGCCATTAAGACGAGAGTATTGGTGACGTATCTCGGTACGACCGTTTCGAATAGATGTTGCCAAAGACCCGCACTATCGCCCGCAGCAGTAATTAAGACAGCTACAATTGGCGCGCAGAAAATTAAAGCGATAAAGGACGTGGCTAGCGTCCATGGGCTCGGCCTGCCGAGGCGCAGACCCACAATCCAGGTAGGAAAAGAATCTACCAACCAACCCGATCGATTATTTTCTGGGCCTCCGGCGCCAGTTCCGCAATCCGGATGATCGGCATTTTGTGTTCGCTGAACTTTCCCCAGGACTCTAATTCCTTTGGTGGCGCTACCGCAGCATTTACCGGGTATTCAAAATTGATTGATCCGTATAATCGCTGCGCCTTTTCAGAAGTCAAGAACTCCAAGAAACGGGTGGCTTCGGCCTTGTTCGGTGAGTGTTTGGCGATACCGCCGCCGGAGATGTTTACATGTGAACCTCGATCACCCTGATTGGGGAAAATCAAATTTACTGAGCTAGCCCATTTTTGTTGGTCCGGCTTGTCAGAATACTTAAGCTTCCCGAAATAGTAGTTGTTGATGATAGCTATATCGCAGACGCCCTCGTAAATGGCCTTGACCTGTGCCCGATCGTTGCCTTGCGGTCGCCGCGCCAAATTAGCGACAACACCTTTCGCCCATTGTTCTGCTTTAGCTTTACCAGAGGTATAGATTACGGAAGCGATCAGCGCACGATTATAAACGTGACTGCCAGGGCGAGAGCAAATGCGACCCCTCCATCTAGGATTAGCCAGGTCTTCATAACGTTTTATTTGGGAGACATCCTTGGCCCTTTTTGAGACCGCGATTATACGAGCACGCTTGGAAAATGCGAACCAACGATCTCCCGGGTCGCGCATATGCGCAGGAATATTCGCTGCCAAAATCGGGGATTCCGCCGGCTGGAGCAATTTCTTGTCGGCATACACATAGAGCCGAGCGATATCGACTGTAAGGATGACATCGGCAGGACTGCGCGCGCCTTCTGCTTGTAGACGTTGCGCCAGACCTTTGGAGGCGTAAACAATATTTATATTAGTGCCAGTTTCCTTCTGATAAGCATCTAGGAACGGCTTGATCAGAAAAGGCTGGCGATGGGAATAGATGTTCAAATCAGCACTGGAAGCGGCACTAGTTATAAATGGGCTGCCAGTTATAAGCGCCATTAGGAAGAAGATGCCAATCATGGTCGGGCGCCTGAGACGGAGGTTGACAAATCGGACCATTTTCAAGAATTCCTTTCGTAAATTAAACCCGAGCGATCGCACCGATGCCGAGAAAGGCAAAATATAGAGAGCCGCCAAATCGTGCCGAACGGTCCCCAAAATGCCGAAGCGCAAATTTTGTTTGGCACCAGCCAACACTAAGGTGCCGAATATCCAATCCCAAACAGCAAGAACAACGCCAAAATTGCGATCGTGGTGACGTGGATCTATAGAATGATGGATTTGATGTTGGGCTGGAGAGATTAGGAACCGTTCAACGAACGCACCATAGCTTATCCAAACATGCGAGTGACGCAGATTTGAGCCAACCGCATTGAATACGAACAAGAAGATATTTGCGCCAAGAACAGTCAATAGATCAGCTCGTTCGGAGAAGAAGAATAAAAACCCGGCAATGACGAGTGCCTGAACTATGCTTGTTCGAAGGGTAAAGATAATTGCTTCAATTGGATGGGTCCGGAAGACAGTGAAGGGTGTCAACTTTTCCGCAGAGTGATGAACCCGATGAAATGCCCAAAACATCGGCCAGCGATGCAGTGCACGATGAACAAAGTACTTCGACAGATCATCAAGTAGGAATACACTTACCGTAAATAGAGCGGCTATCGTCCATCCTGGCAGGTCAGGCAGCAACGCCGGTCTTCCGTTGAACCAAACATGAAGACTTTCGAACAATATTGTGGCTAAGACTAGTTTGGATATCAATAACGGTGCTATGCCCATCATCAGGGCTTGATTAATAGCCATTAGCTTGTAGTCGGCTCGTGCCGACTGCGACCACCAAATTTTTGCGGCGCAAAGTTCCTTTAGGGCCTGCTTGAAGTTCATTCGATAAATAAGAAGCTGGACTGAAAAGGCAACAACAAAGGCACTTGCCAAGAAGCCAACAAAAATACGTTTTTGGGGGTTTAGCAAAGGACCGGTCAATTCCAGTAAGTATTCTTCAACAAGCCCGCCCATGGTGCCTTCCCAAAAAAAACTGCGACGGCTCAAAATATAATTTCGAGCCGCCGCGATACTTTATTAACTTAGTCGTTTTCGACCGATTTTCCGCCGCCAAGCTTCTTAGCAAGGTCCGCCAAGTCACCTGTGATTGTGTTCTTGCGGGCCTTAACGCCGAACTTATCTACAAGCAGCTTTTGGAGTTTTGCCATATGCAACATGTACTCGCCCCAGGACGAGCCTTGATCGCGCACATAGTTGCCCTTGCTATCAATATCCTTTACTTGGCTCAGATTTAGCATCAGCGGTCCGTATCCGATCATCCGGTTTAGGCGGGTTGCGGTTTCGCCAAGATTATCCTTACCAGTTTGGAGCGCTAGCGCGAAACCTTTAAGCTCACCCCAATACTTGATGTATTTGCGAAGCTGTTTTTTAGTATCACCCTTAGCTTCCATAATCGTCTGCAGCTTAGCCATCGACTTGTATACGGAACCCGCATACTTGTATGTCGCTTCGGCTAGTACTTTCTGCCAGTTGTTGCCAATGACAGCTGCATATGCGCGCAGCTTCGAACGCTGGGCGTCGGATAGCTTCTCACCCTTGGCCGATGTAATCAACTTTCGTCCATCGATAAAGGCCTTTACAATTGTGTGCAGATAATTGGTGCCATTGCTTTTGCCATAGGCCCCTGCATCGAAGCCCGCCGCGTAATACGCAGGTCCGAAGGTGTGTTCGGATTTGAGGTCTACCTTTCCGTCTTTGTTGTAATCGGCAAACTTCAGAGCATTTTTCTTAGGCTTCGATTTTTTACCTTGTTTAGCAATCTCATAAACCTGGCGCGGTGTAAGTTTCAAAGTATGTGCGGGTGCCCCAAAATAGCCAAATCCTTCATCCCAGGAGTGTTCCTTACCAGTGTAATGCTTTCCTTTTTTGTAAGGCTTATCATTGGGCTTCTTTGTTGCGCTCAACTTTTCATCGAGATAATTGTCAACCGCCTGGTTGTACATCATCGCTCCCATTATGAATTTTGAGATGAGCTGGCTGTAGTCATACCCATTAGCGTAATCGACACCTTTTTTAGCTGAAGAGGCCTTATCGATCCAAAAAGCAACCAACTCTGGCCCGGTCATATTGCTCGGCATTCCGCTAATAACACCTTTATAAGTCTTTCCCGCGATATTTTTTTTCTTTGAGATCCCATCGATAGTAGTTTGTTTGACCACATATGGGCCTTTTGTCTTGGGTGCTATAATCGTGCGGCCTTTATCCTTGCCCTTAAAATAAGACATCATTTTAGCTTTAAGGTCAGCGTTTGGACTGCCGTTACCTTTTGAAGCTAATTTCTTTAGTGAATCGTGCAGCGCATGTCGCGCAATTTGGCCGGAATAGGCAACTGAATTGGTTTTCTTGCCACTATAATCTTTTACGGTAACTGGAAACGGACCATATACATCGCCATCCGCGAGTGCAGCAGTCGATGCCATCGCGAGCATTAACCCACCCGCGCCTATCAAAGAATATGTCTTTCGCATTGGAAACTTCTCATCTCACATTTTGCTATTAATTATCATTATCATTGATATTCATTATCATTCGCAAAAATAACAATTGGCGCGATAGAGTCAAAACATTTATTGCAAATAATTATTAATTGCAAAAATGTCGCAGTTTTAATTGCTTTAGTTACAGCTATTATTCGCCGCTCATAGAGTTATCCCGGAGGGTAGCAATAATAATGGAAAACAGGATCGAAAGGCTTTGCGGCGATAAAGGACTGCGTATGACAAGTCAGCGTCGTGTGATTGCGCGCGTCCTGTCTGATGCTGAAGACCATCCAAGCGTTCCCGACGTCCATAAGCGCGCGGCCAAGTTAGATCCCAGCATCTCAATTGCAACAGTCTACCGTACGGTTCGACTATTAGAGGAAACTGGTATCTTGGACCGTCATGATTTCAAGGATGGGTTTTCTCGCTTCGAAGAAGCAACCAAAGACCATCACGACCACCTCGTGAATATCGAAGATGGAACAATCATCGAGTTTAACAACAAAGAAATCGAAGCTCTTCAAAAACGCATCGCCCGGGAACATGGACTGCGTTTAATCGATCATAAATTAGAGCTTTACGCAGTCCCAATTATTCATGACGAGAAATGAAAGCAACAGATGCAAAACTATCTATGTTTTGGGAATCCTAAATTAAAAATTTAGCCGGCCTCTAAATAGTTTAACTGATCATGAAGAACTCTCCGTGTACATATGCTCTTGCAGATAATTTGGCAGCCCGGCCTGTTCTATCCTTGTTTCCTGCGCCTCGATCCAATCGATGTGCTCTTCGGTATCTTCTAAAATGCCTTTTAAAATTTCTCGAGAAACATAATCCTGCTCCGTTTCACAAATAGCGATAGCGCCCTTCAAACACCCTTGATTATCGGTTTCAGAGGCCATGTCGCAGGTGAAAATTTCCGGCACATTTTCACCTATTCTTAGTTTACCCATATCTTGCAAATTGGGGAGCCCATCAAGGACAAGAATTCGTTCAACCAACACATCTGCATGTTTCATCTCACCTATTGATTCCTCGTAAACTTTCTGACCAAGCCGGTTGAAGCCCCAATTCTCCAACATACGGGCATGCAAGAAATATTGATTAATCGCAGTAAGTTCGTTCTTCAATATTAAGTTGAGCTGTTCCAGAACAGCCGGATGACCTTTCATTTATCTCTCCTTGTCACGTCAGCGATGAGCAAAACCAAAACATACTCGTAAATTTAGCACGGAACAGATTAAGTGGGTGCAATTGACAATTAGCCGCAAAAATCATACGAATGCGAGGCATTCGCATTAAATTTTCTTGGAACTCTGCGTAAGGAAGCGGGCTTGTACATTTGTAACTGTAATGGCATTACCGAGAGAGAGGTTAAAGAGGCGATTGACGCTGGCGCTAGCCATTGGGAAGATGTGCATGCGCATTATGATCGCGAGCCATGCTGTGGTAAGTGTGAATGCGAGATATCAGAAGCGATTGGCGCAGCGACACAAGTTGCCAGACCACAACAACAAAAGATACAGAACTGCCGCCTCGTTCAAACAAGAGTTGATCGTGCAGCCTGATGGCTCTTCGGCAAATTTTGACACCGCGCCGTATTGTTTTTCCAGCCAACCGATCAAAATCAATCTTATGAATGAGGTTGCCATAACATCAAACTGGGATGATACGCATCATCGACCTCGGCAAATGGTGGTCGCCATCTAGGACAAAATTACAATGCTCACTCAAGTTCTGTGAAGTTCTTCGATAGGCAAAGACAGCCCCGCCAAACAGGAGAAGACTGGGCCATCTCCTTCAAAAAAAGTGGCGGAGACCGGTTAGATGAAGAGAGAGACTGCAACTATCAACATCTTTTAACCGGTCCCCGCCGTCACCGCACCGACTTCTCAAAAAATAGGAGGAGACAAGCCGGTTTGGAGGGAGCCTAATGATAATAAGAGGGCGAGGCGAAGAACGACATGGAGAAAATTCCTCACGGTCTCGCCCACGACCTAGCATGCGGCCTCCTAAGTTTGCCAGGTATGTTCTCAAATAATAAGTTACTCGGCAGCTTCCCTTTCCTTTTCAAGGTATTCAAGGAGTTGTGGCGCACCACTGGCCGAAAAGGGATCGCCCTCATCGTCGAAATCCTCGACAAAAATCGCGTCAATTGTTCCGTCGCGCACGATCATGGCATAGCGCCAGGATCGCTCGCCAAACCCGAGGTTGCGCTTATCGACAAGCAATCCCATACCTTTTGTAAAATCGGCATTTCCATCGGCGAGTAATGTCACCTCTTTTGAAATACCGAGACTTTCCCGCCAAGCATCCATCACGAACCAGTCGTTAACGGAAAGGCAAAAGATCTCTTCTACACCGAGCTCTTTAAACCGATCTATAGCGCTAGCAAAACCCGGCAAATGACTGGTGGTGCAGGTCGGGGTAAATGCGCCCGGCAGGGCAAATAAGATGACTGTACGCCCACCGAAGATTTCGGCACCAGATATTTCCGCCCATTCGCCATCAGGGCGAATCTTAAATGCTGTATCTGGGACCCGGTCGCCAACCTGGAGATGTTGAGGGTGTTGCATATTCGTTTTGCCTTTCCTTATTTAAGACTATTGGGTTTTCTCAGGCGGTCACCGGGTCCGGCGCTAACACGCCAGCATCGGCACGAGGTAGCGGTCCGGACCCGGCTTCGCAGCTGAGCCGAAGCCCAGCATGTTGAAATTTACGGCCCAATTTTGCGATGTTTGGCTTGATAAGCCGTCGCGCTGTCGGAGGTAGCCAGGGCGCAAAAATTTCGCTCGCATCAAATAAAGGAAAGCCTGCTTGATAAACAGCGACGGCTCTTATGAAGGCCTGCTCGTCCAAACTTACCGTTGCGCACTTAGTGCAACGAACGTCGATACTCGTGCTTGCACTCGTCGCCACGATTGACATCAAACCGTCAAGGTCTAGATATGCATCGCCGGCACCAGCCAACCGATAAGCGTCGCGCAACAATTCAGAGACGCCACATCCGCGATTTAACGCGTCGGCCCAAAGTCGAACGCTCCAGAGTAAAAGTTTGTCCGCAAATAGAAGCGACGAAAACCGTTCCTCCGAACAAGAAGATGCATGATAGTCCATTATAAACTCATAATGCGAATAATTCTTAATTGCATCTATAGCGACGCTTTGCTAAATATGCAACTAATAATTAATCGCAATATAATATTAAGGGGAAACTTATGAGCATGCCGGATCTTGGGGAGGTTCCACACCCTCACTCATTGGAGTTACGTGAAATGACCGAAGCAGAAAAATTTGTCGTCCGGTCATTGCGAAAATGGCTTCTGGGGCATTGGGATGAAAGCCACCATGTTTGGCGGTGTATGTTGCGTGAATGCAGAGCTTCATTTGGTGACAAGGATGGGCCCAAAATCGTCATCTCCATTTCTAAAATTGTTTCAACGCTAGTAAAGTACGGAAATCGTAAGATTAGGTTCCATAAGCCTTGCTGCCCCTGTCTCGACACAGACGAATACTGTTTGGTTCGCTTTATAACCGCCTGCCAAAACAACAATGGTGCATTAGCAAGAGCCTTAGCTAGCTGGTTATTAGTTGACGATGGAATCGGTGATTTTTTAACAGCTGGATTGCAGCTTGGAACCAACATGAAAAAACATGCGCTTCAGCTGCCAGAAATTGCCCTTGGTCAGACACACGCGGATAACTTTAAATCGTATTCACTACACTGACGGTCTTAATAGTTTCCAAAGATTTAACGGCAAGGAAAAACCGTTCTTACCAGGGCTGTGGATCGCCTCACTCAGCGTTCCAAAGTTCGGATGGCGGAGAGACAGGGATTCGAACCCTGGGTACGCAAGCGCACAACGGTTTTCGAGACCGCCCCGTTCGACCACTCCGGCACCTCTCCGCAGGTCGGGCTGGACCCTACCCAAACCGAACACCCCAAGCAAGCAGCCGTTCGAAGAGATTTACACCTGCGGCACTTACGCAAATAATGGCGTTAGCTGGAAGCCGCTAGAAAACCCACTAAAATCGTTGACTTAGGAGGACTGCGGAGTATAGTCCCGCACGCGTTTAAACGGGCTTGCATGCCAATTTTTTAGACTTATTGCCAAGCCTCAGCGATATTGGACTGAGAACGAGCATAACAGACGGAATAGATTGATGTTTGCAGTAATTAAAACAGGCGGCAAACAATATAAAGTCGCTAAAGACGATGTGGTCCGGATCGAGAAACTCGATGCAAAAACCGGCAGTAAAGTTGCGTTTGATAATGTGTTGATGGTGGGCAATACCGACACTCAAACTATCGGCACCCCAGTTGTACCTGGCGCCAGCGTAGCCGGTACGGTTATGGAACAGACCCGTGATCCCAAAATACTAGTTTTCAAGCGGAAGCGCCGTCAGGGCTACCGTCGCCTTAAAGGACATCGTCAACATGTGACGCTTGTGAAAATCACTGATATCCTCACGGATGGCAAAAAACCTAGCAAATCCAAAAAAACGGCTGCCGATATCAAAGACGGCGCAGCGCCTAAGGCAGAAGCAAAGAAGCCTGCGCCTAAGAAAAAGGCGCCTGCTAAAAAGCCCGCTGCCAAGAAGAAAGTGGCTACGGATAAAAAATCGGCAAAAAAGAAGGCCCCCGCTAAGAAGCCGGCGGCCAAGACGAAGAACAAGGAGTAGTCTTTACATGGCACATAAAAAAGCAGGCGGCAGTTCACGGAACGGTCGTGATTCAGAAGGGCGACGGCTTGGCGTCAAGAAATATGGTGGCGAAGTCGTAAGCCCCGGCAACATAATCATTCGGCAGCGGGGGACTAAAGTTCATCCCGGCGACAATGTGGGTATTGGCAAAGATCACACCATTTTTTCGGTAGCTGAAGGTAGGGTTAAGTTCCACAAAACACGGAACCGCACCACAGTGCATGTGGAGACAGCCGAGTAAACGGACCCAACGCCACGGCGTTTCTGAAAGGGGAATGGCGTGCCGTTCCCCTTTCTTTGATTCTGGCGGTAGCGACTAATGAAATTTCTTGATGAGGCAAAAATTTTTATAGCAAGCGGCAAAGGCGGAAACGGCTGCCTGTCTTTTCGCCGCGAGCGCAATATCCCACGCGGCGGCCCAGACGGCGGCGACGGTGGCCGCGGCGGTGACGTAATCGCGCGCGCCATCCCGGGGCTGAATACACTTATTGACTATCGCTACCAACAGCATTTCAAAGCGAGACCCGGTGAGGGCGGCATGGGTCAACAGCGCTATGGTGCCGACGGCGCGGACATTTTTCTTGACCTGCCCGTAGGCACGCAAATATTACACGAGGATGCTAAAACTATCCTGGCCGACCTCACCCATGAAGGCCAAAAAGTTGTGCTGCTCACCGGCGGCAAAGGCGGTCACGGAAACCTCTATTACAAATCTTCAACCAACCGCGCACCGCGCCGCGCCGACCCAGGCGAAGAAAATTCCGAAATGTGGGTGTGGTTAAGGCTCAAATTGCTAGCCGATGCGGGCCTTGTGGGACTGCCCAATGCTGGAAAATCAACCTTTTTATCCTCGGTCACCCGCGCCAAACCTAAAATCGCGGATTATCCTTTCACAACACTCCACCCGCAGCTAGGAGTGGTCCATTTGGATCAAAAGGAATTCGTTCTTGCCGACATTCCCGGATTGATCGAAGGCGCCCATGAAGGATTAGGGCTCGGAGATCGTTTCCTTGGCCATGTGGAACGGTGTGGTGTACTTCTTCATTTGATAGACGGAACCCAGGAGGGTGCAGTGGAAGCCTATCACACGATTCGCAAAGAATTATCGGCCTATGGCAATGGACTGGCAGAAAAATTCGAAGTGGTGGCCCTTAACAAAATTGATGCGCTTACCGCAAACGAAATTACTGAGAAAGAAGCGGCCCTCAGAAATGCGTGCGGTAAGGACGTACTTACCCTCTCAGCGGTGTCGGGCGAAGGCGTAAAATCAGCCTTACGCGCTTTAATGACCCATATCGCAGCGCGTGGCGCTCCCAAAAAAGTTTGCAAGCCCGTCTCCGAAGAAGGCTGGGCACCATGAACGCGAGATTGAAGGGAGCAAAACGTCTTGTTGTGAAAATTGGTTCGGCTTTACTAGTAGATAATGAAACCGGAAATATCCGTGACGGTTGGCTGGATGCTTTAGCAAGCGACATTTCCTGGTGCCGGAAAAATGGACAGGAGATCCTAGTGGTATCCTCCGGGTCGATTGCGCTCGGTCGGCACCAGCTAGGGTTATCCACTGACCGAAATTTACGGCTGGAAGAGAGCCAAGCTGCCGCTGCCGCGGGGCAAATTCGTCTAGCGCACGCCTATCAACAAATTTTAGCAAAGTACGACCTTAGTGTGGCGCAAATATTATTAACATTAGATGATACGGAAGACCGCAGACGACATCTGAATGCCCGAAGTACATTGAACCAATTGCTCCAATTGGGAGTTATTCCGGTAATCAATGAAAACGATACAGTAGCTACCAATGAAATTCGGTTTGGCGATAATGATCGCCTTGGTGCCCGCGTTGCTGCGATGATAAGTGCTGATTGCTTGTTACTGTTATCTGATATTGATGGTCTTTACGAGGAAGACCCTCGAATCAATCCGAATGCCAAGCATATTGCCGAGGTTGCAGAAGTCACTGCTGACATCGAGGCCATGGCCACCTCAGCACCAGTTGGGTATTCGTCAGGCGGCATGGTAACAAAGCTGGATGCGGCTAAAATAGCTATGGCAAGCGGATGCCATATGGCGATAACGGACGGCAAGGCCAACCGGCCCTTAAAAGCATTGGGCGATGGAGCAAACGCCACTTGGTTTACAGCCAAAGCATCACCACTAACCGCTCGCAAACGCTGGATCGCAGGTGTTGTTAACCCTACCGGCAAGATCATCGTTGACACCGGAGCCGCGAAGGCGCTCCTAGACGGAAAGAGCCTTTTACCGGCTGGCATCACGCGTATTGAAGGTGACTTTCTCCGCGGCGATGCTGTTCGCGTACTCAGCCGCAGCGGCAACGAAATTGCCCGCGGTTTAACAGCCTATGCTGCAAAAGATGCACTGAAAATAAAAGGCCACAAGAGCAGTGAAATCGAAGCTATTCTTGGATATCGTGGCCGCGATGAAATGATCCATCGGGATAATCTTGTCCTAACAAAAGTTAAGCGAGTGAGGATACATTAATGATAGCTTCGTTGAAGGGCATTGATGATATTACTGCGGTATTTCACAAAATCGCGACGTCAGCGCGCGATGCCTCACGCGCACTAGCAACAGCAAATAATTACAAACGTAATAAAGCATTGAGGCATGCAGCTGCTTCCATACGCAATCGTACTGAGGACCTTAAAGAAGAAAATGCAAAAGATATGGCCTTTGGCCGAGAAAAGGGACTAAACGAGGCCATGCTGGACCGATTAGCTCTCGATGATGTGCGCATCGAAGATATGGCTACAGGTTTAGAGAAGGTGGCGGCATTACCGGACCCACTCGGCAGAGTTCTTGGAGAATGGGATCAACCGAATGGGTTGAAATTTACCCGTGTCAGCATACCGCTTGGTGTCATTGGCATCATTTATGAGAGCCGTCCAAACGTCACAGCCGATGCAGGCGGTTTGTGCCTTAAATCCGGCAATGCCGCGGTTTTGCGTGGGGGGTCAGAAAGCCTCCACTCATCAGGTAAAATCGTCCAATGTCTGCAGGAAGGTCTTCAATCGGTAGGCCTGCCTGACGCAGCAATTCAGCTTATACCAAGCCGCGACCGTGCAGTGGTGGGCGAGATGTTAAATGCCGTAGACCTCATCGACATAATAATACCACGTGGAGGACAATCTCTTACTGAACGGGTGATGACCGAATCGAAAGTACCGACCCTCGCCCACTTAATTGGTAATTGTCACATTTACATTCATCGCGATGCCAATGTGGAAATGGCCCGGCAAGTCACTACTAACGCAAAGTTACGGCGTCCCGGGATCTGCGGCGCCGCGGAATCTTTGCTGGTGGACCGATGCATTGGAAGAAAAATTTTGCCCCTCCTGCTGGATGACCTTGTTGACGGCGGATGTACCATTCGCGGTGATATGGAATCACAAGCGATTGATAAACGCATCGATCTGGCGACAGAAGAGGACTGGTCCAGGGAATATCTAGATAAAATTATTTCTGTCAAATTGGTCAGCAACATAGAAGAAGCGGTCATACACATCAATCAGTACGGCTCGAGCCATACCGAAGCGATTATCACCGAAAATGACGAGGCCGCGGAACAATTTTTCAGTGGCATTGATAGCGGCATTATTCTGCACAACGCCTCAACGCAATTCGCCGACGGAGGTGAATTTGGCATGGGAGCTGAAATTGGAATCGCTACCGGAAAACTTCATGCACGTGGACCAGTCGGCGCGGAACAACTAACCAGCTACAAATATTTAGTGAGGGGATCAGGGCAAATCCGATCCTAAGAAAAAGGAAACCCCCTCCGAATTCAAATCAGAGGGGGTTTCGCTTACTGAGATCGTTTCTTGATTCTTACCTATTAAAAACGAACTTCATCCCCTCAGCACAATTAACTAGTCGACCGACACAAAGTGACGCTCTCCCGAACCTATACTTGAGTAAGAAGATGATGCTTTTAATTCAAACTATTTCACCTCTCTCTGTGGGTATATTTGAGCTGCTGTGACGCTTTTATCACACATGCCTACCGCTAGATCATCCATAATACTTGCCAAAACCCTAATCATTCGGTGAAGTATTCTAGACTCCTACTCAGAACTGGAAAATTCGGGCTTTCATTGTCAAAAAATCAACAAATCTCCTTTCCCGGCCATCGCATCGGCATTTTAGGTGGATCCTTCAATCCGGCCCACAAAGGCCATCGATACATTAGTGTAGAAGCACTGAAGCGGCTGAAATTGGATGCAGTATGGTGGCTAGTATCACCTCAAAACCCGCTAAAATCAGCTGAAGGGATGGACACCCTGCCAGAAAGGCTTAAATCGGCGCAACAAGTAGCCTCTCATCCGCGCATCTGGGTTAGCGATCTAGAATGCGAACTAGGCACCCGATTTTCCGCCGATACAATCGCGCAATTGCAACACCGGTTTCCATATCGCCAGTTTGTATGGTTGATAGGCGCCGACAACCTTGTGCAAATGCCTGCTTGGCAGAGCTGGCATAAAATTTTTGACTCTATTCCCGTTGCGGTTTTCGCGCGACCAAACTATTCTCACAAAGCCTTGGCTGGACTTGCTGCACGACGGTACCGTAAAGCTCGGTTAAGGGAACGGTCCGCATCGCTTTTAGCTGCAACAGCGCCACCGGCATGGGTATTTTTTCAAACACCCTTGCAACCGGTTTCGTCTACAGCGATAAGGTTCCTACGAGATAAGGGAAAGTCCTAAAAGAAGGTTGGCAAATTCGGTTAGATTTGAGGCGGAACGACATAAAGCCGGTCGCTGCTTGTGAGGCGTCCGATACGAAATTTCATTAAGAGGACCAAACCATAAACAGCAAAATCCAGCAGACACCTGACTGCGAATCACTTCTCCAACTCGTCCAACAATCACTTGATAACGATAAGGCCAACGACATTATTACCATCAAACTCGCAGGCAAAACTAGCCTGGCGGATTATATGGTTGTAGCCTCGGGGACGTCGAATAGGCATGTGGGCGCAATGACCGAACATCTACGAAGGCAATTGCGTAAAGTCGGAGTAAAACGCACTGCCATCGAAGGAGACCAGCATTGCGACTGGGTATTAGTCGATGCGGGGGATATCATCATTCATCTTTTTCGACCCGAAGTTAGAGATTTCTATAGAATTGAAAGATTGTGGGATAAAGCGTTTGATGAAGATGACACTGATCCGGCGATTGCCCCCTAACAGACCCTGGCAATGCGTATCATAATCGCTGCGGTGGGAAAGTTCCGAAAAGGGCCGGAACGAGATCTGTTTTACACTTACCTAAAACGCTTACATTGGCAGATCGACTTAAAGGAAATTGAAGTAAGGGGGGGGGCAACCGGTCCAGAACGGCAAAAACAAGAGAGCGAATCACTACAACGTGTCATACCCAATGGCGCTATCGTAATCGCCCTGGATGAACGTGGAGTAGCTCAGAGTAGTGAAAAATTGGCGCGCACACTCGCAAACTGGCAAAACCAGGGACAATCAACATTTGTGTTTTTAATCGGCGGCGCTGATGGCCTTGGTGAACGGGTTCGGAAACGTGCGGATTTGTTGCTCTCATTTGGCGCAGTCACTTGGCCCCACATGTTAGTGCGCACCATGCTGGTCGAACAAATCTATAGAGTAGGGTCTATTTTGTCGGGGCACCCCTACCATCGAAACGGATGACAAATTTATTGCTCAGCCTTGGAAACCTAGTAGTCTCGACATAGATTTTTGATTTTAACCTGACGAGTGCCCATTATGGCGATTAATTCTCGAACACGACCCGTTGTTCTCTGCGTATTAGACGGATGGGGCGAACGTGACGAACGCGACAACAACGCTATCGCACTCGCAAATACGCCCGTTTGGGACCGGTTTACCTCAACCGCACCGCACAGCCAATTAAATGCGTCTGAACGCCACGTGGGGCTGCCGAAAGGGCAAATGGGCAATTCAGAAGTTGGACACATGAACCTCGGGGCAGGCCGTATCGTGATGCAAGATTTACCGCGCATCGATGCCGCCATTGCAGACGGATCGCTAGCTGCCAACAAAACACTGGCTAGGCTTATCGACAACGTGACCTCCAAGGATGGAAAAATCCACATTGCCGGGCTCCTTGGCCCAGGCGGCGTCCATTCCCACCAAAACCATATGGTCAGTCTAGTGAAAACTTTGCAGGGTGCTAAAGCTCAGCTGGTCTTGCACTTGTTTCTTGATGGGCGGGATACTCCCCCTAAAAGCGCTAAGGCCTTTCTCGAGGACTTAATATCCGACCTGCCGGATGTTAACATAGGTACGATCTGCGGTCGCTATTTCGCGATGGACCGTGACCAAAGATGGGATCGTGTTGAGAAAGCCTATTCTTTGTTGGTGGATGGCGTGGGTGAAAAAGCCGTAGAACCATTAACAGCAATTGAAAAGTACTACGATCAAGATGTAACCGACGAGTTTCTGTTGCCCACAACTATTGGGGATTATGCGGGCATGGAGGATGGGGACGCATTGTTGCTTACAAATTTCCGCGCTGATCGCGCTCGAGAAATTCTTACTGCCCTCGTCGACGATACTTTCGATGGTTTTTCAAGGGCTAGAACTGTCGCCTGGTCTGATGCGGTCGGCATGGTGGAGTATTCTGATGCACTAAACCAGTTCATGAGAACAATTTTCCCCGCAAAAAAAATAAACAATGTGATGGGTGGAGTGGTTGCTGCAGCCGGCTTAAAACAGCTTCGAATCGCAGAAACTGAGAAATATGCCCATGTGACGTTCTTCTTTAATGGTGGAGAGGAAAGAAATTTCGATGGCGAAGACAGAATTCTTGTGGAGTCACCCAAAGTAGAAACTTACGATTTACAGCCAGAAATGTCGGCGGCCGAAGTTACCGACAAACTGGTTGCCGCTATTGAGAGCGAAAAATATGACTTCATCTTAGTTAATTACGCGAATACAGATATGGTCGGTCACACAGGTATTCTCGAAGCCGCCATCACTGCGGTAGAGGCAGTGGACCATTGCCTGGGCAGGCTGGAAATCGCAATAAAATCGGTTGGCGGCGGACTCCTTGTCACCGCTGACCATGGGAACGCCGAAATAATGCTTGATCCCGATATTGGTGGCCCTCATACAGCCCACACCTGCAACCTTGTTCCACTTATTCTAGTCGGCGATGGGCTAGCTGGTGTTAGCCTTGAAGATGGAAAACTGGCAGATGTGTCACCTACGGTGTTAGCGTTAATGGGATTAGATCTGCCTGCCGAAATGACTGGCCGCCCACTTCTTCGATTCACGGAGTCTACAGATACCCATGCTGCCACTGGTTAGTTCCGAACATAGCCGGCTCCTTATTCTAACTGCTATTCTCGCAGCATTTTTTTTGATGTGTGCGGCGCATGAATCTGTCGCCCAAGACCCTAGCGATTTGCAAAAAATTGAGGGTGAAATCGCAAAAGATCGACAACGTCAGGTTGACTTGGAAACTCAGAGCAAGGTGATTGCCACGGAATTACACGGATTACGTGGCCAAATGATCCAAGCCGCGCGCGCTGTGCAGGCGCAAGAAGTCCATATGGCGCAGCTACAAGAGAAGCTCAACGATCTCAACGATGAGGCCGACCGGCGACGTACAATGCTCCAAAAACGGAATAGACAAATGCATGGCACTTTAGCGGCCATGGAAAAGCTTGCCAGGAACCCCCCGCAGGCGCTGCTTCTTGCGCCGGGCGATCCTATCCAAATGCTCCGAAGCGCTACACTTTTACGAGCCGCAGTCCCGCAAATTCAGACTCGAGCACAGTCACTGCAAGAAGAAATTGTAGAGCTAGGACTCATCCAAGCCGATATCTTCTCTCAATATGAAAAACTGAAAGCGGCAACGGATGCGCTCGAAAATGAGCGTCAAAAAATGACCAAACTGGTAGCCAAGAAAGCATCGCTCCGCCAAATCACAAATGTGGAAAAAGAACGTATTGCAAAAAAGGTTGCACAGCTAACTAACAAAGCCAAAAGCCTCAGAGATCTGTTTGGCCAACTGAGGTCTGGCCCGACTATCCGTGGCAAAGATGGCGGTAAGATTTTATCTCGGGCAAAACCCACGCTGCAGCACCGGGGCCCCACATCGATTCGGATATTTCCGAGGCGCGGCGGCGTCACTCTGCCCGCACGCGGCAAGTTAGTTAAAGGATATGGACAAAACACGGGTTACGGCAACACCGCCAAAGGAATCACAGTTGCTGCGTGGTCTGGGGCGCAAGTGGTTGCACCTTTTG
This sequence comes from Rhodospirillaceae bacterium, assembly GCA_002724395.1. GTDB lineage: Bacteria > Pseudomonadota > Alphaproteobacteria > UBA8366 > UBA8366. The sequence continues at coordinate 54,707 of PBOR01000052.1, read as the reverse complement.
ATGGCAAAATCGTTTTCGCCGGCCCATTTCGTGGTTACGGAAAAATATTGATCATTGAACATCGTGGTGGTTATCACACTTTACTCGCGGGTATGGTGCGCGTCGACGGTTCGCTAGGCCAGTGGGTTTTGGCAGGCGAACCTATCGGTGTGATGGCAAAAAAAAGCGCCACGAAGCCACGTCTATATATGGAATTACGCCGCGCTGGTAGGCCGGTAAACCCGCTCCCTTGGGTTGCCTATAAAAGCAATCGCCTACGTAGCTAAAATGAATATAAATATGCGACAATAGGCTAGCGATGTTGAACGCGTAAGAGGATCAATAGTGACCAAAACAATAAAATCAGATTATGTAGAGAAATTCCGTAATTTTTTGCCCATACTGCTGGCCTGCCTTATCCTGCAATTCGGATTACCTGCGGCCACACAAGCCGCCAGTCAGGACAAGACAGACACGTATCGGTTGTTAGAACTATTCGGTGACGTGTTTGAACGCGTTCGCAATGACTATGTTGAAAAAATCTCGGATGAGGAACTCATAGAAGCTGCAATTGAAGGCATGTTAGGGCACCTAGACCCTCACTCGAACTTCCTGAACAAGAAGAAGTTCAAGGAAATGCAGGTCCACACTACTGGCGAATTTGGCGGCCTCGGGATTGAAGTGACCATGGACCGTGACAGCGGCTTGGTTAAAGTCGTCTCACCAATCGATGACACTCCTGCATTCCGGGCCGGCCTTATGGCGGGAGATTTAATCTCACATCTAGATGGCAAACCCGTACGGGGTCTATCGCTATCACAAGCGGTGGAGAAAATGCGCGGCCGTGTCAATACCGACCTCAAAGTTACTATACGTCGTGCCGCCCAAAAACCATTTGACGTAATCCTCACCCGCGCACGTATTCGCATCCAATCCGTCAGGTCGCGTACCGAAGGTAAAGTCGGCTATGTCCGTATTACGAGCTTCAACGAGCAAAGTACCAGCGGCCTAAAAAAAGCGCTTAAAAAATTGAAAACAGAGATTGGCGATGAGATCAAAGGCTATGTGCTTGATCTTCGGAACAACCCCGGCGGCCTATTAAACCAAGCGGTGAGTGTCGCCGACGTTTTTTTGGATCAGGGTGAAATTGTATCAACCCGAGGACGGCACGAAGAATCGGCACAACGTTTTCAATCAACCAAAGGCGACCAAACCGGTGGATTACCGTTGGTAGTGCTCATAAACGGTGGATCTGCATCGGCCTCCGAAATTGTGGCCGGTGCACTACAGGACCATCGCCGCGCCATTGTATTGGGAACAGGCTCTTTCGGTAAGGGCTCTGTTCAAACTATCATTCCGCTTGGCCAGAGTGGTGCGATAAAAATGACTACACAACGCTATTATACACCAAGCGGGCGATCGATTCAGGCAAAAGGGATCGATCCGGACATTCACGTCCAACAGGCAAAAGTTGAAGTTATCGACCTGCCCAAACGGCGAAGCGAAGCGTCTTTGCGGAATTCACTTAAAAACGAGAACGACCCAAGAAAAAATGAAGGATTGAAAGAAAAAGAGGACAAAAAGTCGGAAAACTCTGTGAAAGTCCAAAAAGGCGATAAAACCGAAAAAAATTCCTCTGCCAAAAACAAATCCGTGCAAGACTATCAATTAGCGCGCGCACTGGATTTGTTACGTGGGCTATCGCTTTTCCAGCAGACCAAGGCCGGCGCAACGAACTAAGGGGTATTTGAACACTGAAACTACCCTTCAAAAAATCCAAAGGCGATGGCGGGGTCCTCGACGGCTCCGCCGCGGCAGAAGTGCATAACGCGCCTTCATCAGGCAGTGATTTACTACGAAAATTGCTGATCGATGCCCGGGCAGTGTCTAGCAATGTAGTTGGAATATCACGAAAACTGCTGATCGATGCTCGGCCAGTGTCTGGCAATGTGGTTGAAATATCACGAAAACTGCTAGGCCATGCCCGGTTAAGATTGAGCACCGTAGATAATTTATCAAGAAAACTGCTGATTGGTGCCTGGGCAATGTTGGGTACTGTATTAGTTGGAACTGTGGTTTGGATCTTTTTTACTGAGGACAGTATTTATGCGGAACTGGAACGGCAACAGCCAAGTATAAGTATGACTTTTGCCGGCGAGGGGAACGCCCCGGCAAAACACTCTAGGAATGGTGCGCCCCGCGCAAAAAATAGAGAAAAAAAAGAAGTGGGGACCAAAAGGAATACGGATGCGGGTCGCCGGGCCGCACAACCGAATACGTCCGAGAATAAAAAGACAAACTTGCCTCTTGCTAAAAAGCCACTTCTTTCCAAGAAACTTAAGAAGTTTACACTACGGCTCCACCCCCACCCTGATCCACAGTTGGTTGAGAGAGCCACCATCGGTCCTCTGCCAATCGTCAGCAAGGACGGACGGCAAGCCTGGCGTGTGTATTCGCGGCCCTTCAGCAAACTTGAAAAAAAACCCCGCATAGCAATTGTGTTTATAGATCTCGGTGTCTCCGCAGATGCGACAGAGGCGGTCATTCAAAAAACACCTGGTGCCGTCACCCTCGCCTTCGCCCCTTTTGCGCGAAGGCTTAAAGATTGGATCAATATTAGCCGCTCAGCTGGGCATGAAGTATTGGTTGCATTACCGATGGAGCCGCTTGATTATCCCAATAGCGACCCTGGGCCATACACTTTATTATCTTCACTTTCGATAAAACAAAACAAACAACGATTACGTTGGGTGTTGAGCCGCTTGACAGGATATGTAGGTGTTAGCACTTTTATGGCCGGTGAGTTTACAACGAAACCAGGGGCGTTAAAGCCGGTCGTTTCGGAGTTAAAATCGCGGGGTCTAATGATGCTAGATGTGCGCGAGAACCCGCTCAGCAACGCGGTGGGTATTGCAAAGAAACTTAGAATGCCTGTTGCTGCCCGAGATATATTCCTCGATGAAATTGCTACCGGCAAAAATATACGGGCTCGGCTTGCCCAAGCCGAGGAAATTGCAAAGAGACGGGGATTCGCTGTTGCTATCGCGCGCCCTTATCCAATAAGCGTCACCGAAGTTTCTGGTTGGGCGGAAAACGTTCGGGAACGAGGCCTTGCACTAGCACCTATAACAGCGATAGCCCAAGAATCCTTAAAGTGAACCCAGTGGAAGTACGACCTCACAGACCTTGTGTAGGCATAATGCTAGTCAACCAGCGGAATAAGGTTTTTGTAGCACGCCGGGTCGATGTACCGGGCAATCATTGGCAAATGCCCCAGGGCGGTATCGATAATAATGAATGCCCCAGAGATGCAGCCCTCCGTGAAATGAAAGAAGAAATTGGGACCAATAACGCGGAGCTCATAGGCGAATGCCCGGAATGGTATGCCTATGATTTGCCAGTAAAACTATCGCAAAGGCTCTGGAAGGGACAATACCGTGGACAAACACAAAAATGGTTTGCATTCCGATACCTCGGCCAAGATAGTGATATAAATCTAAACACAGAAATTCCAGAGTTCACTGAATGGCAGTGGGTGGGGTTTAATGATCTCCTCTCTTTAATCGTACCGTTTAAAAGAGATGTTTATGAAAGAGTAGTGGGCGTTTTACGTCCTTTAGTGGAGAAATAAATTTCACCGTATGGCCATTTTGACAATTATCCTAAAAGCTCCTACATTTTAGTAGGAATTTATGGTGAATGCCCTCAAACGCTGGGGTTTTGTAAAAATAAACGCTGGTGCAGTCGGGCCCATTATTGGTAATGCTATTTAGAATAAATCAAAGTTTCTTGTTTGGGAGAAGAATAGGCCGATGATTCCATCTTTGGAAACATCTCCATTGCAGCAAACCGGTGGCCAGGCATTAAACGTTGCCGGCCTTGGCGGTGGCAGGTTCAATTCTAATGCTGCCGCTTCCGTGGATCGCGATAACACGCCCGTTATTCGACGTAACGATGTTGCGCGACCGGGACGCCCATTCTCTTACCTCGATCAGAGCTCTCAGACACAAGCCCAAGCAGTACAAAATAATAAAATATCCGCCACAAGCATAACCGCGACCAGCCGCGTTTATTCGAATGCCGAAAGCTCCGACGGTCTAACTGAGTCGGAAAAGCGCAAGGTACGAGAACTACAGGCACGAGACCGCCAAGTGCGTGAACATGAACAAGCCCATAAAGTTGCCGGCGGTCAATTTGCCAGTTCACCAACATATCGAACAGTAGTAGGACCAGACGGCCGATCCTATGCAGTAGGTGGCGAGGTTCGTATCGATACGTCAACGGTACCTAACAACCCAGAGGCCACTATTCGTAAACTGCAAATTGTAAAGCGCGCGGCCTTGGCCCCACGAGAACCTTCATCCGCAGATAGAGCCGTTGCCGCAGAGGCGGAACAAAAAATTCTTCGGGCGCGTGCCGAAATTCAGAAACAAAAGAACCTAGATGCACAAAAGGCTAGAGAGAAAGGCGATGCCTTTATCAAAAAATCCAGCTCACTAGCTATGGTTACGAAGCCAGATGGCGAGCCCCTCTTTAATCCAGAAAAACGGTTCCTTGGTGAAAAGCTGGGTCTTGGTAAAGTTGACACTCAGGTTATTAAAAATGCAACCATGCTCACACCGGGCGATGGAGGCGTACTTGATCCAGGAGAGTTACTTAGCTTAATCGCTTAGCTCTCCAAGGTATTTCTCGAACCGTCAGAAACGGTCCCTGTTTGAAGGCTTTTTTTCACGCAATGAGTACTGTTGATTAACCGTAGGCCGGGCTATCGATTGCCGCCAATTTAGCTTCACCAATGGTAACTTGCTGTGCAAGCCCTTTGCGTTCTTCTTCGGACGCGTTGCGCAAATCTTCACGCGCCTTGTGTAGCGCTTGAGCAACAGTCACACGGTCAAAATCTTCTATATTGTCAGCCGCCTCCGCCAGCACCGTACAACCCTCGCTGTTCACTTCCGCAAAACCGCCTGCCACAAAAAAGCGTGCCGCCACAGAACTTCCATCAAAAATTGCAATAGTGCCAGGCCGCAATGTCGAGATCACGGGTGAATGGCCGCCTATAACCCCAAAATCACCTTCGCCGCCCGGCAACACGGCCATTTCAACCTCTTCAGAGAAAATTAGCCGCTCTGGGGAAACTAATTCAAGCTTAAGGGTACCAGTCATAATAAGTTATGCCGCTTCCGCCGCCATTTGCTTGGCTTTTTCGATAGCTTCGTTCATACCGCCAACCATATAGAAGGCCTGCTCCGGCAAATCATCATACTCACCATCAACAATAGCCCTAAAGCCCTTTATCGTGTCTTCAAGGTCGACAAGTTTCCCCGGCGAACCAGTAAAGATCTCAGCCACATGGAAAGGCTGAGACAAGAATCTTTGAATTTTACGTGCCCGAGCTACCGTCAGCTTATCATCTTCTGAGAGCTCATCCATGCCAAGAATAGCAATGATTTCTTGTAGTGATTTATAAGATTGCAGTACTTCTTGGACGTCACGCGCCGTTTGATAGTGCTCTTCACCGACAATGCGCGGATCAAGAATCCTACTGGTGGAATCCAGGGGATCCACAGCGGGGTAAATGCCAAGCTCAGCAATTGAACGATTTAGTACCGTCGTCGCATCTAAATGCGAGAAGGCGGTTGCTGGCGCCGGGTCGGTCAGGTCATCTGCAGGCACATAAATCGCCTGTACTGAGGTAATCGAACCCTTCTTAGTTGTAGTAATCCGTTCTTGCAAGGCGCCCATATCTGTACCCAAAGTTGGTTGATAGCCAACCGCGGAGGGGATACGGCCCAACAGGGCAGACACTTCAGAGCCTGCTTGGGTAAACCGAAAAATATTATCAACGAAGAATAGAACATCCTGGCCTTCTTCATCACGGAAATATTCAGCAACGGTGAGACCGGCGAGCCCGATTCGCGCTCGCGCGCCAGGTGGCTCGTTCATTTGACCATACACCAATGCCGCCTTCGATTCACCGTCAGGGTTAATTACACCGGACTCCATCATTTCATGATAGAGGTCGTTGCCCTCACGAGTGCGTTCGCCTACGCCGGCAAACACTGAGTACCCACCATGAGCTTTCGCAATATTGTTTATGAGCTCCATGATAAGCACGGTCTTTCCTACACCCGCACCACCGAATAGACCAATCTTGCCTCCCTTAGCATAAGGAGTTAACAAGTCGACAACCTTAATACCGGTGACCAACTGTTCTGTTTCCGTCGACTGCTCGGTAAATTCCGGCGCGCTGCGATGAATTGGTAACGTTTTCTTATGACCAATGGGGCCTCGCTCATCAATGGGGTCGCCAATCACATTCAAGATTCGTCCCAGTGTCTCAGGCCCCACTGGCATGCTAATCGGCTCACCGGTATCGGTCACCTCTTGGCCGCGCACCATGCCGTCAGTCGTATCCATTGCGATGCAACGAACTGTATTCTCACCTAAATGCTGCGCCACTTCCATAATAAGCGACTTACCTTGATTTTCGCACTTGACCGCATTCAAAATCGCAGGAAGTTCACCGTCAAAATGAACGTCCACTACGGCGCCCAGCACCTGGGATACGCTTCCAATTGTATTGCTCGCCATTTTTAGGCTCCTATTGCTTCGCTTTTAACCCATCGCTACAGCGCTTCTGCACCAGAGATGATTTCGATCAACTCCTTGGTAATCTGCGCTTGGCGGCTTCGGTTATAGTTCTGGGTCAAGCTGTTAATCATATCGCCCGCATTACGGGACGCACTATCCATTGCAGTCATCCTCGCACCTTGTTCCGATGCAAAAGATTCCAGCATTGCTTTGAAAATTTGTATTGCCACATTACGCGGCAGTAATTCATCGAGAATTCCCTCTTCGGAAGGCTCAAACTCATAAGACGCCGAGACGGCAATAACAGTTTCTTCTGCCTCATATTCACCAGTATCATTCTCAGGCAAAGCAAACGGGATTAATTGCTGAGGCGTGACGATCTGGGTCAACGCAGAAACAAACCTGTTGTAAAACACAGTACAGGTATCGAATTCACCCGCCTCAAAGCGCGCAGTGATATTTTCGGCAATTGAACGTGCGGAACCAAAAAAAGGTGCGGGCTTGGCAATATCTTCAAACACCTCCAAAACCAAGTCCGGAAATTCCCGACGAACCAGGCTAACCCCTTTACGCCCCACAATAATGAGCTTTACTACCTTACCAGCGCCTTGCAATTTCATCACGTGCTGGCGTAGTCCGCGCATGAGGCTAATATTAAAGCCGCCACATAGGCCACGGTCGGCAGAAATCAAAACTAACAAATGCGTATTATCGGAACCCGTTCCTGACAAGAGAGGTGAGCCTCCCGCAGCACAAGCACGAGCGACCGACTGCAACATGCCTTCCATACGTTCAGCATAGGGACGCGCGGCCATTGCTTGCTCCTGAGCCCGCCGTAGCTTAGCCGCTGCTACCATTTTCATAGCAGAAGTGATCCGTTGCGTCGACTTGACGCTCGCAATCCGGTTACGGAGCTCTTTAAGGCTTGCCATCGACCTACTTTCTCAATCGCCTAGCTAAAGGATTTGGCAAAATCTTCGATAATAGAGAGCAACTTCTTCTCACTGTCATCGGAAATTGCACCTTCATCGCGAATAACCGCTAACAGATCCCCTTGCTTGTCACGCATAAGTGCCAGCAAGGATTGTTCAAAGCCACCGATATCTGCAATCTCAATATTATCCAGAAAACCACGTACCCCAGCGAAAATCGCCACAACCTGCTCTTCAACAGGCAACGGGCTGTATTGAGGCTGTTTAAGGAGTTCAGTCAATCGTGCTCCACGCGCCAGCAATCTCTGAGTTGCAGCATCCAGATCAGACGCAAACTGCGAAAAAGCCTCCATCTCTCGGTATTGTGCTAATTCCAATTTAATCGAACCCGCAACCTGTTTCATGGCTTTAATCTGAGCTGCCGAACCAACACGAGATACCGACAAGCCAACGTTAATTGCAGGACGAATGCCTTTGTAGAATAGCTCGGTCTCAAGAAAAATCTGACCATCAGTAATAGATATCACATTGGTAGGAATATAGGCAGATACATCATTCGCCTGCGTTTCAATAACCGGCAACGCAGTCAGCGAGCCACTACCAAGGCTCTCATTCATTTTCGCAGCACGCTCTAAGAGACGAGAATGCAAATAGAATACATCTCCCGGATAAGCTTCGCGGCCAGGAGGACGACGCAGCAACAAAGACATTTGGCGATACGCTGTAGCCTGTTTAGACAAATCATCATAAACAATCAAACCATGCATGCCGTTGTCGCGGAAGTACTCACCCATAGCGCAACCCGCATAGGGCGCAAGGAACTGCATGGGTGCCGGCTCAGACGCTGTCGCAGCAACAACAATCGTGTATTCCATAGCGCCGTAATCTTCGAGTGTCTTAACTACTTGCGCAACCGTGGACCGTTTTTGCCCAATGGCCACATAGATACAGTAGAGCTTTTTAGATTCATCATTACCATCATTCATAGGCTTTTGATTGAGAATCGCATCAATCGCAACGGCAGTTTTACCGGTTTGACGATCACCAATAATAAGCTCTCGTTGCCCGCGGCCTACTGGCACTAACGCATCTAGCGCTTTAAGACCGGTTTGGACCGGCTCATGAACTGACTGCCGTGGAATAATTCCCGGCGCTTTGACTTCAACTAAACTACGACTGTCGGATTCGATTGGGCCCTTACCATCAATAGGCTCACCCAGCCCGTTTACAACACGGCCCAGCAAACCTTTACCAACCGGAACATCGACGATATCGCCGGTCCGCTTGACTGTATCACCTTCCTTAATCTCCCGATCGTCGCCGAAAATGACCACACCGACATTGTCGCCCTCCAAATTAAGCGCCATGCCTTTGATGCCCCCCGGGAATTCAACCATTTCTCCGGCTTGGACATTATCGAGACCGTAAACGCGAGCCACACCGTCACCGACAGAGATAACCTGTCCTACTTCGGCGACATCGGCTTCGGCACCGAAGTTCGCGATTTGCTCTTTTAGAATTGCAGAAATTTCCGCGGCCTTGATTTCCATCAGGCTGCCCCTTTCATCGCGAGTTTCATTTTTTCTAAGCTGGTGCGGAGTGAGGAATCAACCATCACACTCCCCACCTTGACCACAAGACCACCAACCAAGCCCGGATCAACCTTCGCACTAACCGATACCTTCGCGCCAACCGCCCTCTCCAAGCTTCTCGCTAATTCATCGGCTTGCTTCTTGGTAAGTTTAATAGCGGAAGATACTTCCGCGGTCACTTCGCCGCGACGGCTGGCCAATTCCGCGAGGTACTCCGTGATGACGGATCGCAGCGCAAAAAGTCGCCGGTTAGCCGCGACTAAGCCAATGAAATTACGAGTCAAATCATTAGCTCCAGCTTGATCCAAAATAGCAGCCATCGCCGCACCCGCATCGGCCCGGCTCACCACCGGACTGTGAACAAGACGCTGTAGATCGCCATTCGACGAAATCGCTAAATCAATGGTTCGCAGATCATCAGCGACCACATCAAGCAAATTGCTATCGTCTGCCAGCTCGAACAGTGCCACCGCATAGCGCGATGCGACGCCAGTATCGCCTGAATTTACTGCCAAAGTAGGGCGTCCCCCGAATCTGACTGGAAAGCTCCGAAAATGCTGACTTTCCGACACTCCCAAGAAGATTGGAACGGTTTTCCGTCCCTCGATTATGCGGTGTTTAACATACGCCCTCAAAGGTGACAAGCGGACTCCCTGCGGCCTGCGGTCGCGGGAGCAAAGATTTTAAAATTCACTACAAATTATAAAAAACTGTACGGATCAATATCCACCTTCAATCGAACCGAGCTAGGTATTTTCACCTGTGCCAACCACTCCCGCAGTATATTTTGAATATTAACCGATCGAGTGGTTTTAACTAGCAACCGCCACCGATGACGGCCCCGCATTATCGAGAGTGGCGCCGGCGCGGGCCCTAGCACGCGTATAGCGGGATTGTTTGGAGCCACTCGGGCTAGGCTTCGGGCCGTCGCCTCGACCTTTTCAGCGGCACGGCCCGATAAAATTAGTGCTGCGAGACGCCCAAAAGGTGGCCAAACACCGGCTTCCCGGAGCCTGGCCTCTTCGCTCAAGAAATTATCCCTATCCCCCTCCGCAAGGGCGCGCATTACCGGATGCTCAGGCTGGTATGTTTGTAATAGTACTCGCCCCGGACGTTCTGCCCGCCCAGCTCGGCCCGAAACCTGATGCAATATTTGATAGGTACGCTCGGCCGCGCGCAAATCACCACCATTTAATCCCAAATCTGCATCGACAATCCCAACTAAGGTCAGCAATGGGAAATGATGGCCTTTTGCAACCAGCTGAGTGCCGACCAAAACGTCAATCTCGTGGTTTTGAACGCGTGAGACCAAATCCGCCGCCGAGCCCGGCCCTCGTATCGTATCGCTTGTCATCAGCCCTATGCGCGCTTCCGGCAGAAAGACGCTCACTTCCTCCACCAAGCGCTCTACCCCGGGGCCACAAGCAGCCATCGTGCCTTGGGCTTCACATTCCGGGCAGGTTTCAGGGTAACGCATGGTGAAACCACAATGATGACAATCAAGGCGGCTCGCAAAACGATGTTCCACCAGCCATGCGGAACAATTTGGGCATTGGAGGCGGTGTCCACATGAACGACACAAGGTAAGCGGCGCGTAGCCTCGGCGGTTCAGAAATAGCAATGACTGCTCTTCCGCAGCCAAATTAGCAGCAAGCCCAAGCTTTAAAGGCGGCGATATCCAACTTTGCCGCTCTGGTCGATCACGACGTAAGTCCACTACCTCCACCTCGGGTAAGGCGGCCCCTCTATGTCTTTCCGGAAGGTGGAGCCGTTCATAACGACTACGACCAACGTTAACGAAAGTTTCAAGAGACGGTGTCGCGGTGGCCAAGATCGCAGGACATTTTTCTAACCGCGCCCGAACCACCGCCATATCGCGAGCGTTGTACGCAACCCCATCGGTTTGTTTAAAGGACCCCTCATGCTCTTCATCGACAACAATCAAGCCAATACGATCGAAGGGTAGAAACAAAGCTGAACGTGCTCCGACAACAACATTCACTTTGCTATCAATTATACCTCTCCAAATTCGTTTTCGGTTGGCCTGTGACAATTCTGAATGCCACTGGGCGGGTAAAACTCCAAATCGCTCCTCAAAACGATTTAACCATTGAGTGCTGAGGGCAATTTCCGGCAATAAAACGAGGGCTTGCATGCCTTGCCGTAAAGTTTCGGCGATTGCCTCAAAATACACTTCGGTTTTACCCGATCCGGTGACCCCATCTAACAAAAACACTTCAAATGACTGCTTTCGCACTTTTTCGATAATCGCATTGGCCGCTGCTTTCTGCGCCGGAGAAAGGTCGGCGCCGGGTATTTGGGGATCGGGCAATGGAAAGAGGCCGCTGGTAGGTATTTGTATGCGTTTTAATACCTTGGCTTCAGCTAAACCACGCACCACACCGGATCCCACGCCAGCTTCATTAGCTAAATCAGACGCAGTGCGGGGCGGCCCGTCGGCAAGCAAAGATAACACTCGCTGGCGCGCTGGGGTCATACGAATCTCCGGCGCATCTTGATTCATAATGAGGGCAATACGCGGCTTAGGCGGCTGCAGCGCTTTTGGTGCACTCATTGTCATACGGAGGACAGACCCCGGCGGACAAAGATTGTATTCAGCCACCCAATCCACGAATGTCCTAACCGATTCGGGCAATGGGGGTGTATCTAAAATAGATTCGATACACTTCAGTCGTTTTTCGTCGAGAAAATTTTTCGACGACTCACCCCACACCACGCCAATGATTGTTTGAGCGCCTAAAGGCACGTAAACAAATGACCCTAAAGGAATATCCCGATTTTCCCGCGAAAGGTAATCGTAGGGACCAGCCAATGGTAAGGGCAATAAAACACTATATCGGGAGGCTTCGCCGTGAATGATTTCGGAGGATATGGTATGCGATTTAGGCATCGGATAGAGTGTATCGAAAGCAATGTAGAAAAAGCTATAGCATCGCTTAAAATAACTGAAGCCGCATTAAAGGAGCTCAACCGGCCCATGAAATTTTTCATAGATACAGCTGAAATTAAAGAAATTCGGGAGCTAGCCGATACTGGATTAGTCGATGGCGTCACAACAAATCCTTCTCTAATTCATAAATCGGGTCGTGATTTTTTTGAAGTTGTGCGCGAGATTTGTGATTTAGTCGATGGGCCGGTAAGTGCCGAAGTCGCCTCCACAGATTTTGAAACCATGCTCTCAGAGGGTCGGAAGTTGGCCGGTATTGCTGATAATGTTTGTGTAAAAGTACCGCTGACACCTGCTGGCTTAAAAACGTGTAAAGCGCTCAATCAAGAGGGTGTTATGGTCAATGTCACATTATGCTTTTCGCCCAATCAAGCTATATTAGCTGCAAAAGCCGGTGCCCGCTTTATTTCACCCTTCGTTGGCCGACTCGATGATATCGCAATAGACGGTATGCATCTTATCGCCGAAATTTGCGAAATTTTCTATAATTACTCGGATCTAACGACCGAAATCTTAGTAGCCTCAATCCGAAGTCCCATGCATGTGGTAGAAGCGGCAAAGCTAGGCGCACATGTTGCGACCTTGCCTCCAAATGTACTCCATCAGATGTACACACATCCATTGACCGACAAGGGTCTTGCTGCCTTCGTTGCCGATTGGAAGAAAACCGGCCAATCGATTCTTTAAAATTTGTGGCCATCAAAAGATGACATCATCATGAGCCGAGATACCAACCACGCAAAAACGCCGCCCGAAATAGATGCGAATTCCGTAATTGCTTTTTTACGTAATAGGCCCGATTTTTTTGCTAACCACCCCGAGGCGCTTCAAGGTTTAACGTTGCCGCAACGCGATCTAAGCGTTGGCGTCGTCGACTTTCAGACTGCTCTCATCGAGAACCTGCGAGTCGAGATAAACAAGCTAAAAAATGAACGTGAACAACTCTTGGAAACCGCGCGCGTTAACCAACAAAGTTTGTCCCGAATTCATGAGTGTATTTTAGCCGTGCTCTCGGCTAAATCCTTCGAACAGCTGATTCAGTCTGTAACGACGGATTTCGCCGTCATGCTCGACCTGGATATGGTTATGCTATGCATTGAAGCGGACGATGAGGGCCCGAGGCTTCTCAAAACACCTGGCCTGGTTATTTTACCAATAGGAACGGTGAAACAATATTTCAAAGACGATCAGCGTATGCTGCTCCGGAGTCATGTTGAAGGTGATCCAGTGATATTCGGTGGTGGTGCGCCATTGATCTGTTCGGATGCGCTCGTGCGTCTCGATATATCGAAAGTATCGCCACCAGTCTTGATTGCCTTCGGATCCAGGGATGCTGATCATTTCAATAATAGTCAATCTACCGAACTCGTTAGATTTTTGACCCAAGTTCTAGAACATGTCATTCGAGCATGGTTAGACCTACCGCACTAACCAACAAACTAGACTTATTTGCGGGATGTGATCCGGAACTTCGTGCTGCCTTACTTGAATGGAACCGTTGGCTTGTTTCCGAGAAGCAGTATTCGGCGCACACTATCGCCGCCTATCAAAGAGATCTCGGCCAGTTTCTGAGGTTTCAGAGCCAACACCTTGGGTCTGCCCTAGAACTAAGTGACATGCAAAATTTACTGGCCACTGATTTTCGGGCATGGCTCGCTAGCCTCGCTAATTCCGGACTTAAGCGAACGTCAGTAGCCCGGGCTCTGTCGGTTGTACGGAGTTTCTTTCGTTGGCTTGAACGGAACGGGCGGGGCGGCAATCAGGCGGTTCAACTGATCCGGACACCAAAACTTCCACACACCGTGCCCAAATCGATCGCTGTTAAAGATACCCAAGCAGCGATTGAAATGGCCGGCGACCAAGCATCCGAAAATTGGATTGCTGCTAGGGATACCGCTGTCTTGATGCTGCTATATGGGGCGGGACTTCGGATAGGGGAGGCGCTAGGCTTGATGCGTAAGGATGCACCAACCGGCGATAGTATTAAGGTTCTTGGTAAAGGATCAAAAGAACGCATGGTGCCGATAATGCCGATTGTTCGTGATGCTATTGGCGATTACCTTGATAAATACCCCCGTCATTTACCACCCGGCGAGGCTCTTTTTAGAGGCGCGCGTGGCGGACCTCTCAGTCCCCGCATTATCCAAAAACGGATGCAGCTAATGCGCGCACAACTCGGCTTACCGGATAGCGCAACCCCTCATGCTTTGCGTCACAGTTTTGCGACCCACTTACTTTCTAACGGGGGTGATCTACGCTCTATCCAAGAGCTGCTTGGTCACATATCGCTCTCTACTACTCAGCGCTACACCGAAGTGGACGAGGCACATATTCTTAAGCAATATCAGGTGCACCCTCGCAACCGATAACGCGTCCTACCAATTAGGCGCAATCGTTTGATGCAATTGATAGGACATTATTCCGCTTTACTCACGTCTTCTCGCGTCGCGCCAAACAATAGAGAATCAACATCCCTAAAAGGACTATACCAAACATGCCAGCGAACGCCGCGATCCAAGCGGTCGGCTCCGTCTGTCCGCCAGCACGGTCCAGGATAGCACCAAAAACAACCGGCCCGACAAGAGCACCGGTGAACCCGCATACTGCATGTAGCGCCATGGTGGCGCCACGACGCGCTGGGTCGGTAATGCCAACCAGCCCCGCATTAATAGACCCAACATCTGCAGGCACTAGAAATCCGTGTAGCATCACAAGAACGACTATCCAGACCAACCCCCAAGAAACAGATACCGCCATTAATAGTCCAACTGCTGCCGACGAAATCATAATAAGCGCAATTACTTTATTTCGGTCCCAAAATCGCGCCATTTCGTTCGCCAGCATAATAGAGGGCAACCCGAACAAGTTGGCTATCGCCGCTATCATTAGAGGGTCCCAATCAACCCCTAAACTTCCCGCAGGTTGCACTGCTAGAGCTAAAACCAAGAAAGATACGATGAAAGCACGGATAGTTGATGACTCACTATTATGAATAAAATAAGCGGACATATAAATAATCAGCGGTTTATTGCGCAAAGCTGGCCCAACCTCAAAACTCAACCGCGACATGGCACGCTTAGGTGCGCTGGGTAATGTAAATGCAACCAAAATAAATCCCACCAAAGGGCCAATACTAAATAGAAGGTAGGCGGCCTGCCAGTCAAAGGCTGATGCCACAGGGCCAGATACAAAGAACGAAAAACTTACACCAACGGTATAAGTCGCTGAAAATAATGAGACCGAACGATCGCGAGACGTTTCCGACACTGCATCACTCAGTGCCTTCATACCCGGCATGTAACAAGCCCCATAGCCAATGCCATGCAAAATCCGCCAAAACGTCGCACTCCAAACCCCATCAGCGAACATCCCAAAGCCAGTGCTGGAAATAGCCGTAATGACCAAGCCAGCCAAAAATATACGCTTTGGATCCAATCGGTCAGTCAAAGCGGTTAAAATAGGCGTGGAGACTACAAATCCAGCGAAAAACACGCCACTAATCCAACCTGCCTCAGTATTGCTCAGCTGCCACTCATTTTGAAAAACTGGTAATAATGCAGGAAACGTCACGAAAGTCGCCATTCCCAAAACCTGCGCTACAAATACGACAAGCGAAAGAACCAGCGATGAGACAATCACTTTATCGAACCTTCACCAATTACACGTCGCAAGATACGCCCTGCTCGCGCTCGTGCATCATCGAGAAGTTTACCGACCCTTGGGTAACGGTTGCCAATTTTATCTAATTGTCTATTCAGCCAAAGCGACTCTAATGATAACAGGTATAGCCCGGCGAATAGAAAAATAACGCCGGGCAAAATGGGAAGCAAAATACCTAAAAACCCAAGAAAAATTAGTCCCCACGCTATGACGAATAGCAAAACCCGCTTCCCGGAAGACCGCCAAACCTTAGGCTGCGGTTGGTCATTATCTTTATTTGGCAGGCGCGACATACTAAAAATTGGTTATACGTGTATCGGGCGACCATCTACCGCCAAAGCTGCTTCCTTTACCGCTTCATTCAAAGTCGGATGCCCATGACAAGTACGTGCCACATCCTCAGCGGATCCGCCGAACTCCATGACCGCAACAATTTCAGCTATTATTGTGCCTGCATCTGGCCCAATAATATGCGCACCTAATATTTTATCGGTTACTGTATCGGCCAAAATCTTAACGAACCCATCCGTATCGCCGTTACACCGCGCCCGGCTATTCGCCATGAAAGGGAATTTACCCGCTTTATAATCAACACCCTCTTCTTTTAGCTGTTCTTCGGTCTTCCCCACAGCCGCCAATTCCGGCCAAGTGTAAACTATCCCGGGTATAACATCATAGTTAACATGGCCCAATTGCCCTGCCAGTATTTCCGCGCATGCGGCACCTTCTTCCTCCGCTTTATGCGCCAGCATGGCGCCACGGATGCAATCGCCAATCGCATAAATGCTGGGGATCGCCGTTTGAAAGTGATTATTAACCGGCACTATGCCACTTTCATCAATACTTAGCCCTACCGTATCAAGCCCGAGCTTATCCGTATAAGGCCGGCGACCAACGGACAGTAGCACTGTATCGCATTTTAAGCTTTCCGCTTCACCACCTATAGCAGGCTCCAAAGAAAGCGTAACCGAGCCTTTGCGCTTTTTTACGTTAGTGACTTTAGTGCCAAGCCGAAATTTAAAACCTTGTTTCTTAAGTATGCGTTGGAAGTTTTTTGCGACATCGCCATCCATACCCGGTGTGATACGATCCAGAAATTCTACGACCGTTACCTCAGCCCCTAAACGCCGCCAGACCGAACCCAATTCGAGACCAATATAACCTCCACCAATAACCACGAGATGCTTCGGCACCCTGCCCAGCGTCAGCGCACCGGTGGAGGTGACAATCTGCTTTTCATCCACCTTTATTCCCGGCAAAAAGGTACTCTCAGATCCGGTTGCCAACAGAATTGCCTTCGCCTCTAACGTCTTGTTTCCGCCTTTATTTAGGCTGACCGTTACGCTGTTTGGACCAGACAATGTGCCGTGACCAACGATATATTCCACCTCATTTTTCTTAAATAAGAATTCAATCCCTTTGGTCAAGTTGCTGACTATTCGGTCCTTACGCGCCATCATCGCTTCTAGGTTTAGCGAGACACCTTTGACGTCTACGCCATGCTCCTTCAATTCATGCTGCGCCTCAGCAAACTTTTCGGAGCTTTGCAACAACGTCTTAGACGGAATGCAGCCAACATTGAGACATGTGCCACCAAGGGTTCCGCGCTTTTCCACGCAAACTGTTTTAAGGCCCAATTGTGCCGCTCGAATAGCTGCCACATATCCGCCTGGACCACCGCCAATCACAACGAGGTCATAACTCTTCGCCATAATATTTTCCTTTTCCCGCAGCCCCGCCGGCGCGGATCGCGTTACTTGCTATTGTTTAAAGCAAGGTATCGGCGGCCTTGGTTTCTGTCACCTTCAAAATAAAATGTTTAATTCTCGATTTGACCTATGGGCACCGCGCCTTCAAAACTTTAATATAACTGTGCATCAATTTCAGTTATCGGACTAACCATGGAAGCCATTCTCAACAGTCTCCTTACAGGGTTACCCTTTTTACTCCTGCATTCCAGCGTCACCTTTGCCATGCTTATTGCAGGGCTAATTGTCTATGCCTGGATTACGCCATATGACGAGTTGGCTTTGATCAAGGCTGGTAATACGGCTGCCGCCATAACCTTATCGGGCGCAGTAATTGGTTTTGCCATCCCGTTAGCCGCCACGCTAAAAACTAGCCTCAACACATGGGATATCATACTGTGGGGCTTGGTAACGCTCATCTTAATGTTAGTCGCCTATCGCGTGATGGATTTCGTAATTCGCGACTTCGGAAAACGGGTTGAAGACAACGAGACTGGTCCTGCAGTCCTTGTCGCCGCAGTTAAGATTGCCGTTGGGCTCATTGCTGCTGCTAGCGTTGCCGGTTAACTGAGTATCCGATTATGCGACTTCCTACTGGATGGGGATTTCTATTGGCCGCACTCGTCTGGGGTGCTGGCGGGTTCTTGTTTGACCGAGACGGAACCGTTCGGCCTCGCGGCATTACTAAGACAGAACATCCCCAAGCAAGAACAAAAACTCTGACTCCGTCACAAGAGCAAGGCGAAACATTGGCAACAATTTCTGTCAATGACCCTGAAATTAGAGTAAGCTCCAGGTCTGCTGGTGGTACTTCTGTAGGCACCGCTTTCCCAGTCAGCAATGATGGTGTATGGCTCACAGCAAGACATGTCGTGGACCATTGCAGGCGGATTGCGATTTATACGGATCCTAATAGGCAGAAAGGTTTCTGGGTTCAAGACATTACAATTCATGCCAAAGCCGATCTTGCTATAATACGCACCAGCTCGGTGCGTGACCTGAAAAACCGACCCCCGGCCCTTGCGGTCATGCCCTTAAAAGAAAAATTGCGCGTTGGCCAAATAGGTTTTCATTTTGGTTATCCCATGGGAAAACCGGGGGATGTTCGCTCATCATTAATAAGACGTACCAAAATGCGAAAGGTAGGAGGGCGTAGTTTCATAGAACCGGGAATTGCCTGGGCTGTCACGCATAAACAGCCAAGCTTGACAAAACTAGGCGGTATGAGCGGCGGGCCGGTTCTGGATCGGCAGGGAAGGGTAATCGGAGTGACCGTTGCTGGAAACCTACGCCGAGGCCGTATTCTGACCAGTGCGCCCAAAACTATTCACCAAACTCTTGCCAAAACCAATACTAACCTCGACGGCACACCCTCTGCGGGCGTATCGCAAAAATATTTGAGCAAACGAGCTTACCGAAAACATGGCGACGCTTTGCGGCAACAATTGTCGGTTGCAAAGATTCTTTGTTCAGCATAGGGCTAAACCTAACCTAGGATAAACCGTCCAAGCGCCAGAACTGGATGGCCCAAAACATTGCGGCGCCAGCAACAAAACCGTACAGAAACTTTTGGCGCATTATAAAGAAGACAGCGAGTGCCACACTCGCGGCAGCCAGCCGATCTGCAATAGGCGTTCCCGCAAGCGGCCCTGTAGGCAGCAATAACAAACGAACCGCAAGTCCCATAGCCATGGCATAGGCAATCGCGGTGACAAATTCAAATACCCGGCTATTAGGATCAACCCTACCAGCGGCCAAAGCGCCCAGCGCTCGTGGTAATGTCGTTGCTAACACCGACACAAATAAGAAAGCCCAGGGCGAGATTTCAGTCATTGTTCTGTCTCAAAACATGGTCAACGGCAAATGCGGTACTGCCCCCTAACACTCCGCCCAGAACGAGCCCCCAATTCGGGAGCACCAACTCCACAACCGGCACAAAAATCGCACCGTTAAAAACAGACAAAACCGGGAGCCGCCCTTTTGCTCCAGCCGATATCAATATGAAATAAATCGCGGGTATCACCAGAAAAACCAAGCTTAAATGACCGGGCACCATGTCGGAGACAAAAAACCCGCTAGCTGTTGCAATGCCCGCAATCGCGATCACGGTCAGCGTAAATCCCAAAAAATAGGGAACACGCTTCGGCAACGGCAGCGTCGGGACCATTCGCGTCAATTGGCTCCAACTGATAACTGACATTAATTGGGCATATACAAAATGGATGGGGCGAAACCGTGCAGCGCCTTCAAGCATTGGAATAGTGGCCAGTGCCAGTGGAAAAAAGCGAGCGTTGGCAAAAAATACACCTAGAAACACAACAATAAGACTGCCAGAGGGATAGAGTTCCGCAAAAACCACCTGACCGGGCAAAGCCCATACAGTAAGCGTACTCATTACGGCCAATGAAGAATCAAACCCAGCCACCTTGGCAAAAGCACCAAACCCGAACATCGAAGAAAAAACGGCAATCCCCGGCACACCCAGCGCGTGACGTAACCCTAGCAAAACTGGCCTATTACAGCCTTGGAAATCAGTGCTCATAACAACTTGATTACAATCGACCTAGCCAAACACGTTAAACGTCGATCAACAAGCGCTGCGGATCCTCTAGTACTTCTTTCATGCGCACAAGGAAAGTCACAGCCTCACGACCATCAACAATACGATGGTCGTAACTCAATGCTAAATACATCATCGAGGCAATTTCAACATTGCCATTAATGGCGATCGGACGTTTCTGAATTGTATGCATACCGAGGATACCCGACTGCGGCGGATTCAAAATCGGCATAGACATCAGAGACCCATAAACGCCGCCATTGGAAATTGTGAAGGTCCCACCGGTCATTTCTTCGATTGTCAATTTTCCATCACGGGCACGACGGCCATAATCAGCGATAGTATTCTCGATTTCCGCAAAACTCATCTTATCCGCATCGCGTACAATCGGCACGACAAGCCCTTGCGATGTGCCAACGGCAACTCCAATATCGTAATAGTTTTTATAAATTACCTCATCACCATAAATCTCAGCATTCACAGCAGGAATTTCCTTTAGAGCGATAATTGCAGCCTTTACGAAAAAGGATAAAAAACCCAGACGGGCACCATGCTTCTTTTCAAACGCATCACGATATTCGGACCGGAGTGCCATCAGTGTATCCATGCGACATTCATTATAAGTAGTGAGAATAGCCGCAGTGTTTTGAGCTTGTTTCAGGCGCTGCGCAATAATTTGGCGCAGCCGAGACATGCGCACCCGTTCCTCACCACGAGGATCTTCCGTCCGAATCGGCAATTCACCAACAGGTTGTGGCGCCTCAGTGACTGGCTTCGCTGCGGCTTTGGCCAAAGGTTGCGACGCAGAGGCCGGTTTAGCATCAGCAATCTTCTCCATAAACGCTAACACATCACCCTTGGTGATTTGGCCCTTCGCGCCCGTCGCCAAAATTTTCGCTGGATCCAAACTATTTTCATCAACTAGCTTCCTAACCGCCGGCGAGAGCGTCTGAGAAGGAACTAGTTTAGGGGACACCACAGAAGAACCCTCTTCTTCCTGCGTAGGTTCCGGTTGGCCCACTGTGGTCGACGTCTCATCTAGATTACCCAGCACCGCGCCCACCAGAACGTCGGCGCCATCTGACGCCAAAATTTCACTCAACTTACCCGCGGATGGTGCCGGCACTTCTAGAGAGACTTTATCGGTCTCCAGCTCTACCAACGGCTCATCCGCAGCTACTGAGTCACCGACACGCTTAAGCCATTTCGCGACAGTGGCTTCGGTAACTGATTCACCTAATGTGGGTACTACAATATCAACTTTCATTTACCTGCCGTCTCTTTCCTAATCAATGCGTCTATCCAACATTTATTCGCGCTCATAGGTCAATGCCGCATCAACCAAAGTGGACTGTTCCGTTAAGTGACGTTTAAACAATCCAGTTGCCGGCGCTGCAGCAGAGGCGCGGCCCGCATATCCTGGCCGGGTCTGTTTCATACGCAAATCAAGCATGACTTGCTCAATCAACGGATTCACGAAAAACCACGCACCCATATTCTTCGGCTCCTCTTGACACCATACAATGTCCGCATGCTTGAAACGCTCCAGCTCTTTTTCCAACGCTCGGCTTGGAAACGGATATAACTGTTCCAGGCGTAAAAGATACGTATCCATAGCGTTCCGCTTATCACGCTCCTCTAACAAATCGAAGTACACTTTGCCGGAACACAAGACCACGCGCTTAACATCCTTGTCGGGCCTGATATCACCGGTCCATTGAGCATGATCCCATAACACTCTATGGAAGGTCGAGTCAGGACCAAACTCACCTAACGGCGATACACAACGCTTATGGCGGAGCAGCGACTTGGGTGTCATTAAAATGAGCGGCTTGCGGAACTCGCGGCGTATCTGGCGGCGTAGAATATGGAAATAATTAGCCGGGTAGGTACAGTTGGCCACCTGAATATTGTCCTCTCCGCATAGCTGCAAATAGCGCTCCAATCGGGCGGACGAATGCTCCGGTCCTTGGCCTTCATAGCCGTGCGGTAACAATAAGACCAAACCGCTCATGCGAAGCCATTTTGATTCGCCGGACGAAATAAATTGATCGATTATAACTTGTGCACCATTTGCAAAGTCACCAAACTGAGCCTCCCAGACAACCAGCGCGTGGGGCTCGGACACGCTATAGCCATACTCAAAACCGAGCACACCGAACTCCGAGAGCGGGCTGTCGATAACCTCGAATGGCGCCTGCCCAAACCGAATGTTGTTAAGCGGGACATAACGCTCCCCATTTTGCTGATCTATCAACACCGAATGACGCTGACTGAACGTGCCACGCTGAGAATCTTCCCCGGACAATCGGACCGGCGTCGACTCACATAACAAAGTGCCGAATGCTAACGCTTCCGCGGTAGCCCAATCGACACCCTCACCAGTCTCAATCATCTTCCGCTTGGCTTTCAATTGCCGTCCTATGCGCGAATGCACATTTACACTCGAAGGCACCTCGGAAATAGCAAACCCAACTTCTTGTAATAAATCAAAAGTAGTATCCGTTTTACCTCGCCGCTCATCACCTGTCGCCACAGCCAGACCGGACCACTGACCTTCCAACCAATCTGCCTTATTTGGTTTATAGGATTGTGCCGCCTCAAATTCCGCATCGAGTTCTTTGTCAAATGCCTGAGCAATATTATCCGCCTCTCCTGGTTCTATAACTCCTTCCTCTTCCAAATTCTTGGCATAGATTTCACGGGTAGTCGGCTGCTCATCGATTTTCTTATACATAAGCGGCTGAGTGAAAGCTGGCTCATCCCCTTCGTTGTGCCCGTGGCGACGATAACAAATGAGATCGATGACTACATCTTTCTTGAACTTCTGGCGATATTCAATAGCCATACGCGCCACGTGCACGCTCGCTTCGGGATCATCGTCGTTAACGTGAAAAATAGGCGCTCCAACCGCTTTAGCCATATCCGAACAATATGGCGATGACCGTGAAAACGACGGCATAGTTGTGAAACCAATTTGATTGTTGACCACTAGGTGCATGGTGCCGCCAGTCTCATATCCGTCAAGATCGGACAAGGCAAAGGTTTCTGGCACAATCCCTTGCCCGGCAAACGCCGCGTCCCCATGCATCAATAGCGCCATGACTTTCTCGCGTTCTTTGTCACCGCGCTGTAACTGTTTAGCCCGCACGCGACCCAATACAACAGTGTTGACCGCTTCCAGATGACTAGGGTTTGGATTTAGCGATAGGCGAACCACATTGCCATCAAACTCGCGCTCAGTGGACGTACCAAGATGGTATTTTACGTCGCCAGAACCTTGAATATCTTCTGGATTCGCTGACTGGCCTTGAAATTCGGAAAAAATCGCCCGGTATGGTTTTCCCATCACATTGGCGAGCACGTTAAGTCGACCACGATGGGGCATGCCGATAATAATTTCTTCAAGGCCAAGTTGACCGCCGCGCTTTAGTATTTGCTCAAGTACCGGTACAGTCGTCTCACCGCCATCAAGACCGAACCTTTTGGCCCCTTTGTGTTTGCGGTCGATGTATTGTTCAAACAATTCTGATTCGGTTAGACGTTCCAGAATAGTACGCTTGCCTAGTTTTGTAAATTCAGCTCGGTTGCGAATGCTTTCGACGCGCTCCTGGATCCAGTTTTTTTCATCAGGTTCCATTTTGTGCATGTACTCAACACCGATTGCGCCACAATAGGTCTCCCGAAGAATTTTTACGATTTCGCGCAAAGTCGCAGACTCTAAACCCAGCACATAATTGATAAAAATTGGCCGGTCCATATCGCCTTCCCTGAAACCATATGTCTCAGGGTCAAGTTCCGGGTGCCGTTCGGGCTTAGCCAAACATAATGGATCAAGATCAGCTTCCAAATGCCCACGCACCCGGTAGGCCCTGATCAGCATAAGAGCGCGGATAGAATCTTGCGTCGCCTGGCGTATTTGGTCAGCATTTGCAGCAGGCTGTGGCGCAGAAGGATAGGAATATGCATCCGAACGAATTTGAACTGGGTGGATAGCATCCGATATATTCGGTTGATTTCTGTCACCACCGGACACTGACGTTTCTCGGGGACCCCAGCTTGCGCCCCTCAAGTCACTTAGAACGGAATTTCTGTCATCACCCAATAGGCTAAAGTATTCCGCCCAGCTTCCATCCACCGACCCAGGGTCTTGGAGAAACTTGTCATACATTTCAGCAATATATGTTTCGTTCACACCGAACAAAAAGGAGGTTTCATCGGAATATTGCGCCATGAAGCACGCTCCCTTCAAATTGTCAGAACAATGATATGCTGTGGAGACCCCGCTGCGGTACTACCCCATAGCCTTAAGCATAGTGCTTCCGAGCTCCGAGGGACTATCCGCAACATGAATACCAGCCGCCTTGAGAGCTTCAATCTTATGTTCCGCCGTATCTTTGCCACCAGAAATAACCGCACCCGCATGGCCCATACGACGACCCGGCGGCGCTGTCCGGCCGGCAATAAATCCAGTAACCGGTTTCTTCGTCCCAGTTGCTTTTAAAAACGCTGCGCCGTCGGCTTCCGCATCACCACCGATTTCACCAATCATAATAATGCCTTCAGTTTCATCATCTTCAACAAACCATTCCAAACAATCAACGAAGTTGGTGCCATTCACAGGGTCCCCGCCAATTCCGATACAACTTGTTTGACCCAGACCCGTCACCGTGGTTTGCGCCACGGCTTCATATGTAAGCGTACCGGAACGAGATACAATACCGATCTTGCCGCGCTTATGAATGTGTCCAGGCATAATACCGATCTTGCACTCATCTGGCGTGATCACACCGGGGCAATTCGGCCCAATCAGGCGAGTATTACTATTTTTAAGGGCTTCCTTGACGGCGACCATATCAATAACAGGAATGCCTTCTGTAATGCAGACCACCAAAGGCAATTCCGCATCGATTCCTTCCAAAATGGCATCTGCTGCAAAAGGTGGCGGCACATAAATCACCGACGCATTGGCGCCAGTCTGTTCCACTGCTTCTTTGACCGTATCGTACACTGGCAAATCCAAATGCGTGGTGCCGCCTTTGCCTGGCGTCACTCCGCCAACCATTTGAGTACCATAAGCAATCGCCTGCTCAGAATGAAAATTACCCTGCAATCCAGTGATACCTTGGCAAATCAGCTTAGTGTTTTTATTTACCAATACTGCCATTATCTTGCCTCCCTCACAGAATCGACAATTTTCTTAGCCGCGTCACCTAAATCATCACCGGAAATAATGGGAAGGCCGGAATCGGCTAGAATTTGTTTGCCTTTATCAACATTCGTGCCCTCTAGCCGAACTACTAAGGGCACTGAGAGATTAACTTCTTTAGCAGCCTGCACAACACCTTCAGCAATAATATCACAACGCATTATGCCGCCGAATATATTCACTAAAATACCCTGCACATTAGAATCCGACAGGATAATCTTGAAGGCCGCAGTTACTTTTTCCGCTGTGGCGCTGCCGCCCACATCCAAGAAATTTGCCGGCTCTTCGCCGTAAAGCTTAATAATGTCCATTGTCGCCATCGCGAGTCCGGCACCATTAACCATACAACCAATGGTACCATCGAGTTTGACATAATTAAGGTCAAATTTTGCCGCCTCTATTTCCGCGGGATCCTCTTCTGATTCGTCCCGTAATTCTTCAATATCAGGATGTCGGAACAAGGCATTATCATCAAAGTTCATTTTAGCATCTAATGCAATGACATCACCCGAACCAGTCACAACCAATGGGTTCACTTCAATAAGCGTCGCGTCTAATTCCGTAAAGGCTCTATAAAGTGCCATTAATAATTTAACGGTGTGCGAAGCAACTTTACCTTCTAAACCAAGTCTAAACGCGACTTGGCGTGCATAAAAAGGAGACATCCCAATCACTGGATCGATGGCAACGCGAGTTATTTTTTCTGGTGTGTTTTCGGCGACTTCCTCAATTTCCATGCCGCCCTCTGTAGACGCAACCACAGTAACCTTGCTCGTTGAGCGGTCTATCAGCATGGCTAGATAGAGTTCTCGGTCAATGTCGCAGCCTTCTTCTATATAAATGCGACGAACCTCCTTCCCGCCCGCGCCAGTTTGTTTGGTCACCAGTGTGTTACCAAGCATTGCGTTCGCGTACGCAGAAACTTCCTCTTTTGATTTCGCTAGGCGCACACCACCACCACCGTCAGGGTCTTCCTTGAAATGCCCCGCGCCGCGACCACCCGCATGAATTTGTGATTTTACGACCCAAACCGGGCCACCCAAATCATCGGTAATTTTACTGACTTCACCGACGCCAAATGCCGGCTCGCCTTTTGGCACTGTAACGCCGAATTTTTGTAAAAGGCCTTTAGCCTGATACTCGTGAATGTTCATAAAGCCCCACTCTCTTATTTTTGGTATTACAAACTACCGAATTACAAACTCAACACCACTAGCGTGGTTTTAGATTAGGAGCCAGATTTCGCGGTTGCCCCAGGATTTCTCTCGCCCAAAGGCAATACACCAAATCCCCTTTACCGTATCAAAACGCTGGTCACTTTAACATTGTGGCGAGTCGGTGCAACTAGAACTCAGCTACACCAAGCGCGCATAGAATTCTGCGGTTCGATAAAAATTTTTCTATTTGCAAATTCGTTTCGGAGCTATTTCTTTTTTTTCTTAAGCACTTTCTTCTTAGACACCACCTTTTTCGGTCTACTTTTTGAGACCGCTGCTCGTGCCTTATTTTCAATTCGCTCAACAACCTTAATAAGACCCTTAACGGCATTGACGGAGTGTCGAAATTTTTTCTTCTCATTAGGGTTAAGCTTAATTTCAACAATCCGCTCTACACCCTTGGCACCGATCACCACGGGAACACCGACATATAAACCTTTTAAGCCATAAGACCCTTTTACATACGCCGCTGCCGGAACAACACGCTTTTTGTCCAGCAGATAGGACTCCGCCATGGAAATAGCCGACGATGCCGGCGCATAAAACGCCGACCCGTTACCAAGCAAATTAACAATCTCACCGCCGCCATTAGCAGTACGTTCAACGATTGCATCAATTTTCTTCTGCGTGGTCCAACCCATCTTGATGAGGTCCGGAACCGGAATTCCGGCCACCGTGGAATAGCGCACTAACGGCACCATGGTATCGCCATGACCGCCCAAAACAAAAGCAGAAACATCTTCCACTGAAACACCGAACTCTTGAGCCAGGAAAAGCCGGAAACGCGCCGAGTCCAAAACCCCAGCCATACCAACGACTTTGTTATAGGGAAGACCACAAGCCTTGCGAAGCTGGTGGACCATGACGTCCAGCGGGTTGGTAATGCAAATTACGAAAGCTTTCGGGCAATATTTTTTTATACCCTCGCCAACGGATTGCATCACCGAAGTATTGATGCCTAGCAAATCATCTCGGCTCATCCCCGGTTTGCGCGGCACGCCAGCGGTGACAATCACTACATCCGCACCCTTCAAAGCAGAATAGCTGTTAGCGCCGGTGATATTTGCATCAAAGCCCTCAATCGTAGAGGCCTGCGCAATATCCAGAGCCTTGCCTTGTGGCATGCCCTTAGCGATATCGAACAACACTACATCACCCAAATTTTTTAACCCGGCGAGCAACGCTAATGTTCCGCCAATTTGTCCTGCGCCAACTAATGCAATTTTATTCCGTGCCATAATATCCCCGTTTCAATGCCGCCAGCCAAATTCAGGTACCAATGGCGGATGTGTTAAGCTGTGAGTGCCGATTTCCTACAGTTTTTGGCGGGCGAGGGCAAGTTTAGGGTTTTGACCCACTGTGTTTCGCGTCAATATAGTCATCGGACTGCATCTCCATCAAACGACTGATGGTACGTTCAAATTCAAAATCATGGGTTGAACCGCGGTAAATTTCATGTGGCGATGTCTGTGCCGCCATCACAAGATTAACTTTGAGTTCGTATAAGGCATCAACCAAAGTCACAAAACGCTTCGCTTCATTGCGCCGTTCTTCATTTAATTTGGGCACTTGGTCCAAGATCAATGTGTGGTAACGCCTGCCTATGGCGATATAATCTTCTGCACCGAGCGCTTCAGTGCACAATTCTGCAAATGTGAACCAAGCAATACCCCGCGCTGCCCGACAAACAGAAATTCTGCGTCCTTTAACGCAAACTGCATCCGGCTCACTTGCAGCCCCTTCCGTTAGATCCTCATAGGCTTTCTCCAGCGCTTTCGTCGAGGCAATACCCAAGGGGGCATGAAACACTTGCATCTGTTTCAATCGCGCAAGCCGGTAATCGATTGGCGATGCTAACTCGAAAAGATCGAGTTTTTCTTTCAATAAATCGATAAAAGGCAAGAAACGCTCGCGCTGCAGCCCACCTTTGTAGAGATTATCTGGTTCAAAGTTCGACGTAGTCACAACTACGACCCCGAGGTCAAATAGGCCGGTAAATAGCCGTCCTAAGATCATCGCATCGGCTATGTTGGTGACATGAAATTCATCGAAGCAAAGAAGAGAGGCTTTCGCGGCAATGCCTTCTGCTATTTGTGGCAATGGATCTTTGTCGCTCTTTCTATTCTTATCATTACGCCAAACGTGGGCCGAATCATGTACCTCGATCATGAATTCATGGAAATGAATACGGCGCTTCTTTTTAATTGGCACGCTATCAAAAAACAAATCCATCAGCATAGATTTACCGCGCCCCACTGGGCCATAGATATAAAGCCCTTTAGGCGGTGATATCGTCCGTTGTGCAAGGCTTAACCGCGCCTTCCAACCTTTCATGCCCGACTGTGAATCATAACCCTGCAAAGCGTGATACAGTGTCTGAAGTTTTTCTACAGCTGCCTCCTGATTAGCATCTTTCCGCAATGCACCAGAAGCTTCTCGCGCTCTATAAATAAAGAGCGGGCCTTTTGATTTGATTTCAGGCGTTAGGAGGTCTGGCATGAAGTAAAAGTGCTTACAGCTAATTAAATTTAGGTCGCTTACTGAGAGTGCCCTCAACCAAAAAAGAGCCTGGAGAAAGAATTTCAGAACCGAACCTACAATCCTCTAAGTTTCATAGGTATTAGATAATGTACCAATGCCATCAATGATCACATCAATTTTTGCGCCGGGCTGCATTGGCAATGCGCCAGGCCCGGTGCCGCAAGAAATAATATCGCCGGGATAGAGTGTCATAAAGTGCGATATCCGGCTCAACAACTCTGCCGGCCCCATAAAAAGATCACTAACCGAATAATTCTGCCGTTCGCGACCATTTAGCTCAGCGCGAATAATAGAATTAGAAATATCAACATCTGCGGCAATAACCGGACCGATGGGCCCGAAAGTGTCAAAACCCTTAGCGCGTGCCCACTGAGCGAAACTTTCGTCCTCTTTTAGAATCTGCAATGCGGTTACATCATTTACACAAGTGTATCCAAAAATTGCAGCCTCAGCATCTGCCAAAGACAACTTAGTGCATTCCTGGCCGACGACAACGCCCAGTTCTGCTTCATAAATTACCCGCCCGTCATAGGAAGCAGGCTTTCTAATAACACCGCCACTTGGCAAGCAGGTGTTCGAAGCTTTGATGAAAAATAATGGCTCTGCAGGCATATCCAGTCCCTGCTTTTCCGCCGCAGAGCGCGAATTATTCCAAAGTGCAATAATTTTGCTCGGCCAACAAGGGACATCGATTGTAACATCGGTGAACGCTAAGCTTTCGCCCGTCTCTGCAGGATCAACAAACATATTTCCGTTGCAGACCGCAATACTGTCGCCGTCTAGTTTTCCAAAGCATGATTCACCACTATGCTGAAACCTTAACCACGTAACCATTTTAACACCTGCTCATATTGCCTTAATGCGACGCAACCTAATCTAGCAGCATTAGGAGAGGAAGAGACTATATGACAAACGAACAGCAACAAAGTGATGTAAAAGTCAGCCCACTTCTTTTCACACCCATGACTATTCGTGGTGTAACGGCTAAAAACCGCATCGTTGTCTCACCCATGTGTCAATATGTTTCCGAAGACGGCATGCCGAATGATTGGAATTTAGTGCATTTGGGGCGCTATGCCTTCGGCGGTGCAGGCATTATATATGGCGAAGAAACAGCCGTCGAAGAGCGCGGTCGCAAATCATACGAATGTGCCGGTATTTGGGCTGACAAGCACATAGCAGGCTACCGACGCATAACCGATTTTTTAAAGTCGCTTGATACCGTCCCAGCGATCCAGCTGGGTCATACTGGGCGTAAAGCCTCTTGCCGAGGTGCTATGGAAAACTTCGCACCACTCACCGATGAAGATACCGAAAAAGGCATGGCGCCCTGGCGAGGGCTCGCACCGAGTGCAGTTGACCACGTGAAAAGGCGTTTCCAACCGAAGGAAATGGATTATGGCGATATTGCTGTAGTTAAGGCCTCTTTTCGTGAAGCGGTCCTTCGGTCTGTGGATGCGGGCTTTGAGATGGTCGAGCTGCACGGAGCTCATGGCTATTTGCTGCATCAATTCCTATCGCCATTGAGCAACCTTCGAAACGACGCCTATGGCGGCTACATAGAAGGCCGGATGCGCTTCCCATTAGAAGTGGTAGAAGAGGCGAGAGAAGCGCTCCCTGATAATCTACCTCTTTCATATCGAATTTCCGTTGTGGATGGTGAAGGGGGACAGTGGGGACTCTCGGATTCTCTAAAATTCGCCAAAGCGTTAGAAGAACGGGGCGTCGATATTATCGATATCTCCTCAGGCGGTATATTTGGCAATAGCTCCTTGCCCCACGTGCCAAGGGTACAAGGATACCATGTGAATTTCACGGAACGCTTCAAGCGCAAAATAAGTGCGTTGGTAATGGTAGTAGGGTTAATCACCGAGGCCAAGCAAGCCGAAGACATTTTGCGCGAAAATAAGGCAGATCTTATCGGTATGTCCCGCGAGCTTATGTATCATGGGGATTGGCCGATACATGCGGCCAAAACATTGGGCGTTGATAACTATTTTGCCCTGCAGCCAGAACCATATGCTTTTAGGCTTCGAAAGCGCGAAGCCGACAAACAACTCGTAATCAACAAACCCGACGAAGCTAAGAGAGCACTCGAACAGCTTCTCGAGACCTAAGAGGCTCTGAAATAGAAAGTACTTATTTCCCAATGTCGGGGCACGCGCGACGACAATTAAGTTCATTATTGCCGCAGATACTCATATCACGTGGTCAATAATCCTGTGAAAGGGGGACCGCAGATTTCTCCACCAGATGCCAGTTATAGAACCTTTCAGATACAGCGTTGATTACCTCTGGCCTTATTGGGATGAAAATAACTGCGTGTGCTCAAACGATTATCCGTACTAACACTGCTGCCCAAACTTGCAAGCTTTCACCGCTCAATAAATCTACAGTCTTTCCTTAGAACAACAACCGAACTCGGCGAGCCAAAGCATGATTTGATAATTGCGGGCTGAATTTTTAATGGGTGAGCGGCTCATCACCCGGGCGCAGTGGAATTTGGAAGGCATTTATAGTCATGCATGCGGTGACATAATGGCCACAAAGCCCCACCAATTCCACCAGCGCCGCCTCTCCTAAAAGATCGACCGCGGCATTGTAGGCGGCATCCTCGACTGATTTATTCTCGGTCAGCTGAAAAGAAAAATCGTAGACGATCTCCTCATCAGCTTTCTCAAAGACAGGCCGCTTACCGTAACGAATTGCCTCGACAACCTTTTTACTAACACCTTCGCGCACAGCACCGCGTGCATGCGAATTAAAAGCAAAATCCGCATTCCAAATACGACAAACTACAATTGTTGCCAGTTCAACCAATCGAGACTTCAATAATCCATCGTAGCGCAAATAACGCGAATTTGCATTCATCCTTTGGCCATATTCGACACTTCGCTGCCAAGCCAGGAAAGGTCCGACTAACGGCGTGTCGTCGGCAATACCTTTGAAGGTCGGACGACTACAAATCGATCGGTAATACTCAAGCTGTGCTTCATCTAAATCTTTTGGGTGAATGGGTGCGAGGCGGGACATGACGGCTCCGTATGAAATTATAGGTTTATGATCTAAGAAACAAATCGCAAAACAGCGATGACCTCGAGAGGTTAAGCTAACGGTTTTTACGAATCCACCTTGGCTGCAACGGCCTCAATCTCAAACAAACAATCTGGCGACGCCAAAGCAGCAACCACCAAAAAAGTGGATGCCTTATCATATCCAGGAATGGTGTCCTCGCGCACTTGGCGCGCGACTGCATTATCCTCGGCATTTATGCAGTAAGTTGTAATACGGACTATATCTTCAGCGCTCATATTACCATCCCGCAAAACCTCCAGTAGATTTTCCCATGCTTGTATAGCTTGGGCTTCGCAGCCCTCTTTGAGCTTCCCATCAATCGTGACTCCGGTCAGCCCAGATGTGAACAGTAACCGAGCACTCGGCGGCACCTCGACAGCATGAGCGAATTTAGCCGTTGGCATAGCAACGGTTTCGACAAAGCGGGGTTTGTTCATAGAAATTTCCTCGAAGTTGTTAATCGCCTGCCCAATTTAAACAAAGCTGGCAGCGTTCTGCGTGACGGACAGCCCGATCTAATAGTGTCCTTACCAATCTGATACCTCAAAGATCGAACGTCAGGTAATTGCGTCGCCCATTACCGTACAGCGTTGCATCAAACGGCGAAGAGACGGATCATAGTCGAAATTAGCCTTATGCTGAACAGCGCAGTTATCCCACATGAGCAGGTCGTTGAGGCTCCACTCATGCTGGTAACGGAATTCCCTTTTGGCCATATGCGCAAACAATTCCGACAACAGTTGATCGCTCTCATCCTCCGGCATGCCGAGTATTCTATTGGTATAACCGTCACAAATATAAATGCATTTCTGGCCAGTGACCGGGTGAACACGCACCACCGGATGGATGGCGTCTTCAGGAAGCTTTGCAAGTTCTTCATCGCCTAGTTTCATTCGCGTGCCAAAATCATCCGCTTTACGTTGCCACATATGCCGGAAACTGTTCGCCGCAACCAAACCTTCCAGCCGGTTTTTCATAGTTCTCGACAGAGCGTCATAGGCAGCAGCCACGTCGGCAAACTTGGTTGCCCCATAGACCACGCCGTTTTTTTCCGGAATCTCTATTGCATGCAATAGGGTCATTTTACTGGGTATTTGTTCGTAGCAAAGATCGGAATGCCAATACCGCCCCGCATCCGTCGACCCCATAAATTTACCGTCTTTCTTTACATTGGAAATATAGATGGCTTCCTGCTCGTCCGGCATGATCCGAATATCGGCATCTTTAGTTTTGGTTTTAGAGCGGACATTGATCTGAAGCGTACCAAATAGACGGGAGAATTCAACGAGCTCTTTCGTTGTAAGCTCTTGGTCGCGTATGACCACCACAGAATAACGATAGAAAGTATCCTCTATTTCCGCGAATGCCGCAGCGCTCAAATGTTTTCTCAAATCAGCGCCAATAATTTCCGCACCGACTTTTGCTCCCAGTGTGTTGATCGTAAATCCAGAATCCGTCGTAAGCATATAAACCTCCTGCACGTACGAACAAACTCTAGCGGGTTAAACATCGAGTGTCAGGCCCCGCGAATCTCTTTTGATCATCCTTAGTTTGGCACAGAATCCAACATTGCCTTTAAAAGTCCCAAATTAGACACATCCATTTCCAATTCGCCCTCATTGATGCGCCTGTCAATTTCCGTCGTAGCGGCGTTCACCGGGGTTGAAATGCCAAGTTCTTTTCCTTTTAGGACCACCAAGCCCGTGATATGCGACATTTCGCTTTTACGGCCTTTGCGGTGATCGTGGATCGAAGCGGTCGTCGCATTTTTTCCAATATGACCAAGCAATGTCTCCATAGAATTCAGTAAGACTTCATCGGTCGCACCGGCAAACTCCTCTGCGCTCATGCCAAAAACAGGTTCCATTTTATAACCGAGCGCTTGGCCAACGGTGACACATTCACGGCCCGCGCGGACTGCGAGTTCCGTCATGCCCGGTAATTTTGCCGCCTCCCACGTTTTGAGCCCCAGAAACCCAACCATTCCCATGACCATAGAATTCGCAACTAACTTAGTCCATTTCGCCCCTCCGATATTCCCGGTCAAATCCACTCTACCAATATGCTCCAAAATTTCCTGAATCCCTTGGAGGCGTGGGGTGATCGTTCCGTCAAGTTCGCCAAGCCCGAACCAGGTATGAGTCCGAGTCGTGTCGCGCTGAACCAATCCCGGCGTAAACATTTCAGCGGACAATTCCACAACCGCGCCAATTGTGCGCTCAACCCCAACGATTCCCGAGATCGTGTCATCATTCATGCCATTTTGCAGCCCTATCATTATGCCCGTCTCTCTCAAATAAGGCTCGATTAATTGTGTGAGCCATGCGGTGTCATAGGATTTAGCCGTCAAAAAAACGACGTCAAAGGCAGGAACGTATTCCGCAAGTTCCGCCAGATGCCAGGCGATTGGCGCCACCTTCAATTCTTCATTGGGGAGCTGGATACAAAGGCCATTAGCCTTCATCACTTCAACATGAGCGGACCATTGATCGATTAACACGACGTCAAGTCCAGCATCTGCTAGATCTGCGCCGACGCAACTACCAATAGAGCCGGTGCCAAGGACGGCGATATTTTTGTCTTTATGTGTCACGCGTTTTTAATCTCTAGATCCATTGACTGACCGAGCGGAGATGTAAAGCCTAGCCGCGACTTCCTTTTCGTTTTTCATAAATCTCCAGTGCGCGCTGCACCATAGGCCGCCTTTTTCCAGCAGGAAAGTCGAGTCCGTAAGCCGGATCTTTCTCTCCTTGTGACCGCAAGAGAAACAAAGCGTGTGCTGCGTTGATGTGCTGATGAAACCCCTGCGCATCCTGGCACCCATTCACCATAGCTTTGGTCATGCGCATTTGGAAAGGATCGTTTAGGGCAACCTCTGCAGCATAGTCTATTACTTCTTCTTCTAATCGTTCACGCGGGACCACTCGGTTAACGAGACCATACTCAAGTGCCTCTTCTGCATCGATAATTCGTCCCTCAAATAAAATCTCCTTCACTTTGCGCGGATGAATATCCCAAGGTGGACTGAAATACTGGAACCCGCCACCGAGGAACATAGCATCTTCAGCGGCAAACATTAGGTCCATGGCCGATGCCACCATCCAACCGCCAAAAATACAGTAGCCCTGCACAGCAGCAATGGTCGGTTTCTGCACCTCGCGCCAGCGCAGCGTTTTATCGACGAATTGTTCGCGGGTATGATTGAACCGCCCTCTGACACCTTCTTGAATGAGGTATTCAGTATCGCGATACTCCATTTCTTCTGGTGTACCCAAATCATGACCGGTACAGAAATTTTTTCCCGCCCCAAACAATGTAATCACGCGCACCTCGGGGTCGAACCCTGCTTCTTTAAACGCATCGTCCAGCTCTTCGAGCATAATCGTACTTTGTGCGTTACCAAGCTTCGGACGGTTTTTCGTGATTCGTGCCACCCTATCCGTTACCTCATAGGTTATATGTTTGTAAGCCATCTCATCCTACCTTTCCTTTGGGCGGCGTAACGCCGGTGATACCAGCCGCCTCCAATGCTTCGTATTGGCCCCGGTTCAGGCGGAGCAGTCGTTCCAAAACCTCCGCCGAATGCGCGCCCTTGCACGGCGCGGCGTTTCTAATTCGGCCCGGCGTCGCAGATAGATGAAACGGCATGGCAGGCTGCGGCCATGCGCCGGCTTCCGGATGCTCCGTCACGGCAATGGCTGTGCGCTCCCTAAACACAGATTCTGCCGCCACCTCTAAACCGTTCAATACCGGCGCTGCGATCACACCTGCGCGAGATAAACGTTCGCTCAAAACGTCTCGATCTTGGGTGACAGTCCATTCGGCAATTTCTCTATCGAGGGCCTCTTCATTTGCTTTCCGCTCAGCACAATCTCCGAATTTCTCCACCCACTCGGGTCGTTCAGCGATGGTACATATCGCATGCCATTGGATTTCTGTTTCCGCCGCAATGGCGACCCATTGATCATCGCCAGCTGTCTGGAAGATGCCGTGTGGTGCGAAGTGCGCGTGACGATTGCCGAGAGGATTGGGAACAACCCCAGTAATTTCATGCTCCAGCCAGCGGTCACTCACAAAACTCAAATTTGCTTCCTGCATTGACACATCAATTCGCTGTCCGTGGCCGGTTCGCTCGCGATAGAAAAGCGCCAGAGCAAGCCCGGCAAATCCACAAAGTCCGGCGACCGCATCCGGGTACATTTGCCCAGAGTTCAATGGGACACCATCATCATAGCCGAGCAAACCGGACATGCCGGATGTGGGCTCAACCGTGCCCCCAATCGCAGGGAGTGGGGACCATGGCCCAGAATGGCCATAGCCGGAAATCGAGCAGTAGATGATATCCCGTTTGATCGTTTTAAGCGTCTCGTAATTGAGCCCGAGTTTTCCCATTACACGGGGTGAGAAATTCTCCGCAACAAAGTCAGCCTTCGCAACCAGCTGTTTAAAAATAGATCGACCTTCATCCGTATCTAGCTCCAACGTCACCGATTGTTTGTTGAGATTCACGGAGTTGAACCGGCAATCACAGTTCCAACTATTTTTTGCGGACGGGCGATCAGAAAGCCCGGCTGCTAGAGGTACCGCATAACCGCCACCACGCCACGAATCATAGCGTGACCGCGCTTCAACCTGAATTACCTCGGCACCTAAAAGCGCCATCAGTTGAGTTGCGTATGAGCCAGACCAAGCCTGGGTCAGAACTACTCCACGATAACCTGAAAGTGGGCCGTCAGTGCCCGCCGCACTGCTTACCTCCGATGCGGCACCGGATACCTTAGCCCATTCATCAACTAATTGTTTTGTATCCGCGCCGGGGCTGGGAGCTTGCTTTAAAAGTGAGAAAGGTGTTTTGGACATCAAAAAAGGTGCACCGGCATAACTGATTCCTCCAACGTCCACAAAAAAACCTCTTGCCTCTAGATGTTTATTGTCGGCCAGCTCTCGCATTGTAAAGACCGGCCCCGCTACCACAGGTATTTTCGATAAAGAATTGAATAAATCCGCCTTTCTCCATTTGGCCATTGCGGCTTGCATCCGTTCCACAAACAAATCTTTATGCGCGTGTCGGCTAGCAGTCGCTTGCAAGCGTTCGTCATTTGCCAAATCGTCAAGCTTCAATAGCTTTGCGGCCCCTTGCCAAAAATGGGGGCGCGTAATGGTAAGTGCGAAGTGGCCATCCTTGACCGGCACCGGACCGGTAGTCACATCTCCATGAGCACGGCGCTTTACCGGAGCGCCGTTATATAGGGACCGCAAAATGCCGGGCGCAAAGCTCATCAGAGACACCTCATCCAGGGCTACGTCGATTAACTGGCCGGGCCCACCATGTGCACGATGAATAAGCGCGGATACCACTGTCGCAAATGCCAATGTTCCCGCTTGATAAGAAGCCTGGTAACCACTTTGTTTAAGTGGCCCACGTCCCTGCAAACCATTGACCGAGGCCCATCCGGATCGCGCACTCGCTGATAAATCGTTTCCTGGCCATTCTGCCCGTGCGCCAGTTAAGCCGTGCGCGGTAATTACAACATGGAGAACGTGTTTGTTGTCCGCGAGCAAAGCATCAATCCACTCGCGGTCGCTGCTGCCGGGTCGGGCATCATCAACAACAATATCTGCCGAACCGACCAATTGCTTCCAGGCTTTATTATCAATATCCAACTCTAAAGAGCGCTTGTTTGCCAAAACAACAGCTGCAGGAATGGATATACCTGCGCTGTCGAACGGACCGCATCCGCGCAGTGCATGCGGATCTCGAACCGCCACATCCGCACCAAAGTCCGCCAACATTCGTGCGCACCATGCCGCAGCAAAGCGCGTCGATAAATCTAATACCTTCAGTCCGTTAAGTGCCGATGAAATGGCGAGATCTCCTGAGCTTACACCATAACATTAGGCAGCATCCCAAAGGATGTAAACCAAGCGCCCGGACAGCGCATTGTGGCAACCTATATGGATTATATAAAGACTAACCACTTGCCGTCGCACGAAGTAAAAATACATTTGCCGTAATCAATAAATTCCTCTGTTTGGAGAAGTGACGGAAGAAGTTGCCGATAAAATCAAAAGAAATCACTTTCTCGACCTTACGGATAGACTGGAAACATGAATTCCTAATGAAGTGCGGCAACTAAACGTAAAAGCGGATGGCGCAAAGCTACTCGTAGCAAAAGACAAAAGGGGATTGTTTTAGCTTTCCCGCTTAAGCATTAGAGCCGCGACATCACGAGCCAGCGGATCATCACTTTGCTCCAGCTCCAAAATCACACGGCGACGATCCTCAATAGTCTTATTCTGACTTAGTTTGAATTTGCCTAATATCCGATCAATCGGGATACGTAAACCAACAATGTTACGCGCCATATCAGTCACGTAGCTATCAGGCTGGTCTTCAAGACGCCATTTTCCTTGTTCTAAGCGATCAACTAGGGAAGCCTGACCATCTTTAATAGCAGCAACATCGCCGATAATTTCCGGAATTCCATATACGTGGACAGCGATGTAATTCCAGGTAGGGACCCCCGGCGTACTCTCATACCAGCGCGGCGAAACATAACAATGAGGGCCTTGAAAGATCGCTAAAACTTCTTTGCCTGATACAAAATATTCCCAATGGGCATTAGCCCGCGCCATATGAGAAACCAGGACATCGCCATCTAATTGGAACGGCAAATGTGTTGCCATCGGTCCATCATCGGTTTCAGCCACGAGCAAACCAAACCCATACTGGTCAATAATTTTATAAAGCGTGGCACGGTCTTCCTCTAAGAATTTCGGCGGAATATACATGACCTGAAACTCGCCTTTGCCAAAAGATACCGTAACGAAGCTGGATCGAAAATGCTCGATTTAAAACTTACTATCGTTCCATTTTGAAAGGTCTTGGTCTGCCAAACGTCGCGCTTTCGGCGATAACTCGGAAAACTGATCGATCAACGCGGCATAGTTTGAGCGTTGTTTAGACGATGTTTGAATGCTTCGTGCCAAGTTCAGAAAAAAAATTGCCCAGCGCGTCATACGCACATCAATCTGCTCGTTCTTCAGCAGTTCAATAACCCTATTCCGGTACAACCTAGCCACCGGTTCAAACGCAATTCTGTGTCTCTGGAGAGCGGAAACCGTAAGCCACCGTCGCGCCTTGTCCACGCTTTTTGCAACACCATCACCATTTAAATGCATTAAGCCTAGGTTATAGGCGGCTGATGGATCTTGCTTATCACCAGCTTTTTTTAGCCACTTATAAGCCTCTTTCAGATTTTTCACCGTGCCGACCCCAGCAAAATAAAGTTCGCCAACACGCGCGGCAGCCTTAGTTTCACCAGCCAAGGCGCCTTTCAAGCACAAATCAAAGCCACGTTTGGGGTCTTTTTTTCCCGCGCCGCCGGCAACATAAAGCTGACCTAAAGCGCAAAATGCCGGCTTATGACCGCTTTTCATAGCCTTATTAAGCCACTTCACCGCTTCTCTCGGATTTGGTTTTCCGCCTTTACCTTTGGCAGCACAGATACCGTAATTATGCTGAGCAAGAACATCCCCCCGCTTTGCCCCTTTCAAAAAGAGCTCGCACGCGGTGACGGGATCTTTGTCAACACCCAGTCCCAAAATATACATTTCACCCAAAGCATTGGCCGACTGTTTATCGCCCTTGGCGATCCCTGCACGGAAAGCCCTTGCAGCACTTAAATAATCCCGGCCATCTCTGGCTTTTTTACCAACAGCAAAATCACTGGCCGCCAACGAATCATTCACGGTCGTCACAAATAGGAACACACCCAAGGAAATAAGGGGGGCGATTTTCCTGAGCTCTATCATTTATAAAGGCCTACAAATTAGACAGCTATTGCCGAGCTAACATCATTTTCTTAATTTCACCAATTGCCTCAGCAGGGTTTAGGCCCTTTGGACAAGTCTTGGTGCAATTCATAATCGTATGACATCGATAGAGGCGAAACGGATCTTCAAGTTGGTCAAGCCGATCCCCAGTATCTTCATCGCGGCTGTCGGCAAGCCAACGATAGGCTTGCAATAAAATCGCCGGCCCCAAATACCTATCGCCATTCCACCAATAGGACGGACATGACGTAGAGCAGCAGAAACAAAGTATGCATTCATAAAGCCCATCGAGCTTTTTGCGTTCCTCGGGCGATTGCAAACGCTCGCGTGCCGGTGCCGGCGACTGGGTCTTCATCCAAGGCTCGATTGAAGTAAGTTGCGCGTAAACAGTGCTCAGATCCGGCACTAGGTCCTTCACCACAGGCATATGCGGTAGTGGGTACACTTTTACATCTCCGCTGACTTCGGAAATATACTTTGTGCAAGCCAGTGTATTAGTGCCATCAATATTCATGGCACAAGAACCACACACACCTTCGCGGCAAGAGCGGCGAAAAGTAACAGTAGAATCGACCTCGTTCTTGATTTTGATTAAAGCGTCCAACACCATTGGACCGCATGAATCTAAATCAATTTCATAGGAATCGACCCTTGGGTTTTCCCCTTCATCGCCGCCCCAACGGTAGATTTTAAAGGTTTTTAAATTCTTTGCACCATCAGGTGCTGACCATTTCTTCCCGGTACCAACTTTTGAATTTGCGGGTAAGGTAAATTGAGCCATAGGTCGCCCCTTTTCTTAAAAATCCTAGTAGACGCGAGCTTTCGGTGGGAAAACTACAACTTCATTGGTCATAGTTTTCATTACTACGGGACGGTATTTCAATTCGACGTTGCCATTCTCGTCGCACCAAGCCAACGTGTGTTTCATCCATTCATCATCATCACGATCGGGGAAGTCTTCACGGGCGTGAGCTCCGCGGCTTTCTTTCCGCTCATTAGCACTCACCACTTGGACCATCGCCTGACTAAGTAAATTTTCCATCTCAAGCGTTTCAACCAAATCAGAATTCCAAATCATAGAGCGATCGTTAATACCAATATCCTCCCGTTTGGCCCAAGCTTCTTTCATGAGGTCTACACCCTCTTGTAATACTTCGCCAGTTCGGAATACCGCACAATTGCTCTGCATTACGCGCTGCATTTCTAAACGAAGTGCTGCGGTAGACACGCTTCCTTTCGCATGTCGTAGTTTATCCAGCCGATCCAGTGTCGCCTCGCCTGCGTCCTCGGGTAACCGTTTATGCGCTGCTTTGGCATCGACCACTTCGGCACATTGCTGACTAGCCGCACGACCAAAGACAACCAAGTCCAAGAGTGAATTAGAGCCTAATCGGTTTGCACCATGGACCGATACGCACGCCGCTTCGCCAATCGCCATTAGGCCTGGGATTGTTGCTTCGCTGCCATTCATGGTTAGGGCCTCGCCAGCATAATTTGTCGGCACGCCTCCCATATTATAATGGCAGGTCGGAATTACCGGGATTGGTTCTTTATTGACATCGACACCAGCAAAAATACGAGCAGTTTCCGAAATACCTGGCAGCCGTTCCTCTATCACGTCTGGGTCCAGGTGTTCCAAATGAAGATTAATATGATCCCTATCCGCACCAACGCCTCTGCCTTCACGAATCTCGATAGTCATCGAGCGACTAACCACGTCGCGGCTGGCTAAATCCTTTGCGGAAGGCGCATATCGTTCCATAAAACGCTCACCTTCGGAATTGGTTACATATCCTCCTTCACCGCGGACACCTTCTGTGATCAGACAGCCCGCACCGTAAATTCCGGTGGGATGGAATTGAACAAATTCCATGTCCTGTAAAGGTAAACCCGCGCGTAGCACCATACCACCGCCATCACCGGTACAAGTGTGGGCCGACGTCGCCGAGAAATAAGCTCGCCCGTAACCCCCCGTCGCAATAATAACCATCTTTGCCTTAAATCTGTGGATGGTACCATCATCTAAATTCCACGCCATTATACCGGCAATTTCATCGTCATCATTCTTGATGAGGTCAAGCGCGAAATATTCGATAAAGAACTCCACCGAATGTTTGAGCGATTGCTGATACAAAGTGTGCAAAATTGCATGTCCCGTGCGGTCTGCAGCCGCGCAGGTGCGATGCGCTGTTCCCTCGCCGTAATTTGTAGTCATGCCACCGAAAGGGCGTTGGTAAATTTTTCCATCTTCGGTGCGACTGAAAGGAACTCCATAATGCTCCAATTCAATAAATGCTGGCACAGCTTCTCGGCACATGAATTCTATTGCATCTTGATCACCCAGCCAATCGGCGCCCTTTACCGTGTCGTACATGTGCCAACGCCAATCATCTTCGCCCATGTTACCAAGCGAAGCGGACATGCCACCCTGAGCTGCCACCGTGTGGCTGCGTGTCGGGAAAACTTTCGAAATACAGGCCGTTTTCAGACCTGCTTCCGCAAGACCGACGGTAGCTCTTAACCCGGCACCACCAGCGCCAACAACAACGACATCATATTCGTGATCCGTAATCGGATATGCATGCCCCATCTGATCATCCTCCGAAGGAAACTTTAAAAACAGAAAAAATTGCGGCCACCGCCAATGAAAAGCAGCCAAGTTTTATTGCAACTAGAGTTATCACTTTCGATGCTTCGCCATGAATATAGTCCTCGACAACGACCTGTAATCCCAGTTGCATGTGATGGCAGGTTGCGATCACCAAAAGTACCATCAAAACAGCGTTCCATGGCGTCGCCAACCATGCTTTCGCTGCCGCATAATCTGCCCCAGCCAGTGCCAGCGCCGAATAAATAAACCACAGAGTCAAAGGAACCAAAGCAACAGCGGTTAACCGTTGCGCCCACCAGTGTTCAGACCCAGATTTTGCCGAACCCAAACCGCGCACACGCCCTATAGGATTTTGCAGACTCATTTCGTGGCTCCCTAAATCAACGCATTTAGCCAACCGAGCCATAACGCTGCGGTAAGCAAAACAGAAACAACAAAACCGATATAGCCGGAAACTTGAGCGACTGGCAGCGAATAACCCTTGCCGGCATCCCAAAACAGGTGTCGGATACCGTTTGCGAGGTGATAAAATAATGCCCAGGTCCAACCGATCAAACATACTCTACCCGGCAATGTGACCAAAAAGCTTTGCAAATCAGCAAACGCGGTTGCACCTGTTGCAAGGCTGATGAGCCAAAAAACCAGTAGTAACGTCCCTACTGCTAAAGCGACCCCAGTGGCTCGGTGTAGGATCGACAGAGCCATTGTCCACTGCCAGCGATAAATCTGTAAATGGGGAGATAGTGGTCTATCGTTGGTCGACATTATTCTCTCTCCTAACAACTAACCCTCTGCGGTAACGCCTTTCCCTACCCCACAGTCACAGGAGAGCTAGGTAAACGCGATCGACCAATTAGACCGCTTTTAGCCCGCAAGTCAACTCAAGTAGGAGTCTGCCGCCTAATCTGTAACGCTCTAATAGATCTAGGCTATATCTTCGCAAATTCAATTCCGTTAAACCTATGAATTTACGGCGAACTGATGCCCTATGCATTATCGGCGTGGAAAAAACTGTGGATAACATGTGTGTTACGTGTGTGTTATCTGTAACTTTATACACAATATAATTTATTTTGGGTGTTCTTAACGGTAGACAATGGGTCTCCATAGCTCCAGGCTTGATAATGTACTTGGTATAAGAGGATTTGTTGTATGTGAGCTTCTCAGATGGCCAAAACTTTGGTTTGATTTGAAGCTTCAGACTCAAATTCGCTATCCAGAGAGGAAGGGGCAACTCATAACGGGATGAACTGAGACTGGGCGATAAATTTCGTCAACGCGCCTGCAGGGGAGCACCAGCGAAACCAATCGTCTTTCAGGTTATCCGTTGAGCCTTTGCGGCAAGCCCTCGGGCTTGTTCAGGTTAACGCGATTCAAGATGACAGACTTTACGCCAG
Source organism: Rhodospirillaceae bacterium (assembly GCA_002724395.1). Lineage (GTDB taxonomy): Bacteria > Pseudomonadota > Alphaproteobacteria > UBA8366 > UBA8366. The sequence goes on along the minus strand of PBOR01000052.1, from coordinate 10,791 downwards.
GATGTCTGTCATTAACGGAAAGCATGTCGCCCACTTCCAAAGTGCTCGGAGCCTAATGGCTTCAGAAAAGGCGTCGGAAGCATCCATCAGGTGCAGACGCGGTAAGGTGGTCCCACCAACTCCCTACCGTGTTACCGACGCCTTCTCTTTGTCTGATCTAGCAGCCGCGCCTACAAGATATTCAAATCAAATTGTATTTGTTTAATTCAGAAAGCAACGGCCCAAACGACTAGCAGCTGAGGCCAGTTGCGAGGAACAGCCTCCCCAAATGTTTTAGAGCGTTAAACAGTTATTTTGCAGTCACAATCGTATAAGGAGCAGCAGTTTGTAATTCGATCTCCATCCAGCCTGCGGCCTCGAGAAGTTCGCGCAATTGCTCAGCGGTAAAATCATTAAAATATCCGGCAGTTCTGCGAACCGCCATTGCGGTCCCGTCTGGCACACGATACGTCATGATTAGGTGATCGGCTGCTTTTTTAACCGTTTGCATTAGCCAGGCCGGATCGTGAATGAATTCAAGGGTCTCCAATAGCACCGCATAGTCCCAATGCCCACCGGGAAATTGGGCCTGGTTTAAATCTGCGAGTACGGTCGCATCACTATACCGAACCAAATCAAGTGGTGTGTAAGCAACTGCTATCGGCATTTTACTGAACAAAGCCATTGTTCCCGCACCGATATCGATAACACTGCCGTTTCGCGGCAACAAATCGGCGATAGCTGCAACACGATCTACCGCGCCTTCCTCCAGATTAGGCGGATAGGACCAGCGCCATCCGTCTGACGCCTTTGCCGCAATCAATCTTTCGGTAAAGTCTGCCCGGGCTTTTTCATCACTATGATACCGCGAAATATCAGAAAGCGATGGCGGGCGCGCAGGGTATGAGCAGGCGGGGCCGTCGTAAGCATCCAGCGTCTCAAGTTCCGATGCCACCGCTACAATATTCCCCATTTCGTCACCGCCCACCCACGGTATGAATACGCTTGGCAGGTGTAAATGAGGAAACCATTTCAAAACAAAGCCTTTAGCTGTCAAGCTTTCACAAACCAGGTCTAGCGCCATTTCCCGATCCGGCTCCGCATAGGCCTCAGCTTTTTCAAATATGACGGCCATAACGGTGCCGCTTTCAAGTGTTTTAATCGCACCGGCAATTACCTCTGGCTCAATTCCCTCCACATCGATTTTGATGAAGGTTCGTCGACCCTTCAGTTCAGGCCGATCCGCCAGAATTTGATCTATCGTTACCATCGGGACTTCAGATGGATCGACCCCGGCCAACGCATCCTCTGGACGCTCCTCGCCCACCTGGTGGCCCATAGTTGAATAGAACCATAGCTTTGTCCTGCCGGGGCGCTCGCCACACGCCGCCTCAATAATTTCAATTTGGTCAGTTTTTTTGTTTACAGCAGTCCACAATTTAAGCGCACGCACATTATAGGGGTCGGGCTCCACCGCAAGCGATCTAACACCGCCACACGGCGCGGTGACGGCAGACAAGGAGTAAATTCCAAAATGCGCCCCAATATCGATAAACACGTCGCCAGGTTCCAAGTGGGAATCCAAGAATTTTCTATAAGGAAATTCATAACCGCTGTGGAGCGCTTCGCATCGCGCCATAATCGAAAGTCCCGGATCCTCATGATAAGCTTTGGGAAGAACCATAACGAAACGCGCAGTTCCATCAGCATTTTGCTGAAAGGACGGAAGTAATTTGCTGCCGTCTGATGCGGACGTTAATTTCGGCAGTTCTTTCTCAGTCATATTCTAAATCGTAGGGCCAATATAATTAAAGTACAATGCAGTCAAACCAGCGTCTCGTAAAGGAGAAGCCACATCGCCATTTTGTCCATTCAATCAAATGTTATCTCAGGGCATGTCGGTAATGCCGCTATCACGCTACCATTACAACGTCTCGGGTTTGAGGTGTGGCCGGTGGATACCGTTCGATTCTCCAACCACCCCGCGCATGGTTCCTACACCGGACAAATCACGCCCGCTTGCGAGATTACCGCCCTGATTGATGGTATCGAGCAACGAGCTTTGCTACAATCCTGCACCGCTATTCTATCCGGTTATCTGGGAAGCGCTAAAAACGGACGCATTATTGCAGAAATCGTTGACCGTATTAAAGCAATAAATAAGCGCGCATTATTTCTGTGTGATCCGGTAATGGGCGACAATGGCCAGCCGTATGTTGAAAAAGACATATTAACATTCTTTAAAGAAAAAATTGCCGCGTCGGCAGACATACTGACACCCAACAATTATGAGGCCTCTATCCTCATTGGTGAGCCTGTAGATACCAAACAAAAAGCATTAAAAGCACTCTCAATCCTACGTGCGAAAGGAATTAAAGTAGCCATTATCACCGGCATCGAGACCAATCGCAGCATTCAGACTGTTGCACGTGACGAAATTGGCACTTGGTCAGTTTCAACGCCAAAAATACAGGTAGCATCGTCTGGTGCTGGTGACCTTTTTAGCGCGCTGTTTTTGGCAAGATATCTTGATAGGAATTCAACTCCACACGCACTTTCTTACGCAATATCAACGGTTTATGGAGTTCTCGGTGTCGCGCAAGAACTTTCTGCGCCCGATTTGCCAATCGTCGCCGCACAAGAGCTAATACTGTCTCCGCAAACATACTTTCCGGCCGAGTCCATTACCTGAATAGGTATTTTAGTAATCGCGCTTAATTTATGGTGTGCTTAGCTGAGTTTTCTAAAAATAGCGATTGATCAACACTTCAGCGATTTGCACCGTGTTCAAAGCGGCCCCTTTCCGCAGATTATCCGACACCACCCAAAATGCCAGGCCATTCTCCACAGTAGGATCTTCGCGCAGTCGGCTCACATAAACCGCATCTTCACCAGCACTTTCTTGCGGCGTCACATATCCACCATCTTCTCGTTCGTCTAAAACGATAATACCTGGGCTTTGTCGCAAAATATCCCCAGCTTCCGACGCAGAAACGTCTCTCGAAAATGCTACATTGAGCGCCTCTCCATGGCCTACAAAAACTGGCACACGAACACATGTAGCGGTAATTTTGATGCTGGGATCAAGGATCTTCTTGGTTTCCGCCGCCATTTTCCACTCTTCTTTGGTGGAACCGTCATCCATAAATACATCGATATGTGGAATAACGTTAAAGGCTATTTGCTTAGAAAATTGCTCCTGCTTGACCTCGCCGTTGACGTAAATATTGCGCGTTTGCTCGAAAAGCTCGTCCATTGCCTCCTTGCCAGCCCCCGAAACCGACTGATATGTCGCTACGACAACGCGCTCAATATTGAACGCGTCATGCAATGGCTTGAGCGCCACTACCATTTGAATGGTCGAGCAGTTGGGGTTGGCTATGATATTGCGCTGCCCGTAATCAGCAATAGACCCGGAATTTACTTCGGGTACTACCAATGGGACATCTGGATCCATTCGGAATTGGGATGTATTGTCGATCACAACCGCGCCGGCCCTAGCCGCCCTAGGTGCAAATTCAGCAGACACCGACGCGCCCGGAGACGATAAAACAAGATCGGTCCCCTTAAAATCGTACTTGGCCAAGTCTTGGATATCGAGAATTTTTTCATCACCGAAAGAAACCTGCTTACCCGCCGACCGATCGGACGCAAGGGCCACGACCTCCCCGACAGGAAACCCGCGTTCGTCCAGCGTATTGAGAATTTCGCGACCAACATTACCCGTCGCGCCTACCACAGCAACTTTATAGCCCATTAATTTACACCTCTGAGTCTAACCTCTTAAGGCCTTACAAATTTTGCGCAGCGTTACAACGCGCCTAAGATAAATTGCAAGCAATTATACCGCTTTAAAAGCCTACCTTAGCCCATATGCAATTTGACGATCGGCTTTAAGTACTTTGCACAGAAGTCTATCCCCTCCCGCGATATCAAGCTTCAGCCTGTTTCTCCAGCTCTTGTAACAATGCATCACCCATTACATCGGAAGAAACGCGCAATCCACCGTCTTCCATAATGTCGGCAGTCCGCATACCCCCATCCAAAACCGCTGCGATAGATTTCTCGATGAGTAGGGCCTCTTTAGGCAACTCCAATGAATACCGAAGCATCATGGCGAAACTCAAAATCGCTGCCAGAGGATTGGCTTGGTTTTTACCGGCAATGTCTGGCGCACTGCCATGCACGGGCTCATAAACCGCTAGCCGTTTGCCGGCTTCATCCGGCGCGCCCAAGGACGCAGACGGCAGCATACCAAGTGAACCCGTTACCATAGAGGCACAATCAGAAAGGATATCGCCGAACATGTTGTCGGTCACAATTACATCAAATTGGGTGGGATCACGGACCAATTGCATGGCGCAATTATCCACATAAAGATGGTGAAGCTCGACATCGCTATAGCGCTCTAGATGCATCTTAGTCACCACATCGCGCCACAAAACACCAGTTGCCATCACGTTCTCTTTTTCAACGGAGTGGATCCGCCCACCACGCTCCCTAGCCAATTCAAAGGCAACTTCGGCCACGCGGACGATTTCGTGTTCATGATAACGCTGCGTGTCGACCGCCGTGCGCCTTCCTTCTTCGCCTTCGACAAAACGCGGCTCTCCAAAATAAATACCGGAGGTAAGCTCCCGCACTATCATGATGTCGAGACCTTTTACAATCTCTGGCTTTAGCGAAGAAGCGTCAAGCAAGGCATCGAAGGTAATCGCCGGGCGCAAATTGGCGAACAAGTCCATTTCCTTACGCAACTTTAAAAGTCCGGCTTCCGGGCGCTTATCCCGCGGCAGGTGGTCATATTTAGGGCCGCCAACCGCGCCCAACAACACTGCGTCTGCGTCCTTCGCCCGTTCTAATGTCTCATCCGCCAAGGGCGTACCATATACATCGACTGCGGCACCACCGAAGTAATCCTCATCGACATCGAAACTAACCGCACGGTCAGTTGACATCCAATCAATGACGCGGCGCACCTGACCGATGACTTCCGGACCGATATAGTCACCGGGCAGCATCAAAAGTTTACGGTTTGCAATCATCACTATTCCTTAAATAACTTGTACTTGGCTGAATCTAGTCAGCCAACTCCCGAACATCTGCCAAATGGCCCACTACCGCAGCAGCTGCCGCCATGGCGGGACTTACAAGGTGAGTACGTCCATCACGGCCTTGCCGGCCTTCGAAATTACGGTTCGATGTTGAAGCACACCGTTCCCCGGGGCCCAGTCGGTCCGGGTTCATACCTACACACATTGAGCAACCCGCTTCGCGCCAATCGAAGCCGGCCTCAATCAAAATTTGGGCGATACCCTCTTCTTCAGCCTGCTGCTTGATCAGTGTAGAACCTGGCGAAACCAAAGCATGCACGTTATCTGCTACTTTGCGGCCCTTAGCAATTTCCGCCGCAGCCCGCAAATCGTCCAATCGACTATTGGTACAAGACCCAATAAAAACCTTATCAACCGAAATATCTGTCATCCTCATGCCCGGCGTTAAGTCCATATAGGCAAGCGCCCGCTCCATCGCTTGGCGCTTCTCATTACTAGACGCTTGATTGGGGTCGGGAACAATGCCGGTAATCGGCACTACATCCTCGGGGCTGGTCCCCCAGGTCACTTGCGGCGCAATATCGGACACGTCAAGATGAACCTCTTTATCGTATTGGGCACCTTGGTCTGTCGGAAGTGACTTCCAATAAGCAACGGCTTGATCCCAAGCATCACCTTTCGGGGCCATGGGACGTCCCTTCAAGAAGGCAAATGTCTTTTCATCGGGCGCCATCAAACCAGCACGCGCACCCGCCTCCACCGTCATATTGCTAACCGTCATACGGCCCTCCATAGAGAGCCCTTCGAAAGCACGACCACAAAACTCAATGATATGACCAGTGCCGCCCGCCGTACCAAGTTTACCGATAACCGCCAAAATCAAATCCTTGCCGGTACATCCGACAGGGAGTTCGCAATCAGCTAGAACCAGCATATTTTTCAAATTAGGCATTCGCAGCGTTTGCGTTGCTAGTACGTGCTCTACTTCTGATGTCCCGATGCCGAACGCAAGCGCCCCAAATGCGCCATGGGTTGCCGTATGGCTATCACCGCAGACAACCGTTGTCCCCGGTAAGGTAAAACCTTGCTCTGGGCCAATGACATGGACAATCCCTTGACGTGGGTCCACCATATCAAATAGGGGCACGTCAAATTCCTCGCAGTATTCCGTCAATAGCTCAACCTGAACACGCGATTCTTCTTCCTTAATACCTTCACTACGATCAGTGGTAGGCACGTTATGATCAGCTACCGCCAACGTGCCATCCTTACGCCGTACAGACCGACCGTTTGCCCGAAGACCTTCAAACGCCTGCGGCGAAGTCACTTCGTGTACGAGGTGACGGTCAATATAAAGAATATTGATTCCACCGTCCTCGAATCCCACTAAATGGCTATCCCAAATTTTATCGAATAGTGTCCGCGGTGCAGTCATCCCTTATGCCCCCCCTTAAAAAAACTAAAGATAGAGCCAAGGCTGGCTTTCCCGCTGCTGGATTTCAAAGTTAGAAATTTTTTCCTCTTTCGCGAGTGTCAGCCCAATATCGTCAAGGCCTTCCAACAAACATTTGCGCCGAAACGGATCAATCTTGAATTTTATCGTTGCACCATTCGGTCGTGTAATGGTTTCCGCTTCCAAATCGACAGTCAGCTCCGGGTTTTCCGAATCAGATGCATCCGCCATTAAGGCTTTTAACTCATCTTCGTTAACGATCACCGGCAAAATACCATTTTTGAAGCAGTTGTTATAAAAGATATCCGCAAAACTTGTGGAGATGACGCTTCTAATACCAAAATCCAGCAATGCCCACGGGGCATGCTCGCGAGAGGAACCGCAGCCGAAATTATCACCAGCCACAATAATTTCAGATCTCCGGTAGGGCTCCTTATTTAGGATAAAATCCGGCTTTTCTGTACCATCTTCATTAAAACGCAACTCATCGAATACCACCTTGCCAAGGCCGGTCCGCTTTATCGTGCGCAAATGCAGCTTCGGAATGATCATATCTGTGTCTATATTGATCCGGTCCATTGGTGCAGCAATACCGGTAACTTTCACAAATTTCTCCATTACACCCCTCCCAAATTTCTTAAACGGCCGTGTTTCTTAAAACTAAAGCAGCCGGACATATTATTTTTTGCGACCACGCAATGCCCAAATGATCGATGGATCAGGCAAAGCTATCTGGCGATGTTTTTTTTGCTTTTGCTCCTCGGCGCCAACAGCACCCCCTGATTGGCTCTTTACGACCCAGCCCTCAACACCTAAATCACGTCCAAATAAACGATTTAGCGCATCGATTTCATCATCTCCCGCTTCAGACAAATACCGTTTACTCATGACATTAATTCCCGAACATCGGTCAGCTTGCCAGTCACCGCAGCGGCGGCAGCCATCGCAGGGCTTACCAAATGAGTGCGTCCATCGCGACCTTGACGACCCTCGAAATTACGGTTGGATGTAGAAGCACAACGCTCTCCTGGCTCTAAGCGATCAGTATTCATCGCCAAACACATGGAACAACCGGGTTCTCTCCATTCGAAGCCAGCTTCGAGAAGAACTTTATCAAGCCCCTCTTCTTCCGCTTGCTGTTTTACTAACCCGGAACCCGGCACCACCATAGCACGTACGTTGTCAAAAACCTGGCGCCCTTTCGCGACTTCTGCCGCAGCACGGATATCTTCAATACGCCCATTCGTGCACGAACCAATAAAGACGCGATCGATTGGAATATCTGTCATTTTCATACCCGGCTCTAAACCCATATAGGCAATCGCACGCTCGATACTCTCTCGCTTATGGGCGTCCGTCGTATCTTTCGGGTCAGGAACCATACCAGTAATAGGAGCCACCAGTTCAGGGTTCGTCCCCCAGGTCGCTTGGGGAACAATACCGGAAACATCTAGATGCTCTTCCTTGTCATACGAAGCGCCCTCATCGGACCGCAACGTCTTCCAATGAGCTGCGGCCCTCTCCCATAGATCGCCATCAGGTGCTTTTGGACGACCTTTCAAATAAGCAAGTGTCGTTTCGTCAGGGGCTACTAAACCAGCACGGGCGCCACCTTCGATGGTCATATTACTTACCGTCATACGGCCCTCCATAGAGAGCGCCTCAATGGCAGGACCTGCATATTCGATTACATGGCCCGTTCCNCCACCAGTGCCAATCTTACCAATCAAAGCAAGAATAAGATCTTTCGCCGTACAGCCAAGCGGTAGAGAGCCTTTAACCGTGACGCGCATGGATTTAGCCGGCGCTTGAATGAGCGTCTGTGTCGCCAGAACGTGCTCCACTTCCGATGTGCCAACGCCAAACGCCAAAGCACCAAACGCCCCGTGGGTCGCGGTATGACTATCACCACAAACAATAGTGGTGCCGGGCAAGGTAAACCCTTGTTCCGGACCAATGACGTGAACGATCCCATTTCGTGTATCGTCTACCTCGTAGAGCTCAACTCCAAATTCTGCGCAATTCTGCCTTAACGTATCTATTTGTAATTGTGAATCTTCCGGGATTTCCTGGCTCCAGTCGGTCGGAATATTGTGATCCAACACAGCAATCGTCGCATCTGTCCGACGCACATGTCGGCCCGCCTGCCGCAGCCCTTCATATGGCTGTGGCGTAGTAACTTCATGGGTTAAGTGTCGATCGATATAAAGCAAACAAGTGCCGTCGTCCTGCACATCCACAAGATGACTATCCCAAATCTTTTCGAATAAAGTTTTTGGAGCCGCCATTTTTCCTGCCTACGTTCTCTCATCAATAAAATTTATTGCTAGTCGTTATTTGACTCTTTTGTCGTCGTTTNCTCAGTGCCAGCAGTAGCAGCTTCCTTCTTCGACGCTGCCTCAGCTTTAGCTTTAGCTTCTGCTTCTGCTGCCTCTTCCTCCGCCTTCGCAGCAGCAACAGCTTCCCCAACAGTTTCCTCTTGGATACGGCGGTAGCTAGTATCTTCTGCAATACGAGCCGCTTTGCCGCGCAAACCTCTCAGATAATAAAGCTTTGCCCGACGAACCGAGCCGCGCCGGACGACGTCAATACTATCAATGCGAGGGCTCAGCAACGGAAACACACGCTCAACACCTTCGCCATAGCTGATTTTGCGGACTGTGAACGAGCTATTCAATCCGGCACTCTTGCGTGCAATGCAAACGCCCTCAAAAGCCTNGATGCGTTCGCGAGTGCCTTCAACAACACGCACATTTACGCGCACTGTGTCGCCCGGCTTGAATTTCGGCACCGGGCGTTCCTCCTGGAGCACCGCTGCTTTGCGTTGTTCGAATTCTTGGATCGTGTTCATTGTACTCGCCTTCTCTTTTCCTGCTGTGCGACGTAACGCGACCAAAGGTCGGGGCGACGTTCGCGGGTAATACGTTCAGATTGCTCGTGCCGCCAAGCACGAATATTTTTGTGATGTCCCGAAAGCAAAATTTCCGGCACCACATGCCCATGCCATTTCTTAGGCCGGGTATAATGAGGGTATTCCAAAAGGCCAGCCTCGAAACTTTCTTCGGCCAAAGATCTTTCATCACCGATAACGCCCGGAATCAAGCGCACGCAAGCATCCAGCATCGCAAGTGCCGCAGGNTCTCCGCCAGAAAGCACGAAATCCCCCAGACTAACTTCCAGTGGCGCACGCATTTCCAGCACACGTTCATCTATCCCTTCATACCGCCCACAGAGAACCACTAAACCTCGCTTCTCCGCTAATTCATGCGCCATGGCCTGGTCGAATGGCCGACCCCTCGGCGTCAGATAGATTAGCGGGCGATCGGTCCTCATATCGATAGACTGAAGCGCTGTATCCACGACGTCAGCCCGCATCACCATGCCCGGTCCGCCGCCACACGGAGTATCATCAACGGTCTTATGCTTATCAGAGGCAAAAGAACGGATATTTGTTGTCGTGAGACGCCATAAATCCTTTTCCAAAGCCTTCCCAGCAATAGAGTGGGCAAGTGGTCCCGGAAACATTTCTGGGAAAATTGTCAACACATCAACCGTCCAAGCAACCATCATGATGACTCCTCTTCGGTTTCATCATCCATGTGTTCCGCACTGGCATAGGTATCTTTGGGTGGAGAAATGATCAGATGCCCAACACTTAAATCAACGGTGGGAAATATCGCTCGGGTAAAGGGCAGCAGAGTAACCGTGCCATCTGACAGTTGAGTTTCAATCAGGTCGCCAGCACCAAATTCCTGTACCGACTTTACAGAGCCGTAGGGTGTACCGTCAGTCAAAAGAACCGGCAAGCCAATCAAATCTGCATAGTAGAACTCATCCTCTTTGGCAGCAGGAAGAATATCCCGATCGATATAAAGTTTTGTTCCACGTAAGGCGGCCGCAGCATCACGATCGTCGATACCGCGTACACGACCACGGATCATATCCTTCAACCTGCCAGTCATCTCAATCGCATACTCATTCTGACCGGCTTTATCCGTAAATGGCCCATAGCCAACGAGCGCATCCGGATCAGCGGTAAAGCTCTTCACGCGCACCTCACCACGCACGCCGTGCGGCCCCGCAATGACGCCAACGCATAGCTTCTTATCCGCCATATGGATTGCTCCTGTTAGCACTTAATCGTCCCGCCTCAGGCTTTTTTCTTCTTTTTCGCTGACGCCTCTTCAGTCGCAGCCTCTTCTGGTGCGGCCTCTTTCGCAGGCGTCTCTTCTGCAGCAGCCTCTTCTGGAGCCGCCTCTTTAGCGGGTGTCTCTTCTGCAGCAGCCTTTTCTGGTGCGGCCTCTT
>PBOR01000051.1 GCA_002724395.1 Rhodospirillaceae bacterium | reverse complement strand
CGGGCCACCGCCCGTGTGTTCTGTTTTGCTTTGGACGGCATAACGGCGATCTAGCCGAGTTTGTGCCGCAATAATTTGATGGCTTCGGTCACGGGTAATCGTGGCCATAGCGTTGATATGCTTCGGGTCGTAGTTGGTTGGGTTATCAAGCAAGCGCTGCTGGTCGTCGTAGTTCTTATCGAAGCGCGTTTGTAGCCCCCTCACCCAAGCGTCATGGACGGCGTTCTCGAAATCCTCATCTTGCCGCCGCCACTTCTGAACAGCGCGTAGCGTCGGCATCCCCTCACCGCTGCATATCTGCGTTAGCGTTTGGCCGTCTTCCAGGCTGGAGATGATTTCCTCATCCAACCGCTCTGAACGTTTTATGCGCGGTTTCAAAACGACCCCCAATCAATTGGGTTGCGCTTTTCAAAGCCAGTTAAGTAATCCTCGCTTACACCTTCTAGGGTTTTACCCTCGCACCATTGGGCGGTGTCTTTGCTATTAGAGGCACAACGCGCCAGTGGCTCAATCAGTAACGGCACCTCTTTCGTAATCATTGCGGTCATGAAGAGTGCTACAGGGCCATATCGATCATGCATCAAGCGCCGCAGCGGATTATCGGCAACGTAGTCCATTTCCTCGGCTTCAGCTTCAAAAGCCTGAAGTGCTTCGATAAACGGCTTTAAACTATCTAGCGCTTTCCTTTGGTATTCGCGCATCTCTCCTTGCGCTGTTTGAATGGCACTAGCTCGAAATTCATTATCTTCGGTAGCATCTAGCCTTATTGCCTCGGCAAGCTGTTCCTTAGCTGCCTTTAAAGTTTCGGCTGCTTCGGTAGCTTTCAATTCGGCTGCATCAAGCAATTCTCGCTGGGAGGTAACATCTTCTTCATTAGCAAGGTCTTTAAAGTAGGCGGCTTTTAGTTCTGCCAATTGGTTCTCGGCGCGTGTGGCAGCTTCTTCAAGTTCCTCTACCCGCTCTAACCAATGGCATTGGTTATCTGTCCAAGGTTCCATCATTTCACTCCTTTGGTTAGCGCCACACGGTGCAGCGTTTGAAGGACGACCCGGTCGTCGCCGAGGCCGGTGCGGTTTGCGAAATTCATAAAGTTGGGGCCGAGGCTTTTGGCCACCGCGCGAACACCATTCATATTTGAGTCAAAATCGTCCCCCCAGAGCCGTTGGAGATACTCCGAGGTATCACGCCGCCGAAACTCGCGTTCCTCATCAGAAGGGCCAATTTCGGACTCACGCCAGTGCTTCACTAAACTCTGCGCTTCGGCTTCGCTGATACCGGCTTCGTAGAACCAACCTTGCGCGGCGGTATCAAGCTCGGTGTCCCACACTTCGTCAAATAGATTTATTTAAAATGGAATTTTTTGCAGTATAGAGTGATTATTTGTATTTTATAAGTATTAATTTTTTTTCTCTAATAGATAGCTTTAAATACCTTCTGCTTTCCGCTGTTTATACTACCAAATTCCACGATGTCAATTTGTTCGACTTCTGGGAAGTTCTGGGCCAACCGTTCTGTAATTAGTATCTCGCCGGATTTTGCCGTATCTTCACCTAATTTAGCGGCAAAATTTACTTCTTCACCAAAAACGTCGACTGTCTTCCCGGGGATTCGAAGAATTTTTCCCCAACCCATTCCAGTACAAAGATGTATTTGATCTACATCAGGGCGATCCACATTATATTTTTGTGAAGTATACTGCATTTCAACAACACATTTAATTGCTTTTTTGGGAGATCTGAAAATAACGATTAAGCTGTCACCTTCAGATTTCACAACAAAGCCATCATATTTTTCAATAATTGGTGAAAACATTTTCTCTGATTCTTTAATTGTTTGCAGAAAATGTATAATCCCATAGTCTTTAGCTTGTTTGGAAAAGCCTGCCAAATCTGTAAATAAAACGCACCATTCTTCACCATATAAATCCCAAATTCTTTGATCTATCTCTGCCACTAATTTTTTGTTGTCCAGATTTCCTAACCTCTGTTCCAAGAGCTTCTCCAGTCGATCGTGCGAAAGCTCTATTTTTGTTATATCGATATATGTCATGTTTATACCTTCATATCGGTAGCTATTCAGTAGTCCATTAGTTCAAAAATTTCTCTATAGGAGCTAAGACTTCGCCCCCTCTTGCAACGCCGACTGCTCGAATCCGTCGGCTACAACCAATTAGACTACGCCCGACAGCAATGATCAATCGCGCGGGGTTTGATCACTAAAGCCCATGAGCCCCCTCGCATGCTCAGTGTCTGGGCTGCTGTCGCTCAAGCCTTCAAATACCCCTAAAAACAATTACATCATTCTACAAAAGCCTTGATTTTTTTGTAGTGACTTGCCTGTGCTGGCGGTAATCTCCATAGGCGCTCAGCATTACGATGTGCCACCGCATGCGCAACATCAGAAGGTAAGCTTTGCAGCGCTTTTTGCCAAACTCTAGCCTGATTTATGTAGAACCGCCCCCAATCTTCCGGCCATTCATTACCAAAGGCGAGAATGAATCTATCTGGATATTGAAGAACCAATTTACGCCAGGCCGGAACCAAACCTCCAGCACTGACCATTTCGGTCCATGGTTGATTCTTTTGGTTAATAATGTACCAATTAGCTTTAGACGTAATTAGGTGCAGATTTTTGTGTTTTCTGAGAAATCTCTGGGCCTCGGTTGCCTTTAATTGCCCGAGATGAGCAAGCGCAACTGGGTATCCATCCTGGCGTTGAAGAAATTCTTCAAATTGATTCATAAATGATGATCTCTGTAATGTATCACCTGGAATCGACTGAAATTCAATGTGCAAAACAATGGGCCATCCTTTGGACCGAGCAGCAGAGATTGCAGCAGCCGGCTGAGGCACTGCAAAATCCATGTCTCTTTCAGGGATGTCTTTTCTTCGTCTTTCAGCATGGTATATCATGATCTCTGCCATAGCTCCGAAATTTGGATCATTGAGTTGCTCCTCCAGACGCCGGTAATACCTTGGTGAATTATCACGATAGACACCACCTTTTATTCGCACCGATGCTGTTATCCGTGCCGGATTAGACCGGGCAAAAGCACTAATCTCGCGCCAGTTAAACCCACGCATCGCAGACAATAGTGTACGTGTCACTCCTGCTTTGTTCATCAATGGAATTATGTCATCGAGATCAACGTTTTTGCTGGCATGACTGAACGCATCTATCATGGGTATCCTTGCAGCAGAGTTTTCTAAGGAGCTATTCGAGACGCAGCCTCCAGCAAATAAGAGAATGAAAACGCCACACAATCTTGCAAAATTTGACACTCGTATTCCTCCAGCTATTCAAACCGTAACCGGCAGAAACGATAATAAGATGGTTCATTAATAATGAGTATTATTTGTTTATACGAAGCCTTTAGAACGCGTATCTCAAACCCATTCGGAAGTCGTGGCGTTGAACGTCAAATGCTTGCGAATTATCATGCGGACCAATTTGTAGGGGTTGATTGGGATTTAGTGACCCAGTTCAATCTTAAATCCGAAAATTTGGAGTTACCATGACACTCGAATACGCCTGGAGACGTGTTACCGATGAGGCAGCCCGGTTGAGCCCGATCCATCTTCGTCAACTGTTTGCCGATAACGCCAACCGGTTTGATGATCTGTCAGTGACACTCGACGACCTAACAATCGATTTTTCGAAAGAAAAACTGGACGCGGATGCACTGAAAGTTCTCGTTGACCTCGCGCGGGTCACTGAGGTTGAAGTCAAGCGTGACGCCATCTTCCGCGGCGAAGCCTGGAACCTAACCGAACAACGTCCTGTCCTTCACATGGCGCTCAGGGGCGGCGCTGTGGCGCCCGGATCCGACGATGTTTTGGGAATTCTCGATCGTTTTCTTGTGTTCGCCGAAAAGGTTCGGCTGGACAACCAATTTGAAGACATCATCAACATTGGTATTGGGGGCTCGGACTTGGGGCCAGCAATGGTGACCCGGGCGCTCAGACCGGACCATGACGGGCCCCGAGTGCATTTCGTTTCCAACGTGGACGGTGCTCATTTGACGGATACCCTCAAAGGATTGGATCCGGCCCGAACGTTGATCATTGTCGCCTCCAAAACATTCACCACACTGGAGACCATGACCAACGCGTATTCGGCCCGGGCTTGGCTGGACAGATACGCTGAGAGCAACATGGCGGCGGTCTCTACCAATATTCAGGCTTGTGCTAACTTTGGCATCCCAGAAGACCGAGTCTTTGGATTTTGGGATTGGGTTGGCGGGCGCTATTCGCTTTGGAGTGCTATCGGTCTGCCCATCGCACTTGCAGTGGGCGCGGTAAAATTTCGCGAATTGCTGGCCGGCGCAAAGGCAATGGACGATCACTTTAGGACGGCACCGCCGGCAGAAAACTTACCTATCTTATTGGCATTGGTCGGTATCTGGCGCAGGAATGCCATGGGATGCCAGACCGTAGCCTTGATTCCCTATGACCAGCGCCTCGAACGATTCCCCGCCTATGTCCAGCAGCTGGATATGGAATCGAACGGCAAAAGCATTGGCCGCACGGGTGATTTCATTTCTTTATCCACGAGCCCTGTTGTCTGGGGTGAACCCGGCACCAACGCCCAACATTCTTTCTTCCAACTACTCCATCAGGGCACAGACATTATTCCTGTCGATTTCATTTTGGCCGCCAAACCTCGTGAGGAGCAGGGCGATCATCACCTGCACCTAGTGTCGAATTGTCTCGCTCAGGCTCAGGCCTTGGCGTTTGGTAAAACCGAAGACGAGGCAAGCGCGCAAATGAAGGCAGAGAGCTGGAGCGAAGTTGATGCAAAACGTCTGGCACGGCATCGTTCTTTTCCTGGTGACAGACCCTCGACAACAATCATGTATCACCAGTTAGACGCCTTTGCTTTAGGCCGTCTAATCGCGCTCTTCGAACACAAGATTTTTGTCCAGGGAATAATTTGGGATCTCAATTCTTTCGATCAATGGGGTGTTGAGCTTGGCAAGCAGTTGGCCAGAGAGTTGTTCCCAATCATAGCCGGGTGTACAACCGCCGATGGTCTAGACGTTTCGTCAGCAGGATTGGTGGCGCGACTTCAACAATTGGCTGAATAAATGCTTTATAACCTGTTGCCTCAAACAGCATTCGATTAGCGAAAGACTAAGTATATTGAAAGCCTGATCGAAGCTTTACCGGCTATATCTTTTCAATAAGGCACCCTAAAGCTTTTTCCATTTCTCCGGAATGTTCTCTATGACCTTGAGACAATTCTTACGCCAATGGTTCACGTCAAAAGACTGCAGTTGATCAATCATACGCGCCCATCGCTTAACCCGCTCCTCTAATGACATGGTCAAGGCTTGATCCATTGCATTCGCTATGCTGGCCAGGTCGTATGGATTGACAATAAGTGCTCCATCCATCTCCTCCGCGGCTCCTGCAAAGCGCGATAATATCAATACGCCGGGATCGGCAGGGGACTGCGCCGCAACATATTCCTTTGCAACCAGATTCATACCGTCCCGCAATGGTGTCACCAAACCGACCTGACTTCTTCGAAAGAATCCTGCTAAGATTTTTCGACTGAATCCTTTATTCAAATAACGAACCGGCGTCCAATCGAAATCGGCGTACGTACCATTGATGTGCCCTGCTTCCGTCTCCAGTTCTTGCCTAATATCTTGATACTGCAGAACATCGCCGCGGGACGTCGGCGCGATTTGCATCAAGGTTGTCGACCGGTGATGCTCGGGATGCGTCTGAAGCAGATGCCCATAGGCCTTAAATCGATTAATCAGACCCTTGGAATAATCGAGACGGTCGACACCGAGAATCAACTTCTTATTACCCATGCTTTGCACTAAGCGACGAACATGGTTCGAATCCTCGGCTTGGTCAGCGAGTTCCATAAAGCTCTGAGTTTCAATCGATATTGGAAAATGCTGAACTCTCGCCCGTTTTCCCAGAGCATATAGATATCCATCAGCGTCCACTGTGCCGCCCAGTTCGCGGACTACATAGTCGAGGAAAGTAAGAACGTAACCTTTGGTCTGAAAACCAATTACATCGAACTCCAGAAGCGCTTCTACGAGTTCCAGATGATCCGGTAATGCCGTCAGAACTTCTTTGCTCGGCCAAGGTACATGCAGAAAGAAGCCCATACGCTGCCGGCAGCGGCGCGCTCTCAATTCGCGCGCAAGCGGAATGAAATGATAGTCGTGGATCCAAACAAGATCGTCGTCGTGCAAAAGAGGCTGAAGTTGTTCGGCGAAGCGAACGTTTACCCGCATATATCCTTCGTAGTTTTCGCGCGAGTATTCGACGAGGTCTAACCGGTAATGAAAAAGCGGCCAAAGCGCTCGGTTGGAATACCCATTGTAAAACTGATCGTAATCCGTTTTAGGAAGGTCGACGGTTGCATAGGTAATGTTGCCAACATCAATAATATCAATGTCGGGCGGTTCTCCGGCAACCAAGTTTCCACTCCAACCACACCAAATGCCGCCGTGCTGTTCCAGCGCATCGAGCACAGAAACCGCTAGGCCACCGGTCGATTCCTTTTTGGTGAGTTTGGGCAGCATGACCCGGTTCGAAACGACGACAAGGCGGCTCAAAACGCTACCTCCCAGGGTTTCGACAGTTTCATCGCCGACTTAATGAGTCCGACCATTGAATAGGTCTGTGGAAAATTACCCCATAACTGCCGAGCGATCGGATCGACATCTTCCGAGAGCAGTCCCATCCGGTTGCGGCATGCCAGCATATTCTCAAACAAGTCTCGCGCCTCTGCGGTGCGCCCAACAGCGGTAAGCGCGTCTATGTACCAGAACGTACAGATATTAAACGATGTTTCCGGTATTCCAAAATCGTCCGGCCTATTGTAACGATAGAGATAAGGTCCCTTGCGCAGCCGCTCTTCGATCATCTTGAGCGTACCGATAAAACGCGGATCCTTCGGCGGAAGGAACCCTAACTCTGCGATCAACAGCAAGCTCGCGTCTGCGCCGTCACCCCCAAAGGTATCGGCAAAACTATTTATCTCGGAATTCCACGCTCGTTGAAGGATACCTTCCTTGATATTATCTGCGTGAATCTGCCAGTAGACGCGCCGATCTTCTAATTCTAAGTGCTCACATATTCGTGCGAGCCGGTCGCAAGCGGCCCAGCACATCAAGCTGGAGAAAGTATGCACTTCCTGCCGCGTCCTTAGTTCCCAAAGGCCAGCATCTGGTGCATCCCAGCGCTGAACGGCCTGTTCGCCGAGCCGTTCCAATCGTTTTAAAAGTATTTCATCGCCTAACTTCGAGAGCCGCCGGTCGAAAAAACTTTGCGCGCATGCTAGGATTACACTGCCATAGCCGTCGTTCTGGACCTGGGTGTGAGCCCCGTTTCCGACCCGAACTGGCCCCATTCCGTTGTAGCCCTTAAGCGATGACACCTCACGCTCAGCGAGATCGCTTTCCATTGTGATCCCGAACACGGGTTGCAAATAGCCGTCATCAGTCGCAGCGACGATATTGCTGATGTAGCTCAGGTAGCCTTCCATTGTTCGCGTTACGCCTAGACTATTAAGTGCATGCACCACGAAATAGGAATCGCGTAACCAGCAGAACCGGTAATCCCAGTTGCGTTGCGAATTTGCTGCTTCCGGTATCGAGGTTGTAGGCGCGGCAATAATCGCGCCGCTTTCTTCGAAACTAGAGAGTTTTAGAGTGATCGCTGCGCGGATCACAGCATCCTGCCATTCGAACGGAATCGAGAGAGAGCGACACCACTCGCGCCAATAGTCGTTGGTCCGCTCGTAAAACGTCTTGCCCACTTGTGAAACACTATCTGTCAGGCTTTCATCCGGTCCAAGAATCAGCGTAATCGGCGCTTCCAGAACAAAGGGGATTTCCTCGTCGATATAGGCAATCGATGCGTCAGTGGTGAGCCGGAGTGTCAAATTAGGCATCACATAACGTATGTGGTTTGAACCGCGGGTCTTCGCTGGGCGCTGTGCGCCGTGGTCGAAGGCTGGCCGCAGACGAATGCAAATTCTGGGAGTTCCATGAAGAGGACGGATGTGACGCACGAGCATGGTCGGTCGGAAACCACGGCCGAACTGCTTAAAGCGCGGCGCAAAATCTGTGATTTCAACGGCGTTACCGTTGTCGTCAAAAAGTTTTGTGACGACGATTGCGGAATTGCGGCGATATTTTTGCTCTGACCTTACTTGATCGAGAAGAGTGATATTAAAGAAACCTGTTTCTTCGTCGTCGCCATTATTCAACAGTGCGCAGAACGTCGGGTCGGCATCGAAGCGGGGGAAACAGCCCCATACAATCCGCGCGTCTTTATCGAGCAACGCGCTGATCGTCGAATTTCCAATTACGCTTAATTCAAGTGTCGAATTCACGACGTCTTCCTTTTGAGATCCGTCAAAACCGCGCCCAGCCAATCATGCACGGAACTTACACTTGGAAGGTAATATTGCGCTATGGACTTCGCTACGTTGCCTACTCGGATTGAAGTGCCACCAACACTATTAACAGCTCGAAATCCATCTTCGTCGGTAACGTCGTCGCCGAGGAAAATTGGCATCCGTCCGGCGAATGGAGGTTCGCCTAGAAAGCGATTTATGGCGACGCCCTTGTCGACAGAATGAGGCTTGATCTCAAACACCTTATTTCCGGCGAGGTAATGCAGATCGTTTCGGTCATTAATTAATTGAACGATCAGCTTTTCTGCGGCAACTTGCAAGGATGGCGCCGTGCGATAATGCAGTGCTAAGGCTGCTCCTTTGTCTTCTAGCAACGTACCGTCATTTTGATCGGCGAATTCCTTCAGTGATGACCGTATCTCGTCTAGCGATTGCGCGGGTGGGGCAGAAAATATCCGGCCTTTCGCGTCGCGTCTCTCTAGCCCATGCTGTCCCCCAATCGGCAGCCGAACTGGATTGAAAATCCGATCCAGTTCTTCGATCGTTCGCCCACTGATTAAGGCAAGCGCACCGCCTAGCGTCCCTTGAAGGCCGAGCAAGATATCTGTCAGTCCGTCAGTTGGAGAAACGGCTTCGGGTCTGTCTGCAAATTCAAGCAGTGTGCCATCCACATCCAGAAACAGCGCGACATTTGTGGCAAACTCCTTTGAAGGAGCCCTTGAAGGCCAAAAATTTTTCAGGAGCTTTTTCCTTTCAGTGCCAGCAGAATCTTGGACCCTACTACAGTCAGATGCAGTCTAGTCTCTAGTACCAAAATAATAATAAAGCCCCATTACAATTTTCCAATCTGAATTTTGGTTGCGAACAATAACCTTACTTAAGGTAGCGGCGCATTATCTGCGCATTTGATCGACGATAGGTGAGTATGCATCGCGAAAATCTGACATTAGCTAAGAACCTTCTACACCGATATACTTCTTTGGCGAACTCGTGGGGCCGTAGTGATTTGGCTATTTGAGCAATCGTAGTAAAGGAATTACGCGGTTGGGTGCCACGCTTCGGCCAACCCGAGCAATGCAATGTCGCCGCGCAATATTAAACGCGTGGGCACATTTTGAAGATCAGACCTAAACCGGCCTTTTGCTTCGAAGCGTTCGCGGAAGGGGGATTGCACCAGAAAGTCAGCGAAGCGAGGAGGTATACCGCCACCGAGAAATACACCTCCCCAAGCGCCATAAGTTAGTGCCAGATTCCCCGCAACACTGCCGATAAAACCGCAAAATTGGTTTAGGACTTCTATTTTGATCGAATCGCCTTTAAGTGCACCGTCAACTATGTCCGCAGGATTCGGTGCGGTGGCACGCGTCATCACTTCGTAAAGTACGACGAGGCCAGATCCCGAAAGCACGCGATCGCCGGAAACATGTCCGAAACGCTTGGCCAATGCCTGGATGATTCTAAGCTCAGCGTCCGTTGTGGCAGGCAAGGTTGCATGGCCTCCCTCCGTCGCCAGCACAAAGTTTTCGGCTTCGCCCGGAAAATATCCAGATATTCCAAGTCCGGTTCCGACGCTAATCAGTGCGAGTGGCTGTGTGGGATCGGGTTTATTCCTATTCTTGCCGAGCGGAAATGAGTCCTCATCTTTGAGAAACGGAAGGCCAAACGCTGCTGCCTGCAAATCATTCTGCAGTATTACCACAGGCTCAGTGGCAAGATGCTTGGACAACGCTTCGGCATCGAAGACCAATGCACTATTGGTAAGCGCCGCACGCCCATCCTTGACCCGACCGGCGACAGCAATACGAATTTCGGTCACTTCGGTGCAACCAAGCTTCTTCATCGCGGACTCAAGAAGAGCTAGGCTTTCAGTGTACTCCGGAACTTGCAGGACTTTAGTCGAAACTGGTCCGCTTTTGTCCACCAACCGAAATCTGGCATTTGTGCCGCCTATGTCCGCAAACAAGCGGAATGACCTACTCATAGGACCAGTTTCTCAAAGAGATCCGAATCCCAACCCCTCCATTGTTTCTTATCATTTCCCAGCAGATGAAACCTTTGCTCCCCGTCCTTCCGTTTAGGCGAATCAACATCTTCCGGACGCGTGAGATACCAATTGAGGCCAATACGGAAGGACGTCGCTGACGCTAGATGCCTCAGAAAACGATATTTGAAAAAATCATGCACATCGCCCAGATACCGCTCTTGCATCCCGAATCTCCTGAACCGGTTAAGACGAAGTCAGAAAAGAAGAACCAGATCGGCCCAACCTTGTAGGGCCGTTTTCTTTTCATCTAAATATTCGTACCGATCATAAACCCCAGTCACTTCACTGTCTGTATCGCAGTTAACTTAGGTTTTCAGTCGAAATTGCGTTGCGCCCATAGTGTTAACTCTCAGAGGATGCAATTCGGTAGCTAGGTCGCATAAAATAAGATCATTGAATGCAGGAGCAATTAGGGTAATCCCCATAGGTAAACCATTTTTTAGAAATCCGTTTGGCACCGATATAGCGCAAAGATCGGCCATGTTAACGAAGTTCATGTAAAGCCCATTTGTTGAGTTCGTATAAAACGGATCTGCTGAAACTTCATCTATTCGATATACGGTTCCTACAGTTGGTACCGCTATAATATCATCATCATTAAACACTTGTTGAATGTATCGAATATTGCGGTCTAACTGATAAATTGCATTGAAAGCATCGACTGCCGTGAAATTCTTTGAAGCATTAATCACTGATTTTACAGTTGGATCAATCTCGTCTGGGAAGCACTCAACGAATTTTCCGACCGCAGCATACCGTTCGGCTAACAACGGACCCTCAAACATCATCTTACTTGTCTCAAAAAAGGTATCAAATTCAATCTCATTAATTTTATGGCCCAAAGCGGCAAGCGTCTCGATACCCGTCTGATATAACGCTTCCGCATTTATATTTCCAAAAAACTCCAGATCATCTGTTTTCGGAATAGCAATACGCAAATTTTCAGGTTTACCTAAAGTGGGTTTTGCTGGGTTCTTGCGCCCGTAAGCATCTCGATCATCGACGGCTTCACATATCTGGAGTATTTCTTTGGCGTCAGATGCTGTAAGTGCGTATATCGACACTGTATCAAAATGCATACTAGCATTTACCATATCGACGCGGCTCAATAGTCCAAGAGTTGGTTTTAGGCCAACAATATTATTATAACTCGCAGGTACACGACCGGATCCGCCTGTATCTGTTCCAAATGCAAATGCACAGAGGCCAGCAGAAACTGATACAGCCGAACCAGAGCTCGACCCACCGGGTATGTATTCCGGGTTGAAGGGATTTCTTGCAACGCCATAAGGCGTTCTTACTCCAACGACGCCAGTAGCAAATTGGTCCATATTTGTTTTGCCGAGGAGAATTGCTCCAGCATCCAATGCTCTTTGAACCGCTAAATTAGTGTGGTGGGCGGAGTATTTATACTTTGGACACGCAGATGTAGTTGGTAATCCGGCTACATCGATGCAGTCCTTTACACTAAAAGGTAGGCCAAAAAGCGGGAGCTCTTTTTTTTTGGAAACTGGTAATAGATCAAGTTCTTTTGCGCGCCTCATAATGTGCTTTTTTGGGACTAAGGTGATCCATACTCCGTCGTCACGACGATTTTCAATTTTTTGAATGAGCCGTCCAAATAATTCCTCGACTTTTGTATTATTGCTAAAATAACTTTGCCTGATATTTTTGAATGATAGACAAGTATCTGACATGTTGTTTCTTTAGCTTAAATTCAGATTTAGGGAATTTGACGTTGGGTGCTTACCGTAACTGTCCAAGTCTCTTCTCATGTACCTTTTGCAATGCTCCTTCATTTTTCTGGGCGCTAACTTTGTGCAAAATTAAACACGAAATAAATGAAATATCGGAGCAAGAATTCGATTTCACCTCAGTGACGATTTTTCAATTCAACAAGCTGAAGATCTTCCTTCTTTCGAAACAACTCATCAGATGTCACCAATCCGTTTTGTATTAGTATTTCCTCCGCCGCTGCTAACCAGCTAACGTAGTACGGTCTATTCCCAGTAAACTCTTGGCTTTTTTTNNGNNNTCGTAANTGNTTTGAAAGTAGTTCTGTCCATTCTGNCCANGAGATGTATCCAAGTTCATTGAGATGGCAAACNAGCACAAAAGCNTGNGCTTCCCATTTTTCATTAAAATTNTGTTNTTTTTTGTTGNCGAACATTTATTGGCTACACTTTTTCAAGNTAGTTCTCCCACATATCAACATAAATCAAATCATTTTGGTGTTTATGANCTGGTCCCCAAATCTCCTCGGGTTTGAAACAAACACTATAAACGGTTTGTGGTTTCTCTCCTAACNCTTGAGAATTAGTGTCAGGAAACACGAAGACACCACGCCTTGCTTCCACAACTCCACTTTTACCTCGCACATAACGAGGTAGGCGAGTATGACTTTTAGGATTTATATTAAGCGCTCGAACTTGGTCGCCCTGGGAAAATCTTTGTTCGATTTCAGAATTCTCGCGGCGTGAGGTTATGCCTTTTAGCATCTGGCGTTTAACATTTTCAGGCCGCAAAGCTGGGCTAAACCTTTTAACGTTATCCTCACAATTGCCTGTTTTCAGTTCATTTGCAGAGGCAAAGCCCGCATCTATNATTAGNCTTATTAATGCATCAAGCCATATCTCATAATATTTTGAATTCAAATATAGTGGTCCAGGCATTTGTTCTCTAAACCACCTAACGCGATCTAAAGTCCATGAACCGCATGCATTCATTGCGAACTGGCAAGCAAATAATCGAGCTTCCCACGTCTCATGGAAGAAGGGTTCATTTTGCTCTCGCGAAATTTCACCCATACCATGGCAGCCCCCCATGTCATGAATACTGTTCATACGCTCACCTCTGATGCATTGTAAGGTAAGCCAGTACCGATCATCGAATCTCGGTTCACCAACTTAGCTAATTTTTCTTCGGGCCAATTCTCTGTCCCCTGGGGTTTTATAGGTACTATCAGATATCGTAACTCAGCCGTGGAGTCCCAAACACGAATTTGGACGTCATTTGAAAAGCGAAGTCCAAATTCTTCGAGAACTGCTCTTGGTTCAATAACAGCTCTAGACCTATAGGGAGCTGATTTATACCATGTTGGTGGTAATCCTAAGACAGGAATGGGATAGCAAGAACACAGCGTACATACCACCATGTTATGAACTTCTTTGGTGTTTTCGATGGCAACCATATTCTCGCCTTGGCGTCCGCTAAAACCAAGGCTGGCAATAGCAGATGTAGCATCACTTAATAGCCACTGCTTATATTCGGGATCTGACCATGCTTTAGCAATCACTTTAGCCCCATTTCTTGGGCCGACTTCATTTTGATAAAAGTCAATTAATTCATCCAAAGTTTCCCTATCAACGAGGCCTTTTTCTAACAAGACAGCTTCCAAAGCTGCNGTTTTTAACGCGGCATCAGATTGTGAACTGTGATGAGGTTTCTTATCTTTTTCACTCGACATTATTTTTTCACCAGAAAATAAATGATTGGTCCTCTATAAAGTAAACGCGCTTTTATATAATACCTTGTTGGCTGAAGGCACGGACGCTTTCTTCTCTGATTTCTTCGAGACAATGTTGACGAAGTTTCAGAAAGGTCCGACTATTCAAAGTTTTCATGTCGCGTGGTCGATCGAGGTCTACGGAAAAGTTGCTTTTGATTCTGCCTGGGCTAGCAGTCATAATAAAAACTCTGTCCGCTAGAAAAATAGCCTCTTCGACATCGTGCGTAACAAATACAATAGTAGTATTTAATCGGGTCCATATGCTTAGGAGATGCTCTTGCATGATAGATCTGGTTTGTGCATCGAGTGCACCAAAGGGTTCGTCCATTAACAGTATCTTCGGTTCGTTCGCGAGAGCCCGTGCCAGTGCCACTCTTTGTTGCATGCCTCCTGAAAGCATGTGCGGATAGCTATTTGAGAAATTGGTCAAACCCACCATACCCATTAGGTCATCGGTTATGTGGGTGACTTCTTCTTTTGATTTGCCGCGCATTCGCGGCCCGTGGCTTATGTTTCCGCGAACTGTCCTCCATGGAAAAAGATTTGGCTGTTGAAAAACCATGCCTCGTTCGGGGCCGGGGCCAAAGACTGGGTTGCCCAACACGGATATCGTTCCGATGTAAGGTTCAAAACCGGCAATTGCATTTAAGACAGTCGATTTTCCACATCCAGATGGCCCCAATAGACAAATAAACTCTCCAGCTATCACTTCTAAAGATACTCTGTCGACAGCGAGAAAGTCACCGTTTTTTGTATCAAAAATGACGGATATCTTTTTAAGATCTATTACTGGTTTTTCCTGGATCATCAAACACTACCGTTAAAGAGAACGAACAGTTACCTTATCTCCACCAGACAAGTTTTTTTGCTAGAGCACCGAAGGCTCTATCAGCTGCAAAAGACATTGTGCCCAGTACCAGCAATCCGCCTAAAACTTGTCCTGTTTGGAGGTTCTGTTGAGCAATATCAATTCGAAAAAAAACACCCGCAACCGTCCCTGCAAGCTCAGCTGCTACAAGTGTATAAAAAGAGATGCCCACAGAGGTTCGTAAACNAACAAAAATAACTGGTAAAGCGCCAAAAAAGATTACCTCTTTCAGCATTAGATGTTCCGGTGTTCCTAGCGCTTGTGCAGCTCTAATTAGGCCCTTATCCACATTTTGAACAGCAAGATGTGTAGAAATCCAAACCATAAAATACACACCCCAAAAGATAAGAAAAAGCTTGCCAGTCTCTGAGAGACCAAACCATAAAATAACAATAGGTATAAATGCTATTGGCGGAATTGGTCGGAGAATATGAAAAACCGGTGAGAGGAAACTTGAGATCAATTGTACGCGACCAGTCAGAACACCCATTATTACGCCCATACTCGAGCCGAGAAGGAAGCCTACTACAACGCGCCTTACACTAGTCCATAAATCAATTACAAAGTCGCCACTTTCAATCCATCTAGTCATTCCCTCTACCACAAGTGTAGGTGGAGGGAATAAAACCATGTTTGAACCCTCTGCTCGAGCGGCTAACTCCCAAATAAACAAAAAAAATNGGATCGATATTGCCGAGAAGAAAATATAGTACCGGCTATTTATCTTTGACCTAGGCTTGTCTGGCATGAAGCAACTCTGATTAAACGTTAGGAGCTTAGAAAAATTTCTAAACTCCTAACGAAATATGTTTTTTACATACCAGTGATTTGAATTCGACTTGGATCAACTTTTCTTAATGGGGCTGGCTCAATTACTTTCATGAAGTCAGGCATCTTTGCACCTTCTGGATGATTGCCGGTCTCAAGTCGCCACGCAGCNTGGGCTTTTAACACCTTNACTGTCTTATCATCCAACACNACNGAAAANGTATAATCATTCCANATGGCTTTGAGGTCCGATGGCTGCATGCCNGCGCGTTTNGCNACNATCTTAATNGANTCCTCNGGGTTNTTCTTNANGAANTTNTCAGCNTCNATATAAGCNCGCATTAATNTNACAAATAATTCTGGGTTCTTATNNAGAAATGGTCGAAGCGTTAAAACGTTGAATGACTCCGCATAGATACCCTTGGTGTCAATAATTGACGACCCTTTAACAGCTCGCTTGGCATTGGTAATGTTTGGTTCCCAGCTATTTATAGCATCCACGCTACCTGCGGCCATAGCTGGAAGCAGTTCTTGCGGACGCATATTAACAAGCGTCACATCTTTTTCTGTGATGCCAGCCTTTTTTAATAGGTAATTGGTGTAGACTTGGCCTCCAGTTCCGACCGTGTACCCGATTTTTTTTCCAGCTAGATCAGCAATACTTTTTATACCCGACTTTTCACTTACTAGTGTTTTCACAAACGCGTAGTTTATTCTGGCTAAAAAAGCGATAGGTTGCTTTGCCATTGCTGCTGCGGTGGTCGGAGACTCTGCATTTGTAGCAATATCTGCACCTCCACCCATAACGGCTGCTAAGCTTCGTTTGCCGCTCGTGAAATATTTGACTTCTATATCGAGTCCATGTTTTCCATAAAAGTCTTTTGCCTTCGCAACGGTAGCAATAGCAGCTAACGGTGAAATACTTTGTGCTAATGTTGCTTTCATCTTGTCGGCAGATGCTGGAGCTGCAATGAAAGCAACTAAGCCGCTCATCATCAATAAGTTCCGACTATTAAACATCCATTTCATAATGTACTCCTTGCAATGTTTTTTACATTTTAGGTAGGCGAATAACGGGAACCTATTGTGCTACATTCAAAATACTCATGGTGATGCTATTTTCGCTCCAGGGCGGTTCAGAAAAAGCATCAAAAAATTTTGATTGGGCTAATTATTAGGAAGGAAATCTGAGCAGAACCTTTTCTTGCGACTCATTTGGCTCAAAAAAATTCTACAATGTAATCTAAATTTAAGACTAGTTTGTCTCGAAATTATTCTAAATAAACTGGTATTTGGACCATAAATAATAAAAATTTTGGTAATTAGGGGGCGATACTTATGAAACCAGTTTAAGAGACTACCTTACTTATATTTTTAGATTTTCCTTAATGACTTTTGTTTATCAGTTTGTTTTTGAGCTTATGTATGAACGCCAACTTCCAAAATCAGTAATATCCTCCGCATTTTGTATAGCGTAACTCTCGCAAATAAAGCCAAGAACATCGGTTCCATCAGCGAGTTCAACACGACCGACACCAAGTGGTGCATGAATGCTGGCTATAAAAGTTCCCAAATTCGCTTCAGGTATATCCCAAAGCTCCAAATCGATTGACTTTCCTCTATTCTGACGAACAAGCCCTGGTCGTTTGATAGTATCATCAGGCAACGCATAAAATTGGTATACAGGTGCTGTTTTCGCCGCCCCAATGAAGATGGCGCCGCGCTCTGTTAGCTGATTATTTAAAGGTTGTCCTGACAGGTGAGCTCCGCAGACCGCAAACCGCACCATATTTGGTTCTGCTATTAGCTGTGATTTACTTTTAATGATTTCGGGAACTGAGTGGCCAGTAGCCCCAAGCGATGCTACCATTTTATGTTGTATTTGTGATGCGAGTTCCACGAGCTTCAGTTCACTATGAGGTTGAGCAATAAGAGAAATGCCAAATGGCAAGCCTGTATCAGTGTCAAAGCCCGCTGGTACTGCGATGGCGCATAAACCTAGAAGGTTGACAAAGTTAGTGTACTTGCCCAGTTCTGCGTTTTTAGCGATTGGGTCTGTATTAACGGCTTTAATTGTTGGGTGTGAAGGCACTGTCGGCAGTAGAAGAAAATCGGTTTGACTTAAAATTTTGGCGCATTCATTTTGCAATTCCTGCAGTTTATATTTTGCTTCAAAAGTTTGCAGTGCAGTAAATGCTTTTCCCTTTATCAAGATCTCCCGAATAACCGGTAAAATAGCGTCTTCACTATCCTTGGCTAATTTACTGACAGCATACAGGCGCTCTGCAAGCCATGGCCCATTATACAGAAGGTTGGCCGTTTCGTCGAATGGCTTATAATCATACAAACAAACTTCGCCGCCAAGTGACTTTATACATTCTATCGCAGCTTTGAATGCGTCTTTATAAAAACTGTTCTTGCCAAATACTAATTGACTGCAGTCGGGTAATCCGAATTTAAAATTATGTGAAAAAACCAAATTGGAGCGAGGTGCGTCGTCTATCCAAGGATCTAAGGGGTCCCTCGTGTTTACAACCTCGAATACATTTGCCGCATCGTGAGGAGTTAATGCAAAAATTGAAACACAATCTAGTGACTTACAAGCCGGAACTACCCCGCGGACGCTGATGCGCCCAAATGTGGGCTTTAACCCGACAATATTATTGAAGGCGGCAGGGACCCTACCTGAGCCTGCAGTATCGGTCCCGAGAGCAAAGCTTGCTAGGCCGAGTGAAACAGCTACGGCGGAGCCCGAGCTCGACCCTCCTGAAACGTAATCCGGATTGAAGGGATTATGGCATGGCCCAAAGGGTGAACGCGTGCCAACCAAACCAGTTGCGAATTGATCCAGATTTGTTTTACCAATCAATAAAGCGCCAGCTTCTCGAAGTCTCCTAACTACAAAGGCATCCCTTTCAGGTTTGTATGCGAAAGCTGTGCAACCAGCAGTTGTTTCAAAATCTGCTGCGTCGATGTTATCTTTTACGACAAATGGTATACCCCAAAGAGGGGTACTAGGGTCTAATTTATCCAGGGCTTCAGCTTGGGTAATGACTTCGTCAATGGGATATAAACTTATGAAGATGTTAAAGTCTTTAGACTCGGAAATTTTCCCATAAATTTCTTGAATAATGTCGGCGGGATGGATTCCATTCGCATACGCTTTGCGAAGGGTGGGTATAGTAAGTGAGAAATCCTTCTGCATAAATTTTGAAAAATTTAGGCAAGCTGATCCATCAACGTTTGGCTTTCTGAGACTGCACCAAAAACACCACCTTGCATTTTTACCATCTTAATCGCAGCATCGTGGTTACCTTTGTCGGTAGCGCCGCAGCAGTCCTCGAGAATCAGACACTCAAACCCTCTATCATTTGCCTCTCTCATAGTTGTATGAACACAAACATCCGTGGTAATGCCCGTTAGGATAAGATTATCGATACTACGGGTACGCAACAGTAGTTCTAAATCAGTAGCACAAAAACTGCCTTTACCAGGTTTGTCGATAATAGGCTCACCAGGGTCGGGTTTTAATTCATCAATTATTTCCCAGCCAGGTTCACCGCGAATTAGAATTTTACCACAAGGGCCGGGATCACCAATCCCGGCACCTATTTGTTGTGATCTCCATCGTTTATTAGCTGGTAGATCGGACAAATCAGGACGGTGACCCTCACGAGTATGAATAATATGATATCTTCTCTTGCGCATTGATTTCAGAACTGACTTGATTGGATCAATCGCGACACGTGTTAGGTTTAGATCATATCCCATGCTATCAACATAGCCACCCGGGCCACAAAAATCGGTCTGCATATCAATTACAATAAGTGCTGTATTTTCTGGTCGCAGATCGCCGTTAAAAGGCCAATTATATGGGTCTGCTGATATAGTAGACATGTGTTATGTTTCCGAAAGTTACTTGCGGATGCTATATTTTTTTAGAAAAAACCTTTTTGTTTTAGTAGGAATCTGAAAACCTATACACCAAATTAGTAGTTGTGACCTTTGTTGCTGTCTGCTGCTAATTTTGCTACGACCTTATGCAAAAAGTAGATCGCATCTGTTGTTACTGCGCGCGCCTGGGGTTTCAAAAGGTGTAATATATCAAGAAGCACTTATTCCAAGGGTGGCTAAACCGATTAATTTTCAAATTGGCTGTAATTTATTATGCGTAATCTCATAATTTACAGATGTATTTTAGAGGTTGTGCGGGCTGGCTCCGTCCGAAAGGCAGCCGAAAGATTAGCAATCACTCCATCTTCACTCAACAGACGAATTCAATCTTTTGAGCAAGAGATGGGTGGCCCAATTTTTGAAAAAAATACGCAAGGTGTAAGGCTAAATGCTGCTGGTGAACTTGCTGTTCATGCTTTCAAAAAACATTTGGCGGAAATAGAAGTACTACAGGCACAGATTGAAGACCTACGAGGTATCCGTCGTGGAACCGTATCGATAACATGTTCTCAACCTTTACTGCCTCACTTTTTACCGAGACAGATTTTGAAATACCAAAAACAGTTTCCGGGCGTTGATTTCAGCGTAAGTGTTGCTGACCCAGAGGAATCAGAGGCAGCGCTTCTCAATTACGAAGCTGATTTGGCAATAACATTCTCACCCCTCCCAACCGAGAGCTTCGAGACAGTCGCGAGACTCGAACAGTCAATTTTTGCAATTATGTCTTCGGTCCACCCCTTAACTCAGCACGAAAGGTTAAATCTTTCGCAGTGCGTCGAATTTCCACTAGCATTGCACGATAGCAGTTTCTCAATCGGTAAAATCTTAGACTCCCAAGCACAATTATCCCGTCTGTCACTGCGCCCTGATCTGAAGTCTAATAGTTTTATTTTGCTTCAAAATTACATATTGAATAGTGATGCTATTGGTTTTGAGATTGAGATAGGTCTTTCGGAAAATAATCCCCATGGGTTGGTAAGGAGACCATTGATATTAAATGCACCCCGAAAAATGTCAGTGCAACTCATCAAGTTACGTGGGCGTAATCTCTCGGTTGCTGCTGCTAAATTTGCGGAACAAGTTGCGTCTGCTTTCAATTTGGATGCAGGTGATAGTATCAACCATCTACCTGGTAAGTAAAATGACTTACGAATGGCACGCGTGACTTAGTTTATTGACGCAGAAAAAGGTAATGGGTAGTAGGTGATAAAAGCAGATTTACAACTCAAGCGTACATCGCGAGGAAAATCAACTAAATGAATTTTGAATACCTCTCGGCTAATAACGTTTGCCTAGCTCCCGAAGTACTGCTCACGCACGAAGGAGTGAAGCATGATTGGGCCATTAAATATACAGGTGCTAAGGTAACCGGTATCGGCCCCGTCGAACTTTTTCCTGAAGCAGAAAAGTTGCCTGGTAGGGCAGTGGTGCCCGGTTTCGTGGATGCACACACGCATGTTGGACAAATTTTCGGGAAAGCACTTATTGGGGGTGAGCCCGCGCAAATATGGCGACGTATTTGGCATCCAATGGAAAGGGATATGGATCAAGAACAGTGCTATCTTTCGGCTAAATGGGCATTTTGGGAGGCACTTCGGGGCGGTTTTACAAAGGTGGTTAATTATGGCCTTAATAGCTTTCTTAAAAATGCCGGGGTGCATCAAGCAGCACTTGAGACTGGCATAAGGCTCGTTTCAGCCTGCGGGTTAGATGAATTTTCTGGGGAAATTGGCACAGGACACGGCAATAAAAATTGGTCAGAGATTGAAGATGTAATTCTTAAACACATTGAGCATTGTGAAAAACATGAGCTTATAAGTCCCTCAGTTTGTTGCAGCTCTTTTATGGGCAATTCTCCCGAGACACTCTCCAAACTTTCAGCTTTCTGCGAAAAGAACAAAATACTCCTGCAAATACATTCTAATGAACATTTCCCGGAATTACATGACTCTATTTTGGCTCATGGCCTGCGTCCGATCGAACTATTACATAAACATTCCGTGCTCGGCCCCCATGTTCTATTGCACCATGTTACGCTTGTTTCTGAAGCGGAAATTGAATTGATTGTAGAGACAGACACAGCGGTTTCCTACAATCCACTAGCGAGCATTTGGAAAGGAAATGCTGTTGCGCCAGCGTTGCGTTTTGCGCAGCGGGGCGTGCGCTTCGGCATGGGATCAGATACAACTTCTGCTGATGGTTTTAAAAACCTCATGGCAGCAGAAGCGTGCCAACGAATTGAACATGGTCTGCCAATAGCCGATTTTTCATGTGGGGCCGCTTGGACTTGGGTCGAGGCAGCAACTGGTCAAGGCGCAGAAGCTACTGGTAGCGCCGGTAATCACGGCTATCTTAAAGAGGGTTGTGCCGCGGATTTTTTGATTTTGGATATGATGGCACCCGAATGTCTCCCCAGCCATGACTTTGAATGGGAATTAGTCCGGTATTACAACCGAGATCAAGTGGACGCAGTTGTAATTAATGGTCAGCTGTGTATGGCGCAAGGCAAGCCAGTTGGATGGGATGCGGAAGAACTCAGGTTGTCTGGCCTTTCCCAAGCAAAGTCTATAACAAGCAATTCGGAAATTGTTCGGCTCCATGGGCCTTCAAGTCTTTATAGATCTTAGGCCTTTACCTTGATAGTGCTAAAGAACAGTCCCTTCTGTGGCTTGCTTTTATTTTTTTACATTCATATTAGGTAGCACACAGGTAGCACAATTCAGTTACGTTCAGATTACGCTTTAAGGAGCCTTTGTAGCTCAGCTACCGGTATAGGAGGCTTACGTGTATGTGCCGTTCGGCAACAGTTTGCCCAAAGTGAACCCCAGCCAAAAAATAGTTTGATTACGCATTATCATTCGTTATGGTCTCACTAATCCCAAACGAATGTTTGGATTGGAATAGCAACGACCTAATCGTTCTGGTGTAGCAACGACCTAACACGTTCT
>PBOR01000050.1 GCA_002724395.1 Rhodospirillaceae bacterium | reverse complement strand
CCAATCTTGGGTTTTTGTGGTTTCGCTAATTTATGCACACCTTTAAATGTAAAAAAAATANAANTANTCTNATAAAAAACANNNACNTATAAAGNTTNNGGGTGAATCTTGTCCTTNTTGNCTTCNACATGTTACCGNTTCTANAATCANNTGGTTGNTATGTGACGCTGATNGGTCTTTTNNCAACNCNNTTTTGGTTGGCTCGTGGTTTTNGAGCGNNGCTTANGTAAGCTTAATCGGAATGGCAGATTTAGAATTTGAAGAAGACCCCATCGCAGAAAAAGTATCGTTGCAGGACGATGCTCTGGTGCTCAATATTGGTGGCTTCGAAGGGCCCATCGATTTGTTGCTGACGCTCTCTCGCGAGCAAAAGGTTGATCTTACGAAAATTTCAATTTTGGAATTGGCAAATCAATATATTTTGTTCATTGAACGCGCCCGAGACCTCCGCCTCGAGATCGCCGCGGACTACTTGGTCATGGCGGCGTGGTTGGCATATCTGAAATCTCGCTTGTTGTTGCCGGCTGTAAAGGACGAAGAAGGTGAATTAAGCGCAGCAGAAATGGCAGCTAGACTCGCATTACAACTGCAGCGATTGGAAGCGATGCGAAATGTCAGCAAGAAGCTATTTGAGCGTCCGCAATTGGGAAGTGAATTCTTTAAACGTGGCGCGCCGGAGACGATTAAGGTCGTGCGGAATACTGTCTATCAAGTGGCATTATTTGATTTGCTTCGCGCGTATGGGGCTTTTCGGGATCGTGAGAATATTAAGGCTTTGCGTATTGATCCAAGCCAACTCCACTCAACGGAAAAGGCGCTTGGGTGGCTGCGTCAAATGATTGGCGATGTGCCAGAGTGGACCACATTGGAGACTTTTTTGCCGTCAGGCCTCGCTAACGGTATTGTCCGTAGATCTGCGATGGCCGCTACGTTTGCCGCATCCTTAGAGCTAGTGAAAGCTGGTGAGGCTAATTTAAAGCAGTCGGAACACTTTGCTCCACTTTATTTGCGTAGCGGTAATAAATCGGTGGCAGCTTAATGAGTATTGATCGGTTTCAACAATTACGCATTTTGGAGGCAATTTTATTTGCTTCCTCTGAACCTGTGGGGGAGCGCGTATTAAAGGGGCGCCTGCCAGAGGGGAGTGACTTAAACGACTTGTTAACTGAATTGAAAGGATTCTATTCGAACCGCGGTGTACATTTGGTTTCGGTTGGGAAAAAAGCCTGGGCTTTTCGGACGGCACCTGATTTGGCCGAACATCTGCGTGTCGATGCAGAAGTGAAGCGGCGTTTGTCGCGAGCGGCGATAGAAACCTTAGCGATTATTGCCTACCACCAGCCTATCACAAGAGCCGAAATAGAAGAGGTTCGTGGGGTGACGACGTCTAAAGGTACGTTGGATATACTGCTTGAGGCACAATGGATAAAGCCACGCGGCCGTCGCCGTGTGCCCGGTCGACCTATAACTTGGGGAACGACCGAACACTTTCTTGATGAATTTGGAATTGAACACCTAGATGACTTGCCTGGCATAGATGAATTAAAAGCTGCTGGTTTATTAGACTCTCGCCCTGGCATTATGTCGCTCGGGCGATTGTCCGATGGCGATATGAGTGAACCGGGTTCTAGCAGGGACGATGACTATATTGACGAAAAGACTCTTCACGAGGGAGTTCANGATGAACTCGATAGTAACCTCNAAGATAAATCACTAAGCGATGCGGTTGAAGAAACCAAGCCACCGGTATAATTCCCGGCTTGCTATTGATAATTATTCTCAGTATTGGTAGCCGCTTTCATTAATTTACCTTGGTTTACAGATGGCGCCTTCGGCCGCATTGGAGTTTCTTGATATCAGCCACTCGTATGATGGAGTGATGGCTGTTCACGCACTTTCTTTGTCTCTCGCGGCAGGGGAGGTGGTATGCCTGCTTGGGCCATCGGGTTGTGGCAAAACGACCACACTGCGCTTGGCGGCCGGCCTTGAGAAATTGCAGCAGGGCGAAATTCGTATGCTTGACCGTNCCGTTGCATCCGGTACTGGACTTAATGTTCCGCCTGAGTTGCGTGGCGTTGGATTAGTGTTTCAGGACTATGCGTTATTTCCGCACCTGACAATCGAGCAAAACGTAGGTTTTGGATTTAATGAGACGGATGGGAAAGCTAAACAGGAAGCCGTATATAATGTCCTGGAAATGCTTGGCATTGACAAATTTGCTGATCGCTATCCCCATGCCTTGTCTGGTGGACAGCAGCAGCGGGTTGCGCTTGCGCGTGCATTAGCCCCGAAGCCTCCACTAATATTGCTTGATGAGCCGTTCTCAGGCCTTGATAACCGGCTACGTGACAAAATTCGTGATGATACATTGCATGTTCTCAAACAGTCGGGTGCTGCGACACTGATGGTAACTCATGATGCGGAAGAAGCCATGTTTATGGCCGATCGGATCGCCGTTTTGAATGAAGGTTACCTTCAGCAGATAGGGACGCCGGATACGCTTTATTGTGCGCCTGTTAATCAATTTGTGGCCGAATTTTTCGGTGAAATTAATTACTTAACGGGTAAGGTCCAGGGGGGGAAGGTCGATACGCCAATAGGTTTTATTGTTGCCAAGGGATTANCGGACGGTGAAGATGTTGAAATACTAATTCGACCAGAAGCCGTTTGCCTATCGGCGGTGAATGAAGCGAGTGCGCAATGGCAGGTACAAGTAGTAGCTTCCCGTATGTTAGGGCGTACGAGTTTGATTCATCTACGTACCTGCCGGCAACCAGTCGGCGAAATCCACCTTCATGCTCGTATGCCAGGACGTTTTCTACCAGACGAACATCAAGCTCTGGCAGTAGAACTTGATCCCAATCAAACCTTTATTTTTCCCAAAAATTAATAATTTATAAAGTAGCCATCTTTTGCCCTAAGGCTCTCAACCTTATATGGTGTGCTCCTGGGGCTTTGAATTTCCACCTCAATAAGGAAAATATTCAAGAAGGAGAGATCGATGTCACTGGGTCCNTGGGAAATTTTGATTCTTGTAGCGCTCGCACTTTTGGTTTTTGGTGGTCGCGGAAAGATTTCGCAAATTATGGGGGACTTCGGGAAAGGACTCAAAAATTTCAAGCAGAATATCAAAGATGAGCCGAAAAGCGACAAGTCATTGGACGATGCAGAATCAGAGTCGACAATCATTGATGCCAAGGCAACCGAGGTGGACACTAAGGGGACATCTCGGGAAAAGGCTGACGCTAATACAAAATAGGGTGCCGTTAGCTCGATCTGTAGGCCGAGGCTGCGATGTTTGACGTTGGTTGGCCCGAACTCATGCTTATCGCGATTATCACTGTTCTGGTGGTAGGGCCAAAGGAACTGCCACGCGTGCTGCGCACTTTTACCATGTGGATTAGGCGCCTGCGAGAAATAGCCAGTGAATTCCACTCTGGCCTTGATGATTTAGCGCGCGAAGCGGAGCTGGAGGAAATCCAGAAAGATTTGGCGGACAGCTCGCCCGAGTATCTGGTCGAAGATGTAGAAAAAATAATCACATCAGATTTGGATATGGAAGAGGAGTTCGAAACCATTAAGGACGGACTAGAAACCGATCTCGATATCAAACAGGTGGAGTCCGAAACAAAATCTCCTACAAAAGAACCTAAAATATGAGTGACGGGTCCAATCAGAACGATAATACGGACTTTCTAGATGACGAGAAAATGCCGCTTCTGGATCATTTAGTAGAGCTTCGTCAGCGGTTGCTTTTCGCAGTGGCTGCATTGGTGGTGTGTTTTTTTATAGCGTTTTACTTCGCCGGGCCAATTTTCAATATACTCGTGGCACCGTTAGCGGATCTCTGGCAAGGCCAGACATCGAAACGCCTTATTTATACCGCGCTTCACGAAAAATTTTTTACTGACATTAAGATTGCCTTTTTTGCTGGGACTTTCTTGGCGTTTCCGATCATAGCTAATCAGCTCTGGAAATTTATTGCGCCTGGCCTTTATCAACAGGAAAAACGAGCCTTTTTACCATTTTTATTGGCAACGCCGGTCTTGTTTTTTGCCGGCGGGGCTTTCGTTTACTACTTTGTTTTTCCGGTAGCTTGGGCATTCTTTGCAGGATTTGAGCAGGCGGCGGTTGGCGGTAATCTTGCTATTGAATTAGAGCCGAAAGTAAATGAGTATCTTTCGTTGGTAATGCGGCTCATCTTTGCGTTTGGACTCAGTTTTGAACTTCCGGTATTGCTAACATTGCTGACACGCTCCGGACTTGTGACAGTAGAAATGTTAAAGCAAAAACGGCGTTACGCTGTTGTACTTGCGTTTATTGCGGCAGCAATCTTGACGCCTCCGGACCCATTAAGCCAAGTGGCGCTCGCTATTCCGATTATCCTACTTTACGAAATTTCTATTTGGTGCTCGATCCTAATGGACCGGAAAAAGAATAATGATGAAGAAGCCTAGGAAGAAAGAGATGACGAGAGCAAGGCAATTGTCGCTTTCGGCGAAGTAGTCGCTTATATATTCTGTATCCAATTACGCAAAAAAAATTTCATGCACGATATTAGATTTATTCGCGACCAACCCGCAGTCTTCGACGCTAAGCTTGCCAGGCGCAACCATGAGCCAGTCTCGGCAGCTATATTGGCGCTTGATGAACAAAGGCGTTCAGCCCAAACAGAGATGCAAAGGTTGCAACAACGCCGCAACGAAGCATCGAAGGAAATTGGCCGTATCAAAAGTGAAGGCGGTGATGCGGATATTTTGATGGCTGAAGTGGCAGGAATAAAAGGTAAGATGGCGGCTGCCGAAGAGGCAGAAAAAGAGGCGGCGACTGAGCTAAAAGCGGTTTTGGAAGTTCTGCCGAATTTGCCTGATGATGATACACCGGACGGCGTCAATGAAGAGGGTAATCGGATTGAACGTGAAGTCGGCCAAAAGCCGAGTTTAAGCCATCCAGCAGAACATTTTGATCTGGGTGAAGAGCTTGGACTTATGGATTTCGAAACGGCGGCAAGTATGTCGGGGTCACGTTTCGTCATTTTAAAAGGGATTCTGGCACGTTTGGAACGGGCGTTGGCGAACTTTATGCTGGATACGCATACCCAGGAATTTGGCTATATGGAAATGGCGTTACCGGCTTTAGTGCGTGAAAATGCGCTATACGGTACCGGCCAGTTACCGAAGTTCGCCGATGATCTTTATCGGACCGAAGACGATTATTGGCTGATCCCAACCGCAGAAGTCCCATTGACAAATCTTGTAAATGGCAAGGTATTGGACGGTAAGGATTTGCCCATACGGGTGACGGCTTGGACCCCGTGTTTTCGCTCCGAAGCTGGAGCCGCGGGTAAAGATANCCGAGGGATGTTGCGCCAGCATCAATTTAGTAAAGTGGAAATGGTCAGCGTGGTCCGTCCCGAAGAGTCAGAAACTGAACTTGAACGGATGACTAATTGTGCTGAAGAGATACTCAAGAGATTAGGGTTGGCCTATCGTTTGGTAACACTTTGTACCGGTGATATAGGTTTCGGTGCTGCTAAGACATATGACATTGAAGTGTGGTTGCCTGGACAGGGATTGTATCGGGAGATTTCCAGTTGTTCCAACTGCCGAGATTTTCAGTCGCGCCGTATGGGCGTTCGATTTAAGGACGCGGCCAACAAGGGCACGCAGTATGCTCATACTTTGAACGGTTCTGGCCTGGCAGTTGGCCGTACTTTGATTGCTGTACTTGAAAATTTTCAAAATGCAGATGGATCTATCACTATTCCAGACGTCCTACACCCTTATCTTGGTGGTATGACGCGTATCGAAAAATTTAATTAAGTGNCTTCACAGGCCTTGGAGCTACCTATTGATCCAGCTGGCAAACGTATTTTGCTTGTTAACGACGATGGCATTACTGCGCCGGGTCTTAGGGTATTGGAGAAAATCGCACGGCAATTTTCAAATGATGTTTGGATCTTCGCCCCTGAAGTTGAGCATAGTGGGGCCGGACATTCTATTACGCTAAATGGTGCGA
The DNA here is from genome assembly GCA_002724395.1 of Rhodospirillaceae bacterium. Classification (GTDB taxonomy): domain Bacteria; phylum Pseudomonadota; class Alphaproteobacteria; order UBA8366; family UBA8366. The sequence goes on along the minus strand of PBOR01000050.1, from coordinate 42,215 downwards.
TCCGTGTTGCTAAAGTCGGACGACAACGCTATTCCGTAGCAGGAAGTCCGACAGACTGCGTTTTAATAGCAATTAGTGAATTTATGAAGGATACGCCTCCCGATTTTGTATTGTCCGGAGTTAATCTCGGTAGCAATATTGCGGAAGACGTAACATATTCTGGGACTGTTGCAGCTGCGATGGAAGCAGCCTTACTTGGATTTCCTGCAATTGCTTTGAGTCAAGCTGCAGGTTACGGAAAGACCGTGCGTTGGCACGTTGCACAAAAGTTTGGTCCAGACATCGTCCGTAAATTGTTATCGATCGGCTGGCGTAAGGACGTATTTGTAAATGTGAATTTTCCGGATTGTGCGCCCGAAGAAGTCTCCAAGGTAATAACGGTAAAACAGGGACGTCGAAGTTCAGGTTATGAAATAATTCATGTGCCCGATCCGCGCGGGAAAACGTATTACCTCATTGGAGCGCCTCAGCGCAGCACAACCGTAAATTTCGGCGATGCTGATTACAAGGCATTAGAACGTGGCGAAATTGCAGTGACGCCGATGCACGTGGATATGACTCATGCGGGATCTATGCGTGATTTTGGAGTATTATTTTAGTATGTGGGTACTCTTCGAGATACCGGGAATAAATTAGGTAACAGGCCGGATATTAATACTGTGACCCTTGTGACCCAAAGAATTCGTTTGATTATTGCGTTACGACAATCAGGCGTGACAGATCCCGATATTTTATCGGCTTTTGAACGCGTGCCCAGGGAAGATTTTGTGCCCGAAACCTTCCGTCATCGCTGTTATGATGAAACCGCATTGCCCATAGGGCTGGGTCAAACCATCAGTGATCCGAATGTGGTCGTTCGAATGATATCAGCATTGGGGGTTGGTAAGCGGCTAAAAGTTTTGGAGATCGGCACTGGATCGGGGTTTCAAACCGCCATTTTGTCGCATCTTTTTCGGCGTATTTATACAATTGAACGTCATGCCCACTTGCTAGAAAAAGCCGAATCAAGGCTGAATTCTCTAAGGCGTTTCAACATAACAGCTAAGGCGGGTGACGGAACAAAAGGCTGGCCGGCGCAAGCACCTTTTGATCGAATTATTGCTGCGGCAGCAGCGCGAGAAATACCTGAATTGTTGGTGGAGCAGCTTGCGGTTGGGGGAGTTATGGTAATTCCAGTAGGGCCGGAACATGGCTCACAGAAAGTACTCCGATTGACCAGGACAAAGGATGGTGCAGATATTTCCGAGCTATTTGATGTTAGATTCTTGCCACTTGTAGATGGTTTACCTGAAAAGGATCTAGCTTCGGGAGATGTGCCTCTGTTGGCGGAATAGGGTAGAGCGGTGTGATTNGGCGTAAGTGCAGAATAGTGATGGGGGCATGTGTGGTGTTTGCACTGCTCGGGGGCTGCTCCATAATGGATGACCACTGGTCGGATGGAAGTCTTCTATCCGCAGGGCCGGGCACGATATCGTTTACTACACGATCTTATGAGGTACGCAGAGGCGATACTGTTTACGGGGTTTCTAAGAGGTTTGGATTACCCATACGAACCATCATTGAAATGAATAATTTAGAGCCGCCATATATTCTGAAAATTGGGCAACGCTTAGCAATTGGTCAGGCAGTATCCCCAGATTACCATCGGGTTAAGAAAGGTGACACGTTATATTCTATTTCGCGTAGTCACAAAGTATCGGTGAGTGCGCTAGCGAAGAGAAATAGGATTAAAGCACCCTATCGTGTTTATGTTGGGCAGCGATTGGATTTACCGATCGGACAAAAGATTATTCAGACAGAACGGACTAAATCTCGAGAAAAAGTTAGAAAGAAAATACAAAATTCTGCAGATCATACGAAGAAGCAAAAGCGCNCGTCGCGCTTAGCGCGTACGCAGAAAGAGCTTCGTCCACCACCACGCTCGTCATCGCGATTTTTGTGGCCTGTGCGCGGCAGGATTATTTCTAAATTTGGCGCAAAGGGTAAAGGGCTTCATAATGACGGTTTGAATATTGCTGCTGCTGCAGGTTCGCCGGTACTCGCTGCAGAGAACGGCGTGGTTGCTTATGATGGCAACGAGCTTGGCGGGTTCGGTAACCTTGTGTTGATAAAACACTCGGGGAACTTTGTGACTGCTTATGCCCATAACGCGGAGTTACTCGTGCGTCGTGGTCAAAAAGTACGTCGAGGTCAAGCTATTGCCAAGGTGGGGCGCACTGGTACAGTGGCTCGGCCTCAATTACATTTTGAGATTCGAAAAGGCCGACGGCCGGTAAACCCGCTGCTATATCTGTCTCGACGACACGCGCAAAAATAAGTAACGCTAGTCTAGTTTTTTGCCAAGGCGGCCCGCGATATCCTGAATGTATTGCCAGGCCACTCTTCCCGAACGAGATCCTCTGGTGACGGTCCATTCCTTTGCTTCGGTTTTCCACTGATCCTCGGGTATTTGTAGTCCGTAATGGGCAATATACGTGCCGATAATTGCGAAATATGTTTCTTGATCACAATTGTGAAAGCCAAGCCAAAGGCCGAATCGGTCGGACAGTGAAACTTTTTCTTCGACAGCTTCGGATGGATTTATCGCTGTCGATCGTTCGTTTTCCATCATATCGCGTGGTAATAGGTGACGACGGTTTGATGTAGCGTAAAACAGAACATTTTTCGGCCGGCCTTCGATTCCCCCTTCGAGGAGCGCTTTAAGAGATTTATAACTAGCATCTTGGCCATCGAAGGACAAATCGTCGCAAAAGACGAGGCAAGGTCGCTCAGAATTTCTTAAAACAGATAAGAGTTGAGGAAGGCTTGGAATGTCCTCCCGGTGAATTTCGATGAGCGCTAGCCGAGCATTTTTTTGTTTAATATCGCGATTCACCGATGCATGGGCTGCTTTTACTAGGGAGCTTTTACCGGTGCCGCGGGCGCCCCAGAGTAGCGCATTGTTGGCCGGTAAGCCTTGTGTGAACCTTCTGGTATTTTCTACTAAAGTATCGATTTGATGGTCTATCCCCTTGAGTAGGCTTATTTCTATCCGGTTTATATTCGCTACAGGTTCGAGCCACGCATTATCGGCTTGCCAAACGAAGGCGTCAGCCTTGGACAAGTCATTTGTTAATTTTTCTTCCGGAGCAAGTTTTTCCAGGGCCGTTGCGATACGCGCTAGTAGTTCGTTTGTGTCTGTTTCTTTCTTCATTTCTGGCCTTTCGATTGAGGGCTGAAGAACTTATTACGGCGATTTTTAATCAATCTATTGTTTCCCATAGCATCAGTGGCATATGTTCTCCAACCGCTCGGATGGTAATGCGAATTGAAATAACTGGCAGTGTGAGTATAGTCGCGCATCAATCGGCCAATCGGGCCATGGATTTAGGCCCAAAGGCCGCAGGGTGAGGAGTGTATTATGTTTATTTCAACTGCATGGGCGCAGGGCGCCGGAGGAGCTGGTGGCGGCGGCTTAATGCAAACCATCATTATGATGGCATTAATCTTTGGTGTTTTTTATTTTCTGATGATTCGTCCACAGCAAAAGAAGGTAAAGGCACATCGGGAAATGATTGGCGCACTATCAAGGGGCGATAAAATTGTCACCGCTGGAGGCGTTTTTGGCAAAGTGACCAAAGTGGTTAACGATCTGGAAGTTATAGTTGAAATTACCGAAGGAGTGCGTGTCCGAGTTGTTCGGGGTACGATTACGGAAGTGGTTTCAAAAACCCAACCAGCTAACGACACAGCAAAGAAATAGTCTTCTAGCGGGTTTGATGTATCCATGCTGAATTTTCCGACCTGGAAGAAAGTCCTGATCCTGATCATTTGTGGATTGGGCTTTGCCTATGCGACGCCGAATTTTCTGAAAGAGGGCACCATTAATCTTGGTAGCGATTGGTTGCCCGGTAAGCGAATGAATCTTGGCCTTGATTTACGAGGAGGTTTGCATCTGTTGCTCGATGTGGATATTGATTCCGTTTTTCGCCAGCAAATGGAAAATTTGAAAGCGACGACCCGCATTTCATTGCGGGCAGCCAAGGCGCGGACAGCGGGTATTTCCATCAGAGGAAATTCTATCGTTTTCAAATTAAATGACACATCGAAAATTGAGGAGGTGCGCCGTCGTCTGAGAGATAATGTGGGTAAGATAGACACCCAGGTTGAAGAAAACGGTGTATTTCGAATTTCGTATTCCGATCAGTTTTTGGCAGATCAAAGAGAGGATATTCTTAATCGGACTGTAGAAATAATCAGAATACGAATAGACCCAGAAGGTGTGCTGGAAGCTTCTATTCAGCGGCAAGGGGTGAAACGAATCCTCGTTCAGGTCCCTGGTGGCGACGCGTCTTTAAAAGATCGTTTTAAAACAGCTAAGCTTACTTTTCAGGAAGTCTCGAGCATGCACTCCTGTGCCGAAGCGCCAAAACGATTGCGCGGTGGTACGACCCTGATGCGGTCAAAGGACCAAGACGATTATGACCAACCTATCTGTTATGTGGTGAAAAAGCGTGTTCGCGTCGGTGGAGAAAATGTTTCAGATGCGTCGGCGACTTATCATGAAAATCGTCCGGCTGTGAACTTTCAATTTGATACAGTGGGTGCCCGTAAATTCTGTAAAGCGAGCCGTGAAAATGTTAATCGGCAGTTAGCAATTATTCTCGACAATCAAGTCATTAGCGCGCCAGTTATCAATGAAGCTATTTGCCAGGGGAGTGGTGTTATATCCGGGCGCTTCACTATTAAAGAGGCGCAGGAATTAGCATTACTCATTCGTGCTGGTGCATTGCCGGCCGCTGTAACGCCCTTAGAAGAGCGTAGTGTTGGACCAGGCATGGGTCAGGACGCTATTGATGCTGGTAAAGCTGCCAGTATTATTGGTTTCGTAGCAGTGCTGATCTTCATGATTATTGTGTACGGGCGCTTTGGCATAATGGCTGACATTGCGCTGTTTATAAATGTAGGACTTTTGGTTGCCTTATTGTCAGCGCTTCAGGCGACCCTTACGCTACCTGGTATAGCGGGCATCGTCTTAACTGTCGGTATGGCGGTGGATGCGAATGTGCTTATCTTCGAGCGTATTCGCGAGGAAGTGTTGTCTGGGCGGACACCGTTTAATGCTGTTGAAGCCGGTTATAGCCGAGCGCTGGTCACTATTATTGACTCTAATTTGACTACCTTGATCGCTGCTGTTCTGCTTTACACATTCGGTTCCGGGCCTGTGCAGGGTTTCGCCGTCACACTTACATTTGGACTGATCACGTCGATGTTCACGGCCATTATGGTTACACGGTTGATGGTGGTGAGTTGGCTGCGCGCTAAGCAGCCCAAAGAATTGGTGATTTAGGGGAAGAAAAATATGAAGAGATTACGGCTCGTCCCCGATAACACAAATATTGCTTTTATCAGCAAACGCTACATCGCATTGGCACTTTCCGCATGCCTACTTCTGGGTTCATTCGGTTTACTAGGTGGTAAGGGACTCAATTTGGGTATCGACTTTTTGGGCGGTATTCTTATGGAGGTGAAAACCAAAGGTCCCGCCGATGTAGGCGCGCTTCGCAGTAAGATTGGGTCGCTAGGCTTGGGCGAAGTTTCCATTCAGGAATTTGGCGCTCCGGACGATGTGTTAATCCGCGTTCAGCGCCAAGAAGGCGGTGATAAACAACAACAAAAAGCCGTTAAAATCATTTCTGATGCCATTGTGGACGATGTGATTGAGTTTCGTAGAACTGAAACAGTTGGTCCGACCGTGGGTAGTGAGCTGAAACAGTCCGCCATCTTGGCGATTTTAATGTCTATCGGTGCAATCTTGCTCTATGTGTGGTTCCGGTTTGAATGGCAGTTTGGCTTGGGTGCGATAATAGCGCTCACCCATGATGTCATAACTACTCTTGGGCTCTTTGCACTATTGAACTTAGAATTTAATCTTGCATCTGTAGCGGCTCTTTTGACCATTGCGGGCTATTCTATTAATGATACCGTTGTGATTTATGACCGTGTGCGTGAAAACATGCGCAAATACAAAAAAATGCCGCTTACAGAACTTTTTAATAAATCCGTCAACGAAACCCTGGCTCGCACCGTGATGACTAGTGTGACAACTTTATTAGCATTGACGGCGTTGCTAGTTTTCGGTGGTGAGGTTATTCGGGGCTTTTCCATTGCGCTCATATGGGGTGTATTAATCGGTACCTATTCATCGGTTGCCTTAGCAGTGCCGATGCTACTGTACTTAAAGGTTCAGCGTGCGGATGATACGGAGAATTCCGCACAAGCTGCTTCTTAAAGGTGTGGATAAGACGTGGACGTAACTCCACTCGTTCCCGACGGCTTTCAGCTCATAGATAGTTATGGACTAGGGCAATTTCGTGTGGCTGGCGACCTATGGCGCCAAGCAATTATCGTTTTACCTGAGCAGACCGTGAAATGGTCGTTACAATCGGTTGCAGAGTTGACGGTAGAATCTCTTGCGCCGGTATATGATGCGGATCCCGCTATTGAAATTCTGTTGATTGGGTGTGGTGACCGGATGGCTCTGGTGCCTGCTGCGTTCAAACAGGAATGCCGTGCGAAAGGTTTTGGGGTCGACACTATGGATACTGGCGCCGCTTGTCGGACCTATAATGTTCTGATGGCGGAGGGAAGGCGGGTAGCCGCGGCTTTGTTTCCACTCAGAGGTTAAAAAAAACGGGACCCGAAGGCCCCGTTTCTTATTAAGTTGGTAATCTTGGATACGAGGTATTAAGCCAAGTTCTGCGCGCCGACCATGCAAAAGAGCATTGGAATAGAGAGCAGTGTATTTGTGCGTGAGAATAGCATTGCTCTTCGTGCGCAGGCGGCTTTCTCGTCATCGTCAGCTTCAACCATGCCCAGTGCTTTTTGCTGGGCAGGCCAAATGACAAACCATACATTGAACCACATGATAACACCGAGCCACATACCGATACCAATCAAGGTAATGGCAAGACTTGGCTCTTTTAAGTTTAAACCCAGAGAGAACGCATCAACAATATAACCGTTCAAGTGGGCCAAAATCAGACCTGTCAGAAGTGTGGCCATCGCACCCCAGCGGAACCACCATAGTGCTGCTGGAGCGATTACTTTGCCTATAGCTAGTTTTTGGTCGTCAGGAATGTTCGGCATATTCGGGATTTGCACGAAATTGAAATACCACAAAATGCCGATCCACATTACACCGGACAAGACATGCAGCCAGCGGAAAAGAAATTTTGCGAATTCTGGGTGGCCGTATCCGCCAGAGTAATACAGATAAAATGGGACCAACGAGAGTATAAAACCGGCGATGATCGTGTTGCGTAAGCTTGTAAGTATTGCAGCCATGATGGAGTAATCTCCCCCTAATATTGATCAGACACAGCGAAATTAAATCGCCTTCGCATTCCACCACTATCAGCGGACAGTCTGCGAATCATGAGAAACTTTAGGCGGAAAAGAGGTTATTGGGAAGGCCCCAATTTTCAAACAGGGACCTGAATTTGAGGCTCATTCTTGCTAAAGTGCTTATATGGATTTGACGACACAGGATATTTATTGCAGGGAGCTTGCGCGCGCCAATGATTGGGAGCGTTACTTGGTAAGCCTGTTTGCTCCTGCTACGCATCGTGCCTCCCTATGGGCTATTTATGCGTTCAACCATGAGGTTGCAAAAATTCGCGAAACCGTCACGGAACCTATGCTGGGAGAAATTCGCTTGCAATGGTGGCGTGAGGCGATCGAAGGTATCTATACGGGTACACTGCGGGAGCATCAGGTGGTGCTTGCACTGGCGACTGCAGTTGAGCGTGGAGATCTGCCACTTAAGCAATTTGATGCATTGATAAACGCGCGTTCAAAGGATTTGAAAGATATACCGTTTGAGACTACGGCAGATTATATGAAATATTTGGAACAATCTTCGGCGCCTCTGCATATACTGGCGTTACGCTGTTTGGCAGCAGAGCAGGAAGCCGCTATTGAATGTGCTACAAAAGTTGGGACTGCCTATGCCTTGGTGGGTGTCTTAAGGTCAGCACCATTCTTTTTTCAACAGAACCGTATCCCGTTCCCTAGAGATCTGATGGATGAGTATCACATTACAGAGCGTTCACTCTTTGCTTTAACACCGCTTCAGGAACTTACTAGTATGGTATCGGTTCTCGCCGCTAAGGCGGAGAAGTTATTAAATGATGCTAGAAAGATCAGTATTAGCCGCGCTGCACGTCCTGCGGTGCTAGCGGCAGCACAAGCGTTGTGGCATCTAGCCCGATTAAAGAAAGCTGGATACGATCCTTATGATAGAAGAGTGTCGGCTTCCATCCCGTTTCATGAGCTACGATTAGCGATGAAGATGTGTCTAGGGAAATGGAGCTGAAGGTATTCCGCGCTAAACCTGAATTTATTCGGCGGCGCCTTGCGTATGGAGCATTCCGCTAAGCCATCTTTCTAAATCATTAAGCGCGCGTGTGGCATAAGCTAGTTTACGTTCACGTCCTTTGATTTTTCGTTTACCTTCTGGAATGGGCGGCGGCGGGAAAAGACCAAAATTGACGTTCATTGGTTGGAATGTGTCGGCGTCTGCCCCACCGGTAATATGGCCCAAAAGTGCGCCCAGTCCGGTTGTAATTGGCGGTGCTTTCATCTTCTGGCCTTTTCGCTCAGCAGCCGCAAACCGCCCAGCGAGAAGTCCTATGGCGGCAGATTCAACGTAACCTTCGACGCCGGTGATCTGGCCCGCAAAGCGCAGCCGCGGCGCAGAGCGCAGTCGCAGGTATTCGTCCAGTAAACGGGGACTGTTGATGAAGGTATTACGATGTAGTCCGCCTAGCCGCGCGAAACGGGCATTTTCTAGGCCGGGGATTGTGCGAAAAATACGAGTCTGCTCTCCATAGGTTAGCTTGGTCTGGAAGCCAACCATATTGAATAGTGTGCCTAGCGCATTGTCCTGGCGCAACTGTACGATGGCATGGTCCTTGACCGTGGGATTATGGGGATTGGTAAGCCCTACAGGCTTCATCGGTCCATATCGAAGCGTTTCCGGCCCACGAGCGGCCATCACCTCAATGGGCAGACAGCCCTCGAAATAGGGTGTGTTCTCTTCCCATTCCTTAAAGTCAGTTTTTTTCCCGGTAATCAGTGCATCAATGAAGGCCAGGTACTGCGCATTATCCAAGGGTAGGTTGACATAATCTTTTCCGTCGCCGCCATCGGAAGTTTTGTCATAGCGCGATTGAAACCAGGCTTTGTCGAAATTGATACTATCCCTATAAATAATTGGGGCGATGGCGTCGAAAAAGGCAAGAGCATCTTCGCCGGTTAGATCTAAGATGGCCTTGCTCAACCTTGGCGAAGTAAGAGGGCCTGTTGCGATGATTACGCTATCCCAATCTTTTGGTGGTATTCCTACTACTTCACCGCGCTCAATTGTCACTAAAGGCTCTTGCTCTAGCGCCTCAGTAACCGCTCTACTAAAGCCGTCACGGTCTACCGCTAACGCACCACCAGCCGGAACCTTATGAGCATCGCCTGCAGCTAATATTAATGACCCGCAACGTCGCATTTCTTCGTGCAACACACCGACCGCATTGGCCGTCGAATCATCGGAACGAAACGAGTTAGAGCAGACTAACTCCGCCAACCCGTCAGTGTTATGCGCATCTGTCCCACGTTCTGGGCGCATTTCGTGCAATACTACAGGCAGCTTAGCTCGCGTAATCTGCCATGCGGCCTCTGAGCCTGCGAGTCCGCCACCGATGATGTGGATGGGCGATATCTGATTAATCATGCTAAAGGAATTAGCACGACTTTATATACTGAGTTAAAAAAAATGAGAGGTCATTCATGGACCGTTATATTCGCGACGACCTTGCCGATATTCTACTCGGCATCGAGTATGACAATTTGCCGGAATATGTAATTGCTTTTACCAAACGCGTGATCCTAGATACCATGGCGTGCGCGATGGGAGGCTATGATGGGCCTCCGACAAAGATTGTACGGGGCTATGTGGACCTTTATGCAGCGTCAGGGGAGTCTACTGTTCTTTGCGATGGGGGCAAGACTAATAGAGTACTGGCCACATTTGCTAATGGCACAGCTCTGCGTTACCTCGACCATAATGACTATTGTTATCGTCGTGATCCGTCACACGCGAGTGGTAATATCGCTGCAGCTTTGGCGGTTGCAGAAGCGGAAGGCTTAAGCGGACGGGATGTTATATTAGGTACTGTAGTCGGTTATGAAATGCAGCTCCGGCTCAATCATCATTGCGGCTCCACCTGGGAGCGCGGTTGGGCGAGTGCAACAAATCTCGCTATGTCTGGTGCGGCATTAACTTCGAAATTGATGGGGTTAGATGCAACACAAACCGCAAATGCAATTGCCGTGGCGGGTAGTCACAATAATACGCTGACTGAATCTAAGCATGGTAACATCCCAATGCTGAAAGCAACATCAGAGCCGTATATCTGTAAATCTGGTGTTGAGGCAGCACTAATGGCAGCCAGAGGACTTACCGGTCCTGAGCAGATTTTCGAAGGTCGTTGGGGTTGGATTCCTGTCATAGCCGGTAAGGCAGACGTTGAAGCGTTCACTACCCCGATAAATGATCACTATATGATTACCGAAACCTGCCTAAAGCCCTATGCGGCAGAGATGATGACGCAGTCCTCCATTCAGGCATCGATCGACCTGGTTACCGAGTATGAATTTGATCCGCTAGAGGCGAAGCATATTGAGGCGCGCTATCATGATTTCGCGCTCAAAAAACCTTCCTGGGACCCGAAAAAGTTTGACCCGCAAGACCGCGAGACTGCTGATCATAGTTTTCCGTATTGTATAGCGGTTTCATTGTTAGATCGTGCATGCGGGGCTGAACAGTTCACCGATCAGAAATTAAAAGATAGTGATGTTAGGACGGTTATGTCTAAGATTGAACTAACTGTCGACGATAGTCTGACGGAACTGTTACCGGAAAAATTCGGTACTGCGATCAAAGTCACTATGCCCGATGGCACTGAGTTTGAAAAAATCTGCGAAACCCCGCCAGGCCATCCGGAAAACCCTATGAGCGATTCGGAAATCGAGGCTAAGTTTCGTAGATTATCCAGGCACCTTATGAACGCAGATCAAATGGACCGAGCAATCACGGCATGCTGGAATATTGATCAATGCGAGGACCTTGGAGCCTTCACCGCACTGTTCACGGTTTGACATAGTGCTTGGATGCTTGTTGCTTTTAAAAGGTACTATGAAGCTTTTCTACGTTTGCGTATTTGAGTTGTCCCTAACAACTGCCGTAAGAATTGGCCTGTATAGCTGCCGTCGACTTGAGAAATTTCTTCGGGCGTTCCGCAGGCGACTAATTTGCCGCCTTTGTCACCACCTTCTGGACCTAAATCGATTACGTAGTCTGCGGTTTTAATAACGTCTAGATTATGCTCAATCACCACAACTGTGTTACCGGTACTGACAAGCGCATGGAGGACTTCGAGAAGCTTTTTTATATCCTCGAAATGTAGGCCTGTTGTGGGCTCGTCAAGAATATAAAGAGTTCGTCCGGTGGCGCGCTTTGCTAGCTCTTTTGCAAGCTTAACCCGTTGTGCTTCACCTCCTGAAAGGGTGGTCGCCTGCTGACCAATTTGGACATAGCCTAGGCCTACTCGATTCAGGGTTTCAAGCTTATCGCGTATAGACGGTACAGCGGAGAAAAATTCGGCACCCTCTTCAACAGTCATCGCGAGAACATCGGCAATAGATTTGTCTTTGTAACGGACTTCTAATGTTTCGCGGTTATAGCGTTTGCCTTTGCATACATCACACTGGACATATACATCGGGTAAAAAATGCATTTCAATTTTGATAACACCGTCACCCTGACATGCTTCGCACCTGCCGCCTTTCACGTTAAAAGAAAAGCGACCCGGTGCATATCCGCGTGCTTTGGCTTCGGGTAATCCTGCATACCATTCTCGGATCGGCGTAAACGCTCCGGTATATGTCGCGGGGTTAGACCGTGGTGTGCGTCCAATTGGTGATTGGTCAATATCGATAATTTTGTCGAGATGTTCCAGCCCTTCAATTTTTGTATGCACGCCGGGGACGGCCCGCGCGCTATTGAGCCGCCGGGCAAGTGCCCGATATAGGGTTTCAATGGTGAGGGTGGACTTACCACTTCCTGATACGCCGGTGACGCAGGTAAAGGTACCTAAAGGGAAATCTACCGAAATATTCTTCAGGTTATTGGTTGTTGCTCCTTCAATCCGGAGTTTAGGAGCAGTCTTTGCATTCCGCCTTTCTTGCGGTACGACAATTTGCCGAAATCCAGTCAAATATTGTCCGGTTAGGCTTTCGGGCGCTTTCATTACTTCCTCTGGTGTACCAAAAGCAACCAGATGCCCACCATGGCGCCCAGCCCCTGGGCCAAGATCGACCAAATAATCAGCTGCGCGCATCGCTTCTTCGTCATGTTCGACGACGATGACCGTGTTGCCGAGATCTCGAAGGTGCTGCAATGTCTCGAGCAATCGACTGTTGTCGCGTGGATGCAGGCCGATAGAGGGCTCGTCAAGAACGTAGAGGACACCCATGAGTCCGGAACCGATTTGCGACGCAAGCCTAATGCGTTGGCTTTCGCCGCCTGATAAAGTGCCTGAACTACGATCTAAAGTCAGGTACCCCAGCCCTACATTCGCCAAGAATCCTAAACGCTCGCGTATTTCTTTCAGAATTCGTTCGGCGATATGTTTTTGATTCTTAGTGAGTGTCTTCTCAACAGATGAAAACCATTCGACGGCTTGGCCGATATCATAAGTACAAATTTCGCTAATGTTTAGGCCATTGATTTTGACGGCGAGTGCTTCAGGTTTTAGTCGGGCACCTCCGCATTTTACGCAAGGGTTCTTGGTTTGATAGCGTTCTAATTCCTCGCGGGTCCATGAGGAGTCTGTTTCTCGCCAACGCCGAGCCATATTGGGAATGACGCCCTCAAATGGTTTATTCGTTTTATAATTTCGGAGCCCATCGTTATATTCCATCGTCACATTGTCTTTACCGCTACCGAATAATATCGCTTGTTGGGCGTTCTCAGTCAGGTCAGAGAAGGCAGTTGTCATATTGAAATCAAAATGTCGAGCAAGGCTTTCAAGAGTTTGCCGGTAGTAAGGTGAGCTTGAGTTAAGCCAAGGTGCGATGGCTCCATCAGCAAGCGTCTTAGACCTATCGGGAACAATCAAATCTTCATCGAAGGTCATTGTAGTGCCAAGGCCATCGCAGGCGGGGCAGGCTCCGAAGGGATTGTTAAATGAAAATAATCTTGGTTCTATTTCGTCGATAGTAAAACCGGAAACGGGGCAGGCAAAACGTGCAGAAAAGATTATTCTTTCACCATTGTCAGCGTTTTCCGCTATGGCGATCCCGTCTGTTAAGTCCAAAGCTGTTTCTAGAGAGTCTGCTAAACGTTCCGCCAAATCGCTTCTCAGGACCACCCGGTCAACAACCACCTCAATATCGTGTTTGCGTTTTTTATCGAGCGCTGGTGTTTCGTCTAATTCGAATAAATCACCGTCAATTTTTACCCGCTGAAAACCACGCTTTTGTAAATCATTCAGTTCGCGACGGTACTCTCCTTTACGTCCTCGAATGATTGGCGCTAACAGATAGAGCCGAGTGCCATCTTCCATGGCCATAAGTTTGTCGACCATTTGACTGATTGTTTGGCTCTCTATCGGGAGCCCCGTAGCAGGAGAGTAAGGCGTGCCAACCCGGGCGAATAGGAGCCTGAGATAATCGTAGACCTCGGTTACCGTGCCAACTGTAGAACGAGGGTTCCGGCTTGTTGTTTTTTGCTCGATAGAAATCGCTGGGGATAGACCTTCGATTGAATCCACATCGGGCTTTTGCATCATCTCCAAAAATTGTCGTGCATAAGCCGAGAGGCTCTCCACATACCGTCGCTGCCCTTCGGCATAAACCGTATCGAAGGCAAGCGAAGACTTGCCGGAGCCTGACAAACCGGTAATGACAATTAATTTGTCGCGCGGCAATTCAATGTCAAAATCTTTAAGATTATGTTCGCGAGCACCGCGGATGCTGATCGAGTCGGGCATTTTGATTCGGAATTCCTGGATTAGGAACGATTTGAGCTGTATTGCTTTCAACCTGCAATATAGGTCCGGTGGGGGTTAGAGACGATAGTTTTATCTGTGAATTGTGTGGATAGCTCTTGGCGAGTTAAAATTGGTGTTAATTAGGCAATAATGCTGCAATCAACTCTGTGTTTTGACGAGGAAGCGATGGCCGGAAGCGTAAATAAAGTAATTTTGGTTGGTAATCTCGGTCGCGAGCCGGAAGTACGCACCATGCAGAATGGTGGTAAGGTTTGTAATCTTTCCGTTGCGACTTCTGAGCGCTGGAAAGACCGCAATAGTGGTGAGCAACAAGAAAAAACGGAATGGCATAGAGTCGTCGTGTTCGATGACCGTTTGGTGGATGTTGCAGAGCGTTATTTGCAAAAGGGTTCAAAGGTTTATCTTGAAGGCGAACTGCAAACGCGAAAATGGACCGACCAGAGTGGTCAGGAAAAGTATACGACGGAGGTTGTTTTACGGCGTTTTCGGGGACAACTCACTATGCTTGATTCACGAGGTAGTGGTGCCGGTGCAGGTAGCGGATACGATTCACCACAAGAGTACTCGCCTCCTCAAGATGCCGGCCCAGCACCAGCTGGGGGTAGTGAGTTAGATGATGAGATACCCTTTTAATCGGTTATTCATTTGTTGAGTATGGGTTTAGGTGGCACCACATCCTTTCTGGAATGTAGGGCTAAAAAACCGGGTCATTTCAATTATAATAGAGCTCTACCGCTATCCTGAGCGAAGGACTAAGGGTTACAGATTTGTTGGTATCGGGATCTGCAACGAATGATATTTTCTGTGCTCATCTCGGGTCACCATATAAATCAAAAGAGCCTTAAGACCGGTGTATTCAAATTTATGGGAAAGAGATCTTAAAATATAAGACTGTTGCGGTGGAAACGCAGGGCCGAGATATTGGTAATATGAGGTTTATGGGTACACTACAATTCGGGCTTTCGTTGTAGCTTTGTCAGAAAGCGGAGAGAAAAAAGTACTCTTTTCACCTGGCCCACGTATTATCTTGTAATAGGCGCGCGCGGCTCGTGTATTTTGCCGATGAATTATTGTCGTAACGCAATCCAATTCCTCTTTTCTTAATTCTTCTTTATTTCAGCATATTGTCGCCTTATTCCGGTTATACTATTGAGTCTGATGTTGATCGATGCTGTTTTTGACAATAGAACTGTAGTTAAAATAAATTTATTCTACGTATAGAGGAAAGAAATATTATATATATTTTATTAGATATATCCAATATTACGAATTGAAGAATTTATATTTAGATTTTATTATTTTTTTGGAAGGTAATTATGAAGAAGTTTCAGTTTGTAATAGCAGTATTACTAGTGGGAATTCTTGGTGCTTGCACAACACCGCACGCAGATTATGTTGACGAGCGTTTGGGACTTAAAGAGGCCTGTCTGCTTTTTTTATGTGAGAAAAAAAGGCCGACAGTAAAAGTTTCGAAAGATAAGTTCCGGAAAGCTCTTTACGAAGAATATGTGAAGCTAGCAAAATCTGAGGCTAAAGACGGGGATTGGCGTTCAGCACGGTTTTTTAGTGATAAGGCTATTTCTGCTGCAAATGGCAGCGAAGGTCCGGATGTTGGTGGTAACAATATTGGTAATGCCGCTGCTGATACTGGTAACAAAATCAAGGGTATAATTGGTCCTGATGTCCCGGTTTCTAGGCATTGGACTGGCATTGAATGGCTGCTTCGTCCCCTCAATCGTGAGTGGAGTAATCGAGGGTGGGGTAAGGACGAAAATGTTGCTCAGTCATACGAGGCTCTTTTAAAGGCGCTCAAGACTGACGCTCCTAAAGCCAGGCCGAAAGTCTGCGCCAAGGCACAGGTTGCTTTTGATAGCTGGCTTGAAGAATTAGAAGAATTTGTACAGCCAAAAAAAATTGATGTCGCCTACACGAGTTTCAAGGAAGCATTGAAAATTTGCCAGGGGCCCATAGCCATGAGTTTGGACCCGCGTACTTTCATTCTTTTTTTCAACCATAATAGTGCGGTTTTGAATGAGGGAAGCAAGCGTATTCTCGAGACCGTTACGGACTATGCGAAGAAGAAAAGGGCAGCGAAATTGGTCTTGACCGGTCATACGGATACCTCTGGTAATTCTAATTATAACCAAGGACTATCCCTTAGACGTTCGAATGCGGTCTGGAGCGCGTTAGTCGATCTCGGTATTCCGGCCAAAAATATGAAGGTCTTCGCGAAGGGAGAGTCTGATCCCTTAATTTCAACGGGTGATAGCGTGAAAGAGCCTCAGAACCGACGCGTTCACATCGATATCAATTGGTAAAGCAATCTGCAAATAGCGATTAGCCTGGTTCGGCATCAACGTAGGACCGGGCTAATTTTTTATGTAAATTTACCAAATCCGAATCACTTGTTAGATAAGTTTCGGTAATCGTCGAGCCTTTCAAAAAGGATAATTAAGTTATTGATAATAAAAGAATAAATGGCCTCTGACGCACCTTGTGATGTGGCGTTTGGAATGGTACTAATTTTTTGTTTAAATTAGCTGTAATGTGCCCAAACTTTTTAGGCTGTTTCGGCTATTTCAATTTGCAAACCTGCTTATAAAGGTCTGATGTGAGCCAACCGCCACAGAGCGACGAACCCAGCGACTTGATGCAGATTTCTGTCGAAGAGGAGATGCGCAGCTCCTATCTCGATTACGCGATGAGCGTGATCGTTAGCCGTGCGCTACCGGATGTCCGTGATGGGCTCAAACCGGTTCATCGACGCATACTCTATGCGATGAAAGAGAACGGTTATGATTCTAGTAAACCGTTTCGTAAATCTGCTCGCATTGTTGGTGATGTGATGGGTAAATATCATCCCCACGGAGACCAGGCGATTTATGATGCCATGGTACGTATGGCTCAAGATTTTTCTATGCGGCTGCCTCTGATCGAGGGGCAAGGCAATTTCGGCTCTATGGATGGTGACCCACCAGCGGCCATGCGTTATACCGAGGCGCGCCTTGCGAAGGCTGCGGAATCTTTACTTGACGATATTGATAAGGAAACCGTCGATTTTCAAGCCAATTACGACGATTCTACTACAGAACCAATGGTGCTTCCCGCTCGTTATCCAAACATGTTGGTCAATGGCGCGGGCGGTATTGCTGTCGGCATGGCAACGAATATACCACCGCACAATCTGGGCGAGATAATAGACGCCTGTATAGCAACTATAGACAACCCTGAAATTACGATTGATGAAATTCTTACTATGGTGCCAGGGCCTGACTTTCCAACCGGGGGTCTGATTCTGGGACGGTCTGGGATACATTCTGCTTTCCATACAGGTCGAGGATCTGTCGTGATGCGCGCTCGCACGCATATTGAGCCATGTTCGAAAGATCGCGAAGCCATAGTCGCTACCGAAATTCCCTATCAAGTGAATAAATCACGTTTGATGGAGCGTATCGCTGAAATAGTTCGAAACAAGACTGTTGAGGGCATTTCGGATCTTAGAGATGAATCCGACCGCGAAGGGGTTCGGGTTGTCATAGAGCTTAAACGTGAAGCCATGGCCGAAGTCGTCTTGAACCAGCTATTTCGCTATTCGCCGCTGCAAACGAGTTTTGGCGTGAATACGTTGGCGCTTAATAGCGGCAAGCCGGAAATGATGAATATTAAGCAAATCATTTGCGCATTTTTGGCTTTTCGAGAGGAGGTCATAAGTCGACGTACTATTTTTGAATTACGTAAGGCCCGCGAGCGGGCTCATGTCTTGGCAGGCTTGTTAGTTGCTATCAGTAATTTGGATCCGGTAATCGAGCTTATCCGGAAGGCAAAAGATCCATCAAACGCGCGTGAGCAGTTGATGGCAATGGCTTGGCCGGCCAGTGATGTGGAAGCGTTTATTAAAATCATCGATGATCCGGGCCGTGGGGTTGTAGAAGGCAAGTACAGCCTGTCTGAAGCACAGGCGCGAGCTATTTTAGAGTTACGGTTACAGCGTTTGACAGGAATGGAGCGCAAAAAACTTGAGGACGAGACCCAGGAAATTGCTGGACGTATTATGGAGTATCTCGAGATTTTAAGCTCTCGTCCCAAATTATTGGACGTGCTGCGTGGCGAATTATTAGAAATGCGTGAAGCCTATGCTACGCCGCGTCGTAGTGAAATTATCGAGGCAGAATTCGAGCACGATGTTGAAGACCTGATCCAACGAGAAGAGATGGTCGTAACGGTTACCCATGGTGGTTACATTAAACGGGTTCCCCTCTCTACCTATCGGTCTCAAAGACGCGGTGGTAAAGGGCGTGCAGGTATGAGCACCCGCGAAGGCGATTTCGTTTCGCAGGTATTTGTGACATCTACACACACACCAGTACTATTTTTCACCACCCGTGGTATGGTTTTCGAGCTTAAAGTTTATAAATTACCATTAGGTGGACCGCAGGCCCGCGGTAAAGCGATGGTAAATCTTTTGCCATTGGCTGAGGGGGAAGTGATTTCGACCATCATGCCTTTACCGGAGGATGAAGGTGTTTGGGCGGAATCACAAATAATGTTTGCGACGTCGAAGGGCTCGGTGCGTCGCAATAAACTTTCAGATTTTACTAATATAAAGGCTAATGGCAAAATCGCAATGAAACTCGCTGAGGGCGATGCATTGGTTAATGCGCGTGTATGCAGTGAGGATAATGATGTGCTGATGTCGACGCAAAATGGAATTTGTATTCGGTTCCCGGTGACTGATGTGCGCGTGTTTAGCGGTCGTACGTCAACCGGTGTGCGCGGTATCAACCTCAGTGATGATGACGATGTTATTTGGATGTCGGTATTACAGCATACCGAGAGTAGCTCGGAGGAACGCGAAACGTTTATTCAGGCATCGCGTGCCAGGCGAAGACTTGAATCGCGAGAAAAGGATGCCTGGAAACCAGAGGATTTAGAGCGGGACCAAGAACGTGCCAGATTGTTAGAAACGCCTGAGTTCCAGAAAATGACTGATTCAGAGCAGTTTATTCTCTCAATATCGGATGCTGGCAGAGGTCAGTTAAGCTCGGCATTTGAGTACCGGCCGGCAAAACGCGGTGGTAAAGGCGTATCTAATATGGATGTTGGTAAAGAGGCAAAGGTTGTTGCTGCATTTTCGGTCGAAGACAACGATCAGATTATGCTCGTGACCGACGGTGGTAAACTCATTCGATGTCCATTGGACGAAGTCAGCATCAAGGGGAGGGGCTCCCAAGGTGTTTCTGTGTTTAACGTGGAAGAAGAGGAGAAAGTGGTATCTGTCGCGCGGCTTCGCGATATGGGTGAGGAAGAAGAGGGCGATACTGATGTTGATGGGGCTAGTGACGGCAATGTAAATCGTGTAAACGGCGATGCCGATGATTCTAATAAGGTTGATAACTGATGGCGCAACGAGTTGGCTTATATCCGGGGACTTTCGACCCTATTACCAACGGTCACTTAGACATTGTTGAGCGCGCTACTGCGCACTTGGTGGACAAACTTGTCATTGCAGTTGCCATAAATGTTGGGAAGTCTCCGGTATTTTCGTTTGACGAGCGCGTGGCGATGGTCAAGAACGAAACAGCGGTCATCGCGAAAAAATATAATACGGAAATCGAAGTAAAGGGTTTTCAAAATTTGTTGGTGGACACTGCTAAAGAGTTTGGTGCTACAATACTGATTCGTGGTTTGAGGGCAGTATCGGATTTCGACTATGAATTTCAAATGGCCTCGATGAACCGCCACTTAGAACAAGAGGTGGAGACTGTATTTCTCATGGCGAGCGACCGTTATCAGTTCATCGCGTCAAGTCTTGTTAAAGAGGTATGTCAACTTGGTGGGGATATTGAGCAATTCGTGCCTAAGAATGTTGCTTTGGCATTAGGTAAAAAATATCAGGCATAGAGTTTCTTGGCTGATCAGTGCAAAGGCTCTTTTCCTTGCTTTTGGATTTCTGAACACACGGGTTCTCGCAGCTATTTAGCTCCTCATTTGCCCATTAAATAGTTCGTTAGATAGTTTTGCATTCCTCCACGGATTGCATTTAGCGATTTGCTCTTAGTGAGCCGACGTTGATGATAAACTCTTAAATTATCGTGCCGGTGGTTGAGGGTTGTTTGCTGGATTGGTATCGATCTTCGATAATTTGGCAATAAATTTTTTATCAGTCATCGGCTTTAAATCTGCCTCAAGTGCATCGGCCTTACTCTTTGCGTAGACTTCATCTCCTTCAATATGGAGAGTGAAAGCTTTTATATATTTTGCCTTCTTTGCAGGATCCTCAATCGTTTCTTTGGTCCAAGCATAAAGTGGATATTTACCTTCACCGAATTGCTCAGCTTCTGCGACATAGTTCGCGAAGGCATCAAATTGACAAACTAGTGTAGCATTATGTTTTTTCAGAATGTCTGTTAATGGCTCTAGGCTAGGATGCTCTGGGTTTTGTCTCGCTAATTCTGAAAGTCTGTTGTCGAGGCCAATTCGTATTTGGTATTGCCAGTTATCGCTCAAGAATTTTCTCCTATCCTCCATCGATCTATTGATCATAAACCTCAGGATTGATTAGAAATTGTTGCTCGGGACGTTCGCCCTCCAGAATACGGCAGGTCGTTTTGGCAGCCTGGCGTGCGGTGATGCGGATGACGGAATTCGTCCGTGATGAAACATGAGGGGTCATAACCAAGTTAGGTGCTTTGAGTAACGGGTTATTCGATGATATTGGCTCCGGATCAAATACATCAAGCCCTGCACCGGCAATTTCACCATTTTCGAGTGCTTTGGCTAGTGCAATTTCATCGACTACTGTTCCGCGGCCTGTGTTTATAAAAAATGCCGAGGACTTCATTTTGGCAAATGTCGCTTTGTTGAAAAGGTGGTGATTTTCATCACGGCCCGGAGTGTGGACACTTACAACGTCAGCTTTCTCCAGTAACGCATCCAGCGTATTGATCCGTTCGATATCATCGTCAAAAGCCTCGTCCGGCGCATGGGGGCTGTAGGCGCAGAGTTTGGCCCCAAATGGCCGCGCCATATTCGCAACAAGGCGGCCGATATTGCCCAGACCCACAACCCCGAATACTTGTCCTGCCAGGCCGTCTACCCGGTATGCATTTTGTGACCATATACCCTGTTTCATTTCCTGATCTAGAGGAACAATCCGTCGCACGACTGCTAAAACTAAAGAGAAAGCTAGTTCAGCTGCCGCTTGTGCATTTATGCCTGCGCCATTGCAGACAATAATGCCACGCTCGGTTGCCGCGGGGATATCGATAGAATCGAGACCGACACCAACTTTGACGATACATTTAAGATTTTCAGAGGCATCCATTACCGCTGCTGTGACCTTTGCTCGTCTAACAACGATGGCATCAACCTGCTCTCGAGATGCGGATTCTATGAGTTCATTTTCAGGTGATGGATTATTGGAATCAATGACTTGGATATTGCGTTCTTCGAAATATTGCATCCCAGATTTACCGATACCGTCGGCTGTAATCAGTACTTTTTTGTTCATTTTATTATTCAATATCCAGTCTTAATTTACTGATTTTATTATAGTTTCTGACCATTCGCGCATAAAGCGTTCCTTGTCTGGGAAGTGGACACTCATCCAGAAATGCCGCGCACCAGCTTCTGCAGCCTCTTTGATTTTGTGCGCACAGTCATCGGGCGTCCCCACAATGGCGAAACGATCAGCCAGATATTCTGCAAGGCCAAGTTCTTTAACCAGTTTGCCGTTATCGTTGCCCGGAATTTGGTGCTGTTCAAATTTATATTCCCGATAAACCTGCTCAATAAGAGGGATCATATTGTCAGGTATATGTTTACCTTGGGTTGTAAAACGCCCGAGATGCTTGGCGCCTGATGCTAAAGAATGCAGAATATTTTCAATAGCCTCGTCCTTGGTAGAAGCGACATTTACCCAGGGAAACCAGGTTTTGTCGATCTTATCAAAATCCCGCCCGGCGCGTTCGGCGCCACGTCTAATGCAGTTAAGGGCATCTTCTATGACCTCAGGCAAAAGACCGGTTTGAATAATTACGCCATCTGCAACCTCACCGGCAAGTTCCAGTGTTTTAGGGCCCGACGCTGCAACATAAAGTGGAATGTCTGCATGACCCCAGGTTAAGCGCGCTGTTTCGCCCTGAAAAATAGTTTCTCCTGTTGTCAAAAGCTCGCGAATAGCTGAGGTATAGGCTTTTGTCTGGGCCATGTTGGCCGGTTTAACGCCTGCATTGTGGACGGAACTATCGCCAGTGCCGATCCCGAGTAGAGCTCTGCCCGGTGCTATTTCTTCTAAAGTTGCGACCCCGGAGGCAGAAATAGCGGGATGACGGGTAATTGGGTTAATCACACGGGGGCCAACCTTAACCCGTTCTGTATTTTGCAGTGCTACGGCACAAGCTAAGAAAGCTTCGCGATAAAGAGATTGTGAATCACCAATACCAACGGCGTTGAAGCCACATGCTTCTGCGGTTTTACACCAAGAAACAAACTCGTCGAGCGCATTTGGGAGGAGGGTTACGGCGAAACCGATTTTTTCTTCTGAGTAGAGATACATGGTCAGCAACCTGTCTTTTTTAGATTAAGAATTATGGGCGACCTATCGGTGCCCTCCGTTGATACAGATTAAGTCAGTGGCTTTATCGTGCGGTGTACAGGATATATTTCTTTGCCGCTTTTTTTAAACATAGTCATTTGAATTGACCAGGGTGTAGAACAAAAGCAGCCCTGCCTGCGGTATGACGTTATACGGATTAGCAAACATACGGTCGTATTTTGCCCATCAAGTATCCATACGAACGCTATGATCGTAATTAAAAATTTTAATCGAAATGCAGGGATAGGCTATTGATGTAATAGGCAATTTTAAAGCTACAGGGGAGGCAGAGCCTTGTCTCCTGCAGCAGCTGGCTGAGTAAAACTGCCATTATTTGGTTGACGTGTTGCTACGGTAATAGAAATTGTAGAGCCTCCTAATCGGTCCGGGGCAATCTGAACAGTAGCCGTACGGTTCTGGCGAACAAATGTCAGCACACTTGTCGTTGTTAAAACACTTGCCACTTCTTGCCAACCGAGTGGAGGCATTTCTTGCTGATAGAATGCGAAAATTTTGCCGAGGTTCGGTTTAGCTTTCAAAACTAAACGACCCGTCCAAACATCTTTGCTACTTAAAACTAAAGATTGACTAGCATCGAACTTTGACCCCGCCGGAATGGGGATGTCCGTTGTCGGCTGAAAGCTAGCGATTTCTGTATTGCCAGATGTACCTGGCGCGGTCGGTATCGTGATATCCGTACCCAAACAGCCGCCGATTATTAGAGTAATTGAAAATATTGGCAGCAATAGGCGCTTTGTCGGGAGTTTCTTTTGAATTTTCATCTCAATAACTTGCCGTTCTTTCATTGAAAGTGATTAAACTTGACCGGCCGTTTCCCATTCTGAGATTTTTTTTAACATTCTGCATCTTTTAGCCAAGTAGCCCGGATGAACAATTCTGCNGATTGTATTGAGTTGACGCCTCGTTCTGANATATTTGAATGCCTACCGATTATAATTTTATCTNCAGATCCAATTTTTCGATCGTTTGTCATCTACACCCTCGGTGCTAAATTCATCCCAAATATGGCATAACTCAAATATGACTGCGAAATAATCCAGCTCTTTCCTTGTAGACTTTGACAATTACATTAAAAGAAATTGNAAATTTCATTAAAATTGGCAAGGCTAGGTTAATTTTAATAAAGTAAAAGAAAGTAAATATCAAGTATGGATACTGAAATATCTAAGATAATGGCTAACGATGAGAAATATCTAGCCACTCTAAACCCAGTTGACCGCGCAATAGCGAGCCGTTTTTCTGCACGAGCTTTTCTCAAGACACCAGTGGAACAGTCTGAAATTGAACATTTATTAGAAGTTGCCGGTTGGGCGCCCAGCGGTACGAATATGCAGCCATGGCAAGTGTACGTAACGTCGGGAGTTGTTCAGAAAAATTTATCAGATGCTATATGCAAAGCGTTTTTTAGCGGCGAAAAGGGGCATGACCGGGGTTGGAAATACTACCCTGATGAATTTTTCGAACCCTATAAAGGTCGTCGCCGGGCTTGTGGAATTGGTCTTTATCAGACGCTTGGCATCGGTAAGGGCGAAACAGAAAAAATGAAGCAACAGCGCGCTCGNAACTATAAGTTTTTTGATGCCCCGGTGGGGATGATNATCACAATTCATCAAGATTTGGAAGTTGGTAGTTGGATGGATTTAGGCATGTTTCTGCAGAACGTCATGGTTTCTGCGCGCGGGCAAGGCTTGCACACTTGCCCGCAAGCGGCGTTCAGCGACTATCACAAAATTATTCGCTCTCATCTAAATATACCAGATGATGAAATCGTAGTTTGTGGCATGTCGTTGGGTTATGGAGACCCAGATGCCGTCGTAAATAGTTTTAGGCCAGAGCGTGAGCCTGTTTCCAGTTATGCGCGTTTTATCGGCTTTGAAGGATAATAAAGGTATGGGAGAGACAGCTTTAATTGTTGGGGCCGGTAGTGGATTAAGCGCTTCCTTCGCTCGCCGTTTAGCAAGGGAAAACATTCGCGTTGCCCTTGCAGCCCGCAATACTGATAAATTGTCGGACTTAGCGAGTGAAATTGACGCTCAGTGTTTTGCCTGTAACTGCTCAGATCCAGATGAAGTGGGCGAATTATATGAATGGTTCGACAAAGAATTCGGCATTCCTTCACTCGTATTGTTTAACGCGAGTAGTAGGGTCCGGGGCTCTGTGGAGGAGCTTGATCCGATTGCTGTGCGGGACGCAATAATAACGACATGTTATGGGGGTTTTTTGGTGGCGCAAGGTGCTGCTCGTCGCATGCTAAACGCAGGTGCAGGGACAATTTTGCTGAGCGGTGCTTCGGCGAGTGTAAAGGGGTATCCGCAATCCTCCACCTTTGCCATGGGTAAGTTCGGTCTCAGAGGCCTTGCGCAAAGCATGGCGCGTGAGNTAGCACCNAAGAATATTCATGTTGCGCATTTCGTAATTGATGGCGGTATTAGCAAAGGACCGAATGACCGACGGTTAGAGGGTAAAGCCGAGGATGGATTGCTCGATCCTGATGCCATTGCTGAATCTTACTATCAGGTCTTTCGGCAACATCGCAGTGCCTGGACCTGGGAATTGGCGTTGCGACCTTGGGTAGAAAGTTTCTAAATTTCCAGTTGCGTCTTGCCCAATAACGGTGTCACCGTTTTCTGTTTGGCTAGGCTTTTAAGATCTATAAATAGATTTTCCGCTTGATACTCNGGAATAGAGTACAAAGCACAATCCAGAAACTTTGTTCTAAGTTCTTTGTCTGACATGGGGTTGCTTGGTCCGCGCGCAATCATATGCTCAATCTTTGCATGATGTTGTTGACCATGCGTTGTCGTTATGACCACCTCGCCACCATATTTATTCGCCCAACTGGCATCCATGTCTGGATGTGCTTTAGCATGCACACGTGCCATCAGGGCTCTTACATTTGGTGCTTTTGTGGCGCTATCTGAGAAATGGCTGAGTTTGGGCCAGCCGTCTGTCAAGGTTCGGGCGAGGAGATAGTGAATACTCCATTTTGCTTCCAGTCCCGAATGGGGGTCTGGTCTGTTGATATGGTCGTGACGGCTTTGTTCGCTAAGGACATCGATTCGCTCAATCATCTCAATACTAAGTGAGTGTTCGGCGACCAGTGAGCGGACCATTTCTATGAATGGATGGGTGTGGGCACCACTGGGATAAAGTTTTAGGCAGACACCNGGGTCTAGAATTTCTGGTGGATCGTACCACTTTTCCAATGCGCGTTCTGGCCTTGCGATGTTGGTGCCCAGGAATACATCGAAGAATCCTTGGTTAGCTTCAAAAGCCAGTGCGTTAGCCGTAAATCCCTCTTTTGCCGCTAGCGCAGCAAATATGGCGTTTCGGCCTGCGTGACCCGCATGCAACGGTTTGGTCATGGTGCCAAAATTAGCCCGAATACCTGATGCCAGGGATGTTGCAATGGATAGGGCTTGCGCGGTGATAGTTGTGTCATATTTCAGCAATGTACAACAGGCGGCGACCGCTCCGAATATCCCAATAGTTGCGGTACCGTGCCATCCTTTATCGTGGTGGGCGTAGGTGACAGCGCGGCCGAGTTTGCAGGCCGTTTCAAATCCGACGAGGTAGGCCCTAAGAATTTCGCATCCGCTTGCATTAGTTTGTTCGCCAAGTGCGAATAGGGAAGGCACTAAAGCGACAGAAGGATGGCCCANCATGTTTTGGTTCATATCGTCAAAATCGAGCGCGTGTGCGGCGGTACCGTTCAGTAATGCCGCATTTAGAGGATCGCACTGTTGGCTTCCGCCGATGATGTGGCATGGGCCTTGCCCTAAGGATGCTGTGCTGGCGATGATTTTTGCCGTATTCGTGACTGCGCCGGCAAGAGTAACACCTACTGTATCGAGAATTGCTTGTGTGGCGGCTTCAAGACATGCATCCGAAAATGCATTCGGTGCAGGTGAGCGAATATGTTCAGCGAGGTGGTTAGCGAACGTCATCAATTCTAGGGGTTAGCATAGATTCTTCCCGCAAATAAAAAAGAAAAGGGGAAGGCTCGCAAGGAACCTTCCCCCATTAACATAGAGTACTATGTCAGATTATTTTTTTAGACTGGTCCAATAAGATGCGGCCGCACCCTTGAGTGCTTTGCCCATATACTTTTTACACCATTTGATGTCTTTGCCTTGCCCCACCTTTTCTTCCAACTCTTGGAGGTAGCAATCCCAACCAGCCTGAGCTTTAGCCATGTTTTTCGGATCAAACTTCAAACCACCGCGCTCTTTCATCGTCTTCAGACGTTGAAGACCACCCTTGGCTTTTTTCCAGTCTTTTTTGCCAATTTTGCGTTGCTTGCGCGTATCTGGTTTCGGCGCTTTACCGCTTGCGGCTTGGGCAGCTTTATTAGCGAAATAGCGGGCGTCAGGATGATCGCCTTCTTTAGCTTCTCTTTTCGCAAGCTTGATATATTCACTGTGCAGCGTTTTTGTGAACGTGCCACCCTTTGGTGACAAAGCCGCCGCTTTATCAATCTCGTTCGAAGAGGTGATAACACAAGCGTTTAGGCCCATCGCTAAACACCCTGCGGCTAGAATTTTAAAAATTCGCATAGTTTCTTCCCTCGTATCAAAGTTGTGTATCAAACGATACAATAACTAAATTCTTTTTCAATAAGCATGAGATCTAAATTTCGCACGGTATTTGTTTGAAAGCCAGTACGAATTTTATTTTCCTTGCAAGTAATTCTGCAAAGAGACCGCCTATTCCTGTGGGCATGAGTTAGCGGATTCTGTGTTCCGGTGCAATTGTTTACGTAAATTTTTTTAATTCTTTTGAAAATTACGATACCAAATTGACCCACTTTTGATGAACCAAAGCGCAAAGGAATGTCTCAAGTGCGCCTCTAACAACCTTTATGATTTGGTCACCATTCAACCCCTGTAGTGAAATAAGGGCTCAGAGGATCTTTCAAGATTGCCTCTAAGCCCCTGATATAAATGGTGGGTCGGCAGGGGTTCGAACCCTGGACCTACGGATTAAAAGTCCGTTGCTCTACCAACTGAGCTACCGACCCAACAACTTGCGTGGCGGAACTTACGGAAGCCTAACCAAGTGGTCAATGAAAGAACGGAGGCCATTTTATTTTTTCGGTATAAAAAAACCGCCGCCAATTGCGACCGGTTTTAAAATCGCTAGGTGAAAGCTAGAAAAGCGCTGGCAATCCAGTGCCGATGGGGGTTGTTAAGGCCACCGAACCGAGAAAGAGCGGTACGGCTATCAAAATTGCTTTTAATGCTGTCATTTTACGGCTCCTTTCAATTATCTGCTCCAGAGGTTGTCATCTGGATTGATTGGAGCATACAAAAATGAGGAAAGAACATCAGTGACAATGGTCACAGAATCAAAATTTCTAGTCCATTAGATAAATAGTATATTTAGATTCCGCGGAATTCTTCTACTATATCGTGAAGCACTTCCAAATCAGTAATGATCAACGCATTATCTTTGCGTTCCATTAATTTTCGCTTTGTGAGATCGCTGAATACGCGTGCAACGGTTTCGCGCGTTGTTGAGACCCGGCTTGCAACGTCGCCATGGATGGGAACGGGCTCTATTTTCGCAGTATTGTCGTCGAGTATTTCTTCCTGGGCTAAGCGGAGTATTTCTGCATGGACCCTATTGTTTGCGCCGATTGTACTTAAATCCATGATCCTATCGGTAGAGGTTCGAATGATTTGAGCCATTTCCAACAATAATTCCAATGCAATTTTAGGATATTCAAGAAGCAAATCTTTAAAAGGCTGTTGGCTTAAGGAAGCTAACACTGAATCTTCGAGTGCAACGACGTTTGCCGAACGTGGTTGATTGTCCAGTGCGGCTAACTGTCCGAAATAACCTCCGGCTGTCATCTCGTCGAATGTAATTTCGCGTCCAGACAGTGAAAAATTGACCACGCGAACTTTGCCCGAGACGATAAAGTAAACGTCGGAACTTTTACTTTGACGATCAACGATGACTTCCTGCTGACCGACCAATCGCCAATTACAGCGCTGCTCGAGATTTTTTAGGTCACTTTCGGTCAAGCTATTGAGAAGTTTGATGCCAGATAGAGACTGTGCTTTGCTGTCTCCCATGTTCCTGCCTGTCCCTTTACCTGCGTTCTATAAGTCTATCGTCTAAATAATTAAAATTCGATTTTTTTCACTCTCTTTTCACTAACGCTGCATTTTCAACTTGGATGCGCCACGCCAGAATACCTGCATTTAGAATAGAGAAAACCAGCGCTATTAGCCACATTTGCAGCGCCATAGGTAGTAATGCGATTTCCAAAACCACGATCAGATAATTCGGATGTTTTATCCATCGGTAAGGTCCTTTTCGTATTAGCGGCACTCCTGGAAGATCGATGATCTTGGTACTCCAATAGCGTCCAAGCGAATATAGAACCCAGAAACGCCCCACTTGAACAAGACCGTACACGCCTATCAGAGGCCAAATTATGAGGTCATCTAAGGAATGTGAGTCCGCCGCAACTGCAAAAGCGGTAATTGTAAAAATCCAGCCTGTGTGAATTGCTATCATTATCGGATAATGGGATTGCCCGACCTCTTTACCTCCTTCAGAGAGCAACTTTTTAGTGTTGCGGCTGGAATGAACAAGCTCGCCAAGCCTCTGCAATGTAACCGCTAGTATTATCCAAAGCGTAAGGCTCATACATCATCTTTCATCAAAACAAAGCTGGCGCTGAATCCAGGACCAAGTGCTGCCATAAGAGCGTGGTTCAAGGGACCGTGTGAAACTGCTTCTTCAAATACGAAAAGGGCTGTCGGTGCTGACATGTTACCAAAATTTTTCATCACTTTTCGCGCATAACTGAAGCCCGGTGCTGGAGGCTGAATTTTTTCGTCGAGAGCATCCAATACTTTGGCGCCGCCTGGATGAAAAAGAAAAGTATCTATATCGGTAATGGCTTTGGATTGCTGGGTTAAGAAAGAATTTAATGGAACCATAAGTTCATTTCGCACTATGGCTGGAATATCTCTACTGAATAGGACGCCGAACCCGTCATTTTCGATATCCCAGCCCATAACTCCCAAAGAAGCCGGCCAAATGTGCTCTCCGGAAGCTACAATTGCTGGTCCAGTGCCGTGGGTCCCCAGAATAGCTGCCGCTGCACCGTCACCAAATAGGGCAGTAGCGATTATGTTAGCTTTCTTTTTGTCGTGAGCTCGGAAGGTTAAGCTGCATAATTCTACAATGACAAGGAGCCAGTTTGAACCGGGGGCAGCTTTTGCCAATTCCGCGGCGCGTGCGAGACCAGTTACTCCGCCAGCGCATCCAAGCCCAAAAATAGGTAACCGCTTTATATCGGTGCGAAGCGCAAGTCGTTCGCACAAATGAGCATCCAAGCTAGGAGTTGCAAACCCCGTACTCGATACCGCAACGATCCCGTCGATTTGATTGAGGCTTAATGAAGACTTTGCGATACAGTTGAGGACTGCCTCCTCGGCCAAATTAGTCGCTGCTTCCAGGTAGAGGTCGCTACGTTCCTTCCATTGGTGATCCTCATAGAGCCATTCTAGTGGAACACAAATGTGTCGCTTTTCAATTCCGGCGTTGGTATAGGCTTCCGCGAAACGCTCAAAGTTTTGGAAATGCTCTGCGAACATTGTTTGTCCCAGATTCAGGGCATCCGATTGAGTCATAATATTTTTAGGATTTGCTGTCGCGAGTGCACGAACTTTTGGATGTTTCAATAGATTGCCTCGGGGCACTGAGAATTTTACTTTTTAACCCTATATGAATTTTATCCCAAGGGCGATCATGTGGTAGGGTGTCCAGCTAATTTAATAATGTAAGATTGACAAATTGTGACTGACCAACTTTCAGAATCGAATTCAGATAAACCAAGCCGGCCAAAAGGCGTTCGTCGTGCGCGGGTAATACGGCGGCTCCGCGGGTATTTCCTGGCTGGTGTGCTCGTGACCATGCCGTTAGCTGTCACCTTTGCAGTTGCGCGCTGGTTTATTTTGTTTGTTGACAGCAAAATCGTTCCGTTGATTCCGGAGGCATGGAACCCAGACACCTATCTTAGAGACCATGTAGGATTTGAAATTGGTCTGCCGGGTTTAGGTGTTGTGGTGCTTATCATAGCTATCACAGTGATTGGCGCACTAACCGCGGGATTTGTTGGACGTTTCGTTATAAAGACCGGTGAAACTATTTTGGCGCGAATGCCAGTTATCCGAAGTGTTTATAGCGCCATAAAACAGATATTAGAAACTATTCTTCAACAGCAATCTCAGGCCTTTCGCCAGGCAGTTTTGGTAGAGTATCCCCGTCGCGGGGTTTGGGCCATTGGTTTTATTACCGGCGAAACCGAGGGGGAGGTTCAGAGTCTTACCAAAGAAGAAGTGCTAAACGTATTTCTGCCGACAACCCCTAATCCTACTTCTGGTTTTTTATTGTTTTTGCCGCGCGAAGATTTGGTTGTTTTGGATATGAGCGTTGAAGAGGCTGTAAAAATGGTGATTTCAGGAGGGATCGTCACGCCGCCAGACCGACGATCAGGCGCTGAAAAATCCCAACCTGTTGTGTCCGCGCGGACTTATGAGGAGCTGGATATTTTGCGAGAAAAAGAAGGTGGGACCCGCCTTGTTTCAGGCATGGCGCCTAAATCTTAGCCTGATCGTAAGTAAGCGACAGCTTCGTCTCGTTCAAAAAGGTAGAGTAATGTTCTGAGGGCTTCGCCGCGTTCACTTTTCAGTTCTGGGTCCATTTCTAAGATTATTTTTGCGTCGCCTTGCGCAATCGTTAACAGGTCAGCATGGGATGAAAGGTCTGCCAGCCGAAAGTCGGGGATGCCGCTTTGCCGTGTGCCTAATATTTCGCCGCCGCCGCGCAGACGCAAATCTTCTTCGGCGATGAGAAAGCCATCATCGGTTTCACGCATCATTTTTAATCGTGCCCGAGCGGTTTCAGTTAGTGGTGAGGCATAAACCAACAAACAAGTAGAACGTTGATCACCGCGACCAATACGGCCGCGTAACTGGTGCAGTTGAGCTAGGCCGAATCGTTCCGCATGTTCGATAACCATAATACTGGCTTCCGGCACGTCGACCCCTACCTCAATAACGGTTGTTGCAACCAGAATGTTTGCTGTTCCAGAACTGAAGCGGCTCATGGCTGCATCCTTCTCAGGGCCTTTCATCCGTCCATGAATGAGTTCTACCTCATCGCCGAACTGCTTTTTGAGTGCTGCGAAGCGTGCCTCAGCGTTGGCGAGGTCAATGGTCTCAGATTCTTCAACTAGTGGGCAAACCCAATATATTTTAGCGCCGGTTTTGATAGCACGTCCAATACTGGCAACTACTTCGCCAAGTCTATCGTTTGAGATGGTGCGCGTGTCTACCGGTTCACGGCCCGGCGGTTTCCCTAAGAGCCTTGAACAATCCAAATCACCATAGGCAGTAAGTAGGAGGGTTCGTGGAATAGGTGTTGCGGTCATAACGAGTGTATCCACCCCCCTGCCTTTTTCTGCAAGCGTTAGTCTTTGATGAACGCCAAAACGGTGCTGTTCATCAATGACAACTAGAAGAAGATTGCTAAAAATTACATCTTTTTGGAACAGAGCATGCGTACCAACGATGAGATTTAGCGTTCCATCTTCTAGCGCGTTCATTGTTTTTTTTCGGCCTGCTCCACGATCTCGCCCCGTTAGGATGCCCAGTGTGATACCGGTATCCTTTAAAAGTTGGCTCAAAGTTTCAAAATGTTGGCGCGCCAAAATCTCGGTAGGTGCCATAATGGCGACTTGTCCTCCGGTTTCTATTGCATTAAGTGCAGCAAATAACGCGACTACAGTTTTTCCGCTGCCCACATCACCTTGCAGGAGCCTTAACATTCTGCCGTTGGTGGCCATATCATTGGTTATTTCGGTTATTGCAGATTCCTGCGCTGTTGTGAGCTGGAACGGTAGGTTTTCGATGACTCTTCCTCGGAGTTGCCCTTTCCCTGAAATTTTAGAACCGGGCAGCTTACGAAGCGCGCGGCGGATGAGAGCTAATGCCAATTGATTGGCCAATAACTCGTCGTAGGCAAGGCGGGTTCGGCTGCGCGTTAAGGGCTCTAGATCATCCAAGCTCTCAGGTGTGTGGCATCGTTGTAGGGCTTCGTGCCAATTGGGCCAGTTGTTTTGTTTTTTTAATGGTTTGTCTAACCATTCTTTTAACTCGGGGGCTTTAGCGAGGCTGCCTCGGATGGCTTTACCGATTGTTTTGAGGGTCAGGCCTGCGGTTAATGGATATACTGGCTCAATTACGGGCATCGTCTCTTTATCATCAAGCTTTAACACATAGTCGGGATGAGTTATTTGCTTCTCACCGCTAAATTCTTCGATGGTTCCGCTTACAATGCGCGTCTCGCCAATGGGAAGGAGGCGCAGAAGATAATCTTCTTTGGCATGGAAAAAGATTAGGGTCAGAAATCCACTGTCATCCCGGCATCGAACTCGGTAAGGTTTTCGTGCGTAGCCTTTTTCATGTTTTTCGACTTTAATCGTAAGTGTACACACTCGACCATTGGGGGCGTCTCCGATAGCGGGACTAAAACTTCGATCAACAATTTCACGCGGTAAATGCCATAAAAGGTCGACTATTTTCGGGCCAGCTAAATTTTCTATTAGCTTGGCGATACGCGGCCCAACACCAGTTAGGCTGGTTACGGGAGCGAATAATGAGAAGAGGATTTGTGGACGCAAAGATGAATGCCAATAATATTAAAAGTGATTTTGATTCTAAACCAACGCCGGCCACTTCACCATAAAACACGATGATAATTTACTCTGAGTAAAAAGCGCTCTATATCCTCTCTCATGAGTATAGATCAAGCAATGGATAAGCGTCGCCGGCGGCTACTCTTTAGATGCTGGCATCGGGGAACAAAAGAAGTAGATATTCTGCTGGGCGGCTTTGCGGATGCGCATGTGGAAACCATGGACGATTCAGAACTTGATAAGTTAGAGCAATTACTCGAACAAAATGACATCGACCTTTACAACTGGATTACGGCTAAATTTCCATGGCCGGCGAATATTGAAAATGAAATTACGGCGGCCTTAAGCGCGTTCTGTGCGAAGGGTAAGCATCGTTGAATGGTTTAGAGGCCGGTCAAATTAATTTTATAACTGGTGTGCCAGAGGGCTATGATGCATTTTTGTTAGCGGCCATGTGCCGCAAGCAGCAGGGTAGTTTTCTTCATATTTGTCGTGATGATGCACGCCTTGACCGGCTGAAAAAGGGGCTCCGATTTTTTGCACCCGATATCGACTTGTTGGCATTTCCTGCTTGGGATTGTTTACCGTACGACCGTGTTTCACCGGCATCTGATATCGTTTCTACACGGCTAAGTGCACTTGCTTGCCTTACGGAAGATACGAACGACACACGAATAGTGTTAACAACGATAAACGCGATTCTCCAAAGAATACCCGCACGTGCTTTTTTTAAAGGGGCAACGTTGACCGTATGCGAAGGTGAAGCGGTGGACCGAGAGACATTGCTCGCATTTTTTATGACTAATGGTTATCGGAGAGCGGAAACTGTGCGGGAGCCTGGCGAATTCGCTGTACGTGGTGGCATCGTGGATATGTTTGCGCCAGGAGAGAACGATCCCATAAGATTGGATTTTTTTGGCGAGAGCCTAGAGAAAATTCGAGCCTTTGATGCAATGTCTCAACGTTCGAAAAGCACAAAGAAGCGTATTGAAATTATGCCGGTTAGTGAGGCGCCACTAGACGACGACAGTATTTCGCGATTCCGTGGCCGCTACCGACAAGCATTCGGCGTACCGTTAGACAATGATTTTATTTATGCTTCGGTGAGTGCGGGGCAGCGTCAATCGGGATATGAGCATTGGTTGCCATTCTTCCATAATCAATTGGAAACATTATTTGACTATCTGCCTGAGGCGACTATTTGCTTCGATCATCAGTGGGAGAATGCTTTCCAGGCACGGTGTGAAACTATCCAAGATCATTTTCAGGCGCGTATTGAGTTCTTGCCATCAAATCTTCGAGCTGCAGTTTCGCAAGATGAACCGGTTTATCAGCCAATAGATCCGGATGAGTTTTTTGTGACTGACGAAGAATGGCGGACAGTTCTTGCGAAACGGAAAATTATACAGTTTTCACCCTTCGATGATGGCGCTGAGAGAAGTGGTATAACGAATGCTGGCGGGCGAGCGGCACCAACTTTTGCTGAGGCACGCCAGAGAGAAGATATTAATTTGTTTGATGCGGTACGCCAGGCGATTACAGACGCCTCTAAATCCAAGCCGGTTGTCATTGCGTCTGTAAGCTCAGGCTCTCGTGATCGCCTGATTAAATTAATTTCCTCATCAGATGATAAGCCACCTAAAGAGATATCCTCCTGGGTTGAAATAGAGGGGCAGTCAAAGGATATGCCCTATATGGCGGTCTGGGAAACCGAAAAGGGGTTCAATGCGCCGGAGCTCTTGGTATTAAGCGAAGAAGATATTTTAGGTGAACGTTTGGCCCGTCCTGGTCGCCGCGCGAAAAAGGCAGAGAACTACATTTCTGAGGCCTCGTCGCTTGATCTGGGCGATTTGGTGGTTCATATCGAAAACGGTATAGGGCGCTATGATGGCCTTGAAAGCGTTACAGTCGATAATGCGCCGCATGATTGTGTGCGTCTTCTATATGCAGGCGATGATCGGTTATTTATTCCTGTTGAAAATATAGACACATTATCGCGGTATGGTGCGGAGCAGTCGAATGCATTGCTCGACAAACTAGGCGCAATTTCCTGGCAGGCGCGACGCGCGCGTGTAAAAGAACGAATTCAGGAGATGGCCGAGCAATTGCTGAAGGTTGCTGCAGAGCGATCGTTAACCAAAGGTCAGGTAATGTCNCCGCCGCCTGGTGCGTATGACGAGTTTTGTGCCCGTTTTCCGTGGACAGAAACCGATGATCAACTACGTGCTATAGATGANACTATGGCGGATTTAGTATCGGGCCAGGCTATGGACCGGCTTATCTGTGGCGATGTTGGTTTTGGTAAAACTGAAGTTGCCATGCGTGCAGCATTCGTCACGGCATCCAATGGTTTCCAAGTAGCAGTGGTAGTGCCAACCACCTTACTAGCTTTTCAACATTATCAAACATTTAAAGATCGTTTTGCTGGCCTGCCAGTTACTGTAAGGCATTTGTCACGTTTGGTGTCTCCAAAAGATAGCCAGCAAGTTAAAGACGGGCTGACCGATGGATCGGTAGATATTGTAATTGGTACCCATGGGTTGTTGGCAGAAAGTATCGAATTTGAGAATCTAGGCCTTTTGGTGATTGATGAAGAACAACATTTCGGCGTTGGACAGAAAGAACGGCTTAAAGAATTAAGGAGTGATCTTCATATTTTGACCCTCACCGCAACGCCAATCCCAAGGACATTGCAGCTTGCGCTGGCTGGCGCACGGGATATGAGTATTATTGCTACGCCACCTGTGGATCGGTTAGCCATTCGGTCATTTGTTTTACCTTTCGACCCGGTAGTGATTCGGGAAGCCATTCACCGTGAACTGTTTAGAGGTGGCCAGGTATTTTATGTGTGTCCTCGCATCAGCGACCTAACACGTGTTAGCAAACGTCTTGCCGAACTGGTGCCTGATGCAAAGATTGTTGTCGCTCACGGGCAGATGGCTCCGCAAGAGCTTGAGGCGGTAGTCAAAGACTTCAATCAAGGCAAGGCAGATATATTGGTGTCGACGAATATTATCGAGGCAGGGATCGACATTCCCAACGCGAATACAATGCTGGTTCATCGAGCGGATCGATTCGGGTTGGCCCAACTCTATCAATTACGAGGTAGAATTGGTCGCTCTAAAATACGGGCCTATGCCTATTTAACTTTGCCAGCTGGACGAATTCTGGGCGCCGCTGCGGAGAAACGATTGGCAGTTATGCAGACTTTGGATACTTTGGGCGCTGGTTTTTCATTAGCCAGCCACGATCTCGATATACGGGGCGCCGGCAATCTGCTCGGTCAGGAGCAGTCCGGCAATATCAAAGAAGTGGGTATAGAGCTTTATCAACATATGCTGGAAGATGCGATTTCATCAATGCGTGAAGAG
The DNA here is from genome assembly GCA_002724395.1 of Rhodospirillaceae bacterium. Lineage (GTDB taxonomy): Bacteria > Pseudomonadota > Alphaproteobacteria > UBA8366 > UBA8366. The sequence continues at coordinate 5,399 of PBOR01000050.1, read as the reverse complement.
AGGGGAGATGCGGCTTCACAACCAGATTCTTGGTCGCCGCAGATTTCTTTAGGTGTGGCTGTTCTGATACCCGATGATTTTGTAGCTGACCTTGGTTTGCGAATGGGGCTTTATCGGCGTCTCTCCCATATTGAAACTAAACCAGAGATTGACGCTTTTGCTGCCGAACTTATCGATAGATTTGGCAAATTACCTAAGCCGGTGGAGAACTTGTTGAAGGTTATGGAAATCAAAAACCTCTGCCGTTTGGCTGGTATTGAAAAAGTCGATGCAGGTCAGGCTGGTGCCTCGGTAGTTCTGCGTGAGAGTCGTTTTGTCAATCCGCTTGGGCTTGTAAGTTACATCCAACGTAACCCGTTAAATGTCAAATTACGGCCCGATCAGAGCATTGTTTTTAAAGCAGACTGGCCGATGCCTGATCATAGAATCAATGGTGTGACGAGGATTATCGGAGAACTAGCAGAAATAGCGACCCAAGCTAAAGCCGCCTGATTCTATTCTAGATCCAAGCGCACTGCGATTGCTGCACTTGCAATTACGGCAATATCATCGCGCTCATCGTCAATTACGTCCAAGCCTCCTTGTACGGCTTTTACGGCGACAGTGCCCACTGGCAAAGTGGCTTTTACTGCATCAGTATCAACCTCGTTAGGTTTTTGTACACCAATCGTAACTTCCACTTGAACATCATCGCGTTCGACCCCGAGCGTTCTAATCATGGTTAATGAACTATGGTGCAAAGCATCTTGCACGGCACGTTTAGCGGCTTTGGTGTAATCGCCACCGTGAAGATCGTTGCCGGCGCCCATTTCCAATATGACCCGTCGTAACGTCATTTTGCTTTCTCCTTTAAGGTAAATCCAGATGCACAACTGCGGCCGCATGGGCGATTAACGTATAGTCTGTACCTTCGTCATTTGGAATTTTGAGGCCACCCTCGACCACGGTTACACTCCCGGTTCCATGTGGCAAAACGGCAGCAACTTTCTCTTTATCAACTTGATTTGGGTCCGGAACGCCGACGGTCACTTCTGTCACCATAGAATCGGTATCCTTGCCTAACGCTTTGGCAACACTTAACGAATTATGCCAGAGTGCATCCTTTAGGGCGCGCACAGCCGCTTTTGTTGGATCGGCACCCCTGATATCTGTTCCCATGCCGATTTCTAGCACGACTCTTTTCATTGGCATTTCAGAAATCCTTATTGGTTTACGGTCGCGGAAACGGCCGTGTTTTGGTTTCGTTTATTCTCCAGAACCATATCAAAAATATTATTAAATGCCTCCGGTTCCTGAGCACCGGAGAGGGCGTATTCTCCATCAATGATAAAGAATGGCAAACCGTCAATACCGGTACGACGGCCAACCGTATCTTTATCTTGAACTTGTGATCTTGCCGAAGCGCTCTGGGTGAACTCTGTAAATGCTTTTCCATCTAATCCGCAACCGGTGGCAATTTTTTGAAGTTCTTTAGCATCTCCAATATCCCGTCCGTGTAGAAAAAAAGCTCTNAACAGAGCTTCAACGATTAGGTCCGATTGTTTAGTTTTTGCTGCAAAATGGATAAGGGTATGGGCAGAAACGGTGTTTGGTGTTTTCTCAATTTTGTTAAATCTAAAATCTATTTCTTCCCGGACGCCCACGGCGTCAATATGTTCGTAAAGGCGCTTAGCTTCTTCGATATTACCAAACTTGGAAATAAAATATGTATCTCGTTCCATGCCGTCTTCGGGCATTGTTGGGTTAAGCTGAAAGGGATGCCAACGTATGTTTGCTGAGATATTTGGACGGGACTTGAGTGCACGGTTAAGGCGGCGTTTGCCGATAAAACACCAAGGGCAAATCGGATCAGAAAAAATATCAATCGTAATTAGCATAAGCGACTTTTTTGCTAAAATGTGGCAACCATTAGGAAATACTGAGATCACATAAATTCAGTCAGAGCTAGTTAATTCCAATATTGCATGAGTTTTCTAGGGTTTCATTCTTTGTACGATAGTAAGCGGTACAATAAATATTCGACTATAAAAATGTTTGGTGGCCATAAAAATAAAACCCAATTGAATAACCTTCGGTAATTTCACATGGCGAGACAATTATCTAAATACGATTTAAATCTCGAGAAATGTGCTGCAAATTTTCAGTCTATGAGCCCAGTAGGTTTTGTGGCGCGGTCGGCGACAGCCTATCCCGAAAAGATTGCCGTCATCGNTGGGGAGCGGCGGTTTAGTTATTTCGCATTTTATGAGCGCTGCCGGCGGCTTGCATCTGCATTGACGAAAATAGGCCTTGTGAAAGGGGATACGGTTTCTGTAATGGCGGCTAATGTGCCAGCGCTTCTGGAGGCTCATTATGGTATTCCGATGATTGGGGCAGTTGTGAACGCGCTTAATATTCGTCTCGATGCAGACACGATTGCTTTTATTTTAGAGCACGCGGAGACGCGCGTGTTATTAACGGACAGAGCCTTTTCATCAACGATAAAATTAGCTCTCAACCAAGTGAGTCGAAAAATTTTGGTTATCGATATCGATCATCCGGAAATTCAGGATGGCCAATTCCTTGGAAAATTTGAATACGAAGAGTTTCTATTAAGTGGGGATCCTACTTTTCAGTGTTCTTTACCAGATGATGAATGGGACTCTATTGCACTGAACTACACGTCTGGTACGACCGGAAATCCAAAAGGCGTCGTCTATCATCACCGTGGCGCTTACCTTAACGCTATGGGCTCGGCGATAGCGTTCGGCTTTCATCCCAATACAATTTATCTTTGGACTCTTCCGATGTTTCATTGCAATGGTTGGACGAATACTTGGAGCATTACAGCAGTTGGCGGAACCCATGTTTGTTTACGACAAGTGGAGCCCTGCCGCATTTTTCAGTTGATAGAGAAACATTGCGTCACACATTTGTCCGGGGCCCCGATTGTGCTTAATATGTTGATCCACGCCCCTGATGAAGAAAAGCGAAAGTTCGCTCATGGGCCAATTGAAATTGCGACCGGAGGTGCAGCCCCGCCGAGTGCTGTTTTAGCGGGCATGAAGGCTATGGGGTTTAACGTGCGTCACCTTTATGGGTTAACGGAATCCTACGGGCCATCAACGGATTGCGTTTGGCAGTCAGATTGGGATGATCTTTCATTTGATGAACAGGTTAGAAAGGTCGCACGCCAAGGCGTGCGGAGTATCACTCTGGAGGGTCAACGTGTCGTAGATCCAGAAACTATGGAGGATGTGCCAGCTGATGCTGAAACCATCGGAGAAATTGTTTTGCGGGGCAATACGGTGATGAAAGGTTATTTGTGTAATGTGGATGCCACGGAGGCGGCATTGAAAGACGGCTGGTTCCATACGGGTGATTTGGCGGTGATGCACCCTGATGGATATGTGGAGATCAAGGATCGTGCGAAAGATATTATTATCTCCGGTGGAGAGAATATTTCGAGCTTGGAGGTGGAAGAAGTGCTCTACCGGCACCCCAAAATTTTGGAGGCCGCCGTTGTGGCTAAGCCTGATGGGAAATGGGGCGAAACGCCATGTGCATTCGTCGCAAGGGCTACAGGAGGAGAAGATCTTTCGCAAGATGAAGTTATCGATTTTTGCCGTAATAATATGGCGCGGTTTAAAGCGCCGAGCCGGGTCATTTTTGGAGAACTACCAAAGACTTCGACCGGTAAAATTCAAAAATTCGTACTTCGCGAACGCGCAAAGGAGTTATGAGAATGGGTGCGCTGAAAGGGAAAACAGCATTTATTGCGGGAGCCTCTAGTGGCCTTGGAGCGCATTTAGCCAAAGTGCTTGCACGCGAAGGGGCTGTGATCGTAGTAGCCGCACGACGCTTGGAACGTTTGGAAGGACTGGTGTCTAGCATTAAAAAAGATGGCGGGATAGCAAGTGCTGTCGAAATGGATGTAACCGATGGTGACAGTATAAATGCTGCCGTAAGCGAGGCAGATCAAGAGCTGGGTGGTATCTCAATCTTGTTGAATAACTCGGGCGTCGCTGGAACTCAGGCGGCGATTGATACTGATGAACCAGAATGGGATCGCGTTGTCGATACCAACTTAAAGGGGGCATGGCTTGTGGGTCGAGCTGTGGCAAAGCGGATGATTGCCCGTGACCGTGGTGGTAGTATTATAAATACCGGTTCGGTTTTGGCGTTTAAAGCTCAAAAGGGGACAATGCCTTATGGGGTTTCGAAAGCTGGTTTGGTTCAGATGACCAGGATGCTTGCGGCGGAGTGGGCGCGCTACGATATTCGTGTCAATGCAATCGCGCCGGGCTATATCGAGACTGATATCAACCGTGAGTTTTTGCAATCAGCCATGGGCCAGTCGATGGTAAAGGCGATACCTCAAAGGCGTTTTGGAGAACCTGAAGATTTGGAAGGAGTCGTGCTTCTTTTAGCGGGTGAAGCATCGTCCTATATCACCGGTGCATTAATACCGGTCGATGGCGGGCATACACTGATGCTTGCTTAACTTGAATCAACAGAAGGGGAGAGAATTATGATCGTTGAAAAAAGAACTTATACGCTCCGTCCCGGCGGCGTACCGCAATATATGGCAATTTATGAGGAATACGGCGTCGCTGTACAGAAAAAGATTTTGGGTAAGATGGTTGGTTGGTACTACCCGGAAATCGGGGAGCTTAATCAAATCATTCACATGTGGGGCTACAAAGATTTGGCCGATCGGACTAAACGACGTGAGCGCTTGGGCAAGTCCAGGGCTTGGCAAAAATACTTATCGAAAATTCGTGAAGCCGAATTGATTGTGAAACAAGAAAACCAAATTTTGATCCCAGCCCCCTGGTCACCGAAGCCCAGATAATGGAATTTACACTATCGCAAGAAGTGGAGGAAACGAGGGCCCAAATTACGGCTTTCGTGAATGAAAAGATCATACCTCTGGAGACGGATAAGGCGAATTTCGACGAGCATGAGAATATAGCTAAAGAACCGCTTGAGGTATTAAAGGCAGAGGCTAAAGCGCAAAATCTTTGGTCTCTGTCTTTGCCTAAAGAGTGGGGTGGTCGTGGCTTTTCGATGGTTGAGATCGCGGCTTGTTACGAAGAAATGAATAGGTCTATTTTTGGGCCTGTTTGTTTCAACGCCTCAGCACCTGATGACGGTAATATGCGGGTGTTGTCGCAAGTGGCTCGTCCTGATCAGCAAAAAAAATGGCTGACGCCTATTGCTGACGGATCAATACGATCATCCTTTATCATGACAGAACCGCACCCTGGTTCCGGTTCGGACCCAACGATGATGCGCACTAAGGCCGTGCGTAAGGCTGATAAATGGATCGTTAATGGCCACAAGTGGTTCATCACGGGCGCTGGTGTAGCAGAGCATTTTATATTGAATGCTCGTACATCGGATGATGCGCGGAAGGG
>PBOR01000049.1 GCA_002724395.1 Rhodospirillaceae bacterium | reverse complement strand
GCTTGCCACGATAACGCAAATTTTCCTGCGGCGGCTTCACGCGCGAATGTATTTTGAGAGACCGCTCGGTGAGCTTCGCCCCCTGCGTCCGCGGGACGGGTGATGGTGCGTTTTGGAAAAATAAAATTTTGATTGCCTGCGAGCACAGACCTAGCCCCGTCAATCAAGCTATCCTTTCCGGCACCACTCGGCCCCACAACTAGGAACAATGCTGCTGATCGAGCATTTTCCGAAATACATGCATGGCCACTTCCGCCAAGATTAAAGCGTTCGAGGACCCGAAAGGGTTCGGTAGGCACGTCCTGAACGACGACGGCGACCTCCGCAATGTCGAGTGGCGTTTGGAGTATCGGGCCGAAGACTGTTTGAAGATGCGTGTATGCAGTATCCCTGTCGGCCTGCTTCAATTGGCCTGTTAGCGTCATATGAAAGCGATATTCCTCTTTAACGTAGGGGTATCCAAACCTCTCTAGATAGCGTCGCTGATTTGCCTTAAGACTTTCGGGCCTTCGACGGGCGCGCTCCTCGCTGTTCATGGGCGCCCTAAAAGCATCAAGACCAACGACGAAAGCCTCGCTGAGACTATTCAATTCTCGCATTTCTGAGGCGGCTATCAGTGCTAGAAACGAACCAAGATCTCCAAGTGCTAATTTCAAACCTCGAACGACGGGGCGCCGGCTGGCGATTTTATCGACGGCTGCGAGTAAACCTTCAACGCTGGTGCCGGGTCGTAAACGAAACGGGGCTTTTAAAGTTGCGTGGAAACCGTATTTCTTGGGGTCCTGTACGAACGACGTATGGACCTCGCGATTGAGATTGCTGAATGCCTCCAACGTTTTAGTCTCAGCACGATCAATATCCCATCCGAGCCACGACACTCCGAATTTAGCCAAGTCGGTATCCGGTGATGGTACGAAGTAAATTGCGTATCTTGCCGCCATGCCAGCCTATAGCCTACTAAGCCATACCGATTTGCGGAGCAAAATTCTCTAACCGGGGTCCAGGGCGCGCTCGCATCATTTCTTCCAAAGCCTTCCGAATAGCAATCGAGCCCGGGTCTTCATAAAGATTATTCATTTCGGTGGGATCATTCACCAGATCATATAACTCACCCGCACCAGAAATCATTTCAAATGTGCATTTATGGGTCTCCGTGCGAACAGCCCGTAAATCGAGATCAGTACCCATACGCGATTTGTGGACAAACCATTCATTATAAGCGACTTCGCGGCTAACGCCCGGAGTACCGGCTATTAGTGGTGCCAGGCTCTCGCCCTGTAGGTGGTCGGCCACAGGCAGATTTGCGAAATCACAAAATGTTGGCATTAAGTCTAATGTAGAGACAGGGTCAGCTATAATTTGGCCTGCTGGAATACCGGGTCCTTGTAGCAGCATGCCAACCCTGAGTACGCCTTCGTAAAAGGTAGGGCCTTTAAGATAAAAACCATGATCGCCCAATAAGTCCCCGTGATCACTCGTAAAAATGACTATAGTATTTTCGGCTTGTCCCATGGCATCAAGGGCATCAAATATCCGTCCTACCTGATGATCTATCAGTGAAATCATGCCGTAATAGTTCGCTGTCATGTCACGTAATTGCTCGTCGGTTTGAGGCGGAACGCGCTGACCTTTCATTCGATATCGACGAATTTCCGGATCATCTACGATAGGCTCGCCGGTCAGGGATGCTTCATGCCACCAGGGACGCCGATCTAAGTCCAGGGTTCGATGATCGGGCAACTCAACCGAATCCGGATGGTGCAGACGGCTCCAGGGTTCCGGACAGTCAAAAGCGTGATGCGGATCAGGAAATGAGACCCACATGCAGAATGGGTCATCTTGACGACGGCTCATCCAATCAATGGTACGGTCACCAATCCATGTGCTCGAATGCCATTGAGGGGGGAGGGCGGAGTGCCAAGTTTGGGCTGCCCCAGTGTGGGGCGGCAGTTCCGTACCCCACAACGTTACCGCATCGCCTTCCATGCCCCGGCTATCGAAATACCGTTCGTAGTGCTGGCCAATCGGCGGTTTTGTAGCACCTCGCGCCTTGTTCAAATGACCATGAACGATCAATTCTACGTGCTCGAACCCCATATAAGGCCCGCGCCAATCATCACCATAGGCCTGAGAGCCCGCAATACATTCTGGGGTATCAGTCGGATTATAGGTAGTGCGAGTTGAAAAATGCGCTTTCCCAATAAATGCAGTATCGTAGCCTGCCTTTGCCAGCGTACCCGCGAACCCCGCTTCCCCTAATTTTGGATCCAAATTGATACCGTTATCTGCTACACCATGAGTATAGGGCAGTAGCCCGGTCAAAATGGACGCCCGCGCAGGCTGACAAAACACCGCTGGGGTGATGCAGGACGAAAACCGTGTCCCGCAGTTTGCCATTTGGTCCAAATGCGGTGTTTTTACCGACCGTCCCTCGAAACCATAGCAATCGCCACGATGCTGGTCAGATGTAATTAGAAGAATGTTAGGTTTTCTGGACATGAGAAAGCGTACTTTAATTTGTTTTAGGATGGATTTTACAGCACTCTAAAATATGGAAAGTCAAATTTCTACTTCTCGGAGCGATTACAAATAAATATTAGGATTTGCCTCTACCTATCTATGCGTTAAGCATTATGGTTTATTAACACCAGAAATTCTTGAACGGTGATGCATATTATCCAAGCATATTGAAATAAGGATTTATCGATCGTGTCTTTACAAATCTCTGAAGAAGAACCTGAATTTGCGCCTCAATCCATAGACGTATCACCCTTAACAATTAATACCGGTGCAGAAATTAGTGGTGTTGATTTAACTCGTCCGCTTCCANAAGAACAAATCAGAGATATACGGGCAGCGTTACTAAAATGGCGGGTAATTTTCTTCCGTGATCAGGTTATGACACATCCACAACACATTGATTTTGCTAGACAGTTTGGTGAATTAACACCAGGGCATGCAGTATATGGCAGCGATAGCGAATATCCCGAAATTTACCCGATCTCTAAAAACCGCAGCGCTAACCATTTTCGTGAACAAGTTCGTCACCGTCCTTGGACTGGCTGGCATTGTGACATCACTGCTGCAATTAACCCACCAATGGCTTCGATATTGCGCGGTGATATTGTGCCGCCGTATGGAGGCGATACGCAGTTTACAAACCTCATGGCTGCCTATAATGCCTTATCGCCGGCTATGCAGGACTTTGTATGTGGTTTGCGGGGCATTTTCCGTAATGGTATGGCCGACGGCGCTAATGTGTCCAAGGAATATGCCGAACAAATAAAAAATCGAACGTTAGAATCTGAGCATCCCCTCGTAAGGGTTCATCCAGAAACCGGAGAACGCGCGCTTTATGTGGCACCAACGCACCTGAAAAATGTTGCTGACCTTACACCAACCGAGAGTGCAGGGATCCTCGAAATGTTATGGGGCCACATCGTGCGCCCTGAATTTACTGTTCGTTTTAAATGGGAACCCGGCAGCGTAGCCTTTTGGGATAACCGTTCAGTGTCTCATCTAGCGCCCAAAGATATATTTGCCTCCGATTTCGACCGTCAGTTTTATCGAGTTACACTCGTCGGCGATGTTCCGGTAGGGGTTGATGGTAGGGAATCCATATCAGTTCAAGGTAAACCCATACTCGCAGTTTAAGATTTAACGCTATTTTATTTTAAAGGAGGGCTCATTGTGGGATCTCAGATCCGACAGAAATTCTTATCTTCAATTCGCATAATATATATTATGGAAAATAATAATTGAATTAAGAAGGTGAATTTGTCAGTGTTGCATACTATTAGGTTAAAAGCACTACGAACTCACACGGACCTCTGGATATTGTTCACTTGGGTTGTATTAACCTTTTGTACTCCGGCTATCTCTTATGGAAATGAGCCCAAAGATATATTTGCAACTAGTGTAATTCTTGGCGTTAACCCTCTGTCACTTTATAAGAAATCTGAAATAGATCCCGATAATAGTTATAATGGACCAATAATCGACGCCCATAACCATTTGGTTCATGACGCTTTTAGTGAATTCCTAGTTCTTTCCGATAAGCTAGGTATAAAAAAAATAATCGTGATGGGAAGACCTGGTAGCTATAGGAAATGGCACACTTCCACATTCGCTAACCTACCCCCTAAAGGCCCTAAAATTTCTGTCCTTTGTAGTCCCGACTTTATTGGTTACAGCCATGATGGAGACCTTGGAAAAGCACAGGACGAACTTCGAATTGTCGAACGCAAACTCGCATCAAAAGAGTGTATTGGAATTGGTGAGGTTGGGCCAATTCATCACAATAAGGAACTCAATAACCCGACACAAAGTGGACGTCACCAGGGCACAATTATACTAGATTTAGGTGATTGGGCGATAGACCGTGGTATTAAACTAGCTCATGAGTATCGAGTGCCTATTGTATTCCATATTGAACCAACATTTAGACCATATGAGATAGATGATACCGATTTAGTTAAAAATTTTTATAAGACTAAATGCCGTGATTACCCGGCAGCAACGTTTGTACTAGCGCATAACGGTATGATGAAACCAATCGATCTAGAGGAACTTTTTCTGTATTGCCCAAATTTAGTTTCTGACATCAAAATGCCACGTAGCCGAGGTGAAGCCTGGAAATTTTGCACTTTAGAAATTGTGGCAGATAGGGACGCCATCCTCCAAAAAAGATGGAGCGATTTAATTTCTAAATATCCAAAGAGATTTATGTACGGGCCAGACTGGAAAATGGGAGTAAGGGTCCGGCATTCAAATTTCGAAAGACGGATAAAATTCAACCGTAAAGTAAGGCTTGGGATCAGCGCTCTAAGCAAGGAAACTCAGCACTTGTTAATGTATAAAAATGCCATCAGGATTTATAAGTTGGATATGAATAAATAGATGTGTTCGTTTCAAACGCAAAACAGTGCGTACCTGGCCTTATTTACTCAGTCTGATGAAAAAACTTTAAGCCTTATTTATTTCTAGCACCATGCCATCATAAGCTGGCTCTACATTGTCCGGTGTTTCCGCTAACAACGTTTCGTAATCAAGAGTCTGACCCATATGTGTCAAGATTGCGCGCTCTGGTTGGATACGCTCAATCCAGCTAAGCGTTTGTTCGAGCCAGGAATGTGTTTGGTGTGGTTCTCGCCGAAAGCAATCAACTATCCAAATCTTTACGCCCTCAAGAACGGCAAAAGCTGCCTCATTCAGGCGTACCACATCGGTTGAATAAGCTATATCGCCAAAGCGAAAACCGAGTGTCGTCGAATAACCATGAGATTGCTCGAATGCATCCACTTCTATATCGCCTACCAGGACATGTTCGGTGATGTCGTTTCGCACAAGTACCGGCTTGTAATAGAAACGATTTATCCCGGCCTTCAAGGGCTCAAACACATAAGAGAATTTTTGCTGGATAGTCTCTAGGTGTTCTGCACGACCATAAACCTGCAAATCTGAATCCATAGCCATGTTGATCCAGCGTAAATCATCGATACCGTGGCAGTGATCCGCGTGCGCGTGGGTAAAAAGAACTCCGTCTAATCTGCTAATTCCAACATCAAGTAGTTGTTGACGGCAATCAGGTGAACAATCGACGAGGAGGTCTGTAGTTTGGTTCTGCACTAATATCGAGGACCTGCGCCGCCGATTTTTAAGGTTTGCGGGGTCGCAATCGCCCCAACCTGCACCAATTTGGGGTACGCCGGAAGACGCACCACAGCCAAGAATTGTAATTTTCAAGAGTTTTCCTGAGCAACCGGCGCGCGAGCCCGGTCAAATAGTTTAAAAAAGTTGCGTGTTGTCACGTCCGCCAGACTTTCAAAATCAATACCTTTAAGATCGGCTACTTTTTGCGCTGTTTGGCGCACATGAAGCGGCTCGTTCCGTTTGCCGCGATGGGGCTCCGGCGTCAGATAAGGAGCGTCAGTTTCTACCAATAGCCGGTCTAAGGGCACCTCGGCGACAATGTTACGAAGTTCATCCGCAGACTTAAATGTCACAATCCCGGATATAGAAATATAAAAGCCAATTTCGAGCGCAGCTTTTGCCAATGCTGGGCCGCTGGAGAAACAGTGCATAACACCTCGAAAAATCCCCTTCTCCATTTCGGACTTAAGAATGTTGGCCATTTCATCATCCGCATCACGAGAATGGACGACTAAAGGAAGCCCTGTCTCCCGAGCCGCCTCAATATGGGTCAGAAAACTTTTTCTCTGCTTATCACGGGGCGAATGCTCATAGAAATAGTCGAGACCGCTCTCCCCTATTCCTACGACTTTGTCATTTCTACTTAGGTCAATCAGTATTTGCGCATCCTTCGGATACTCATCGCCAGCATCGTGTGGATGAACACCAACGGTACACCAGACATTTTCGTATGATTCTGCTATAGAGCGAACAATACCTGCCTCACTCAATTTCGTGCAAATTGTAACGATAGTGCCTATATCTGCATCGTGAGCACGAGCCACTACATCGTCGACATCACCATCACGCTGATGATAATCAAGATGGCAATGACTATCGACCAACATTAAGCTATCTCCTCATCTACAAATCTAGGGAATATAGGCTCGGGCTTAGGTAACGCCACACCACTTTCTAAAATTTCATCGAAATAAGCAAACGACCGTTTGTCTTTCTCAACCGCCAGTAAATCAAGGATACTGGCCGCCGCATCGGGGATGAAAGGCTGAATGATTAGGCCCAGGCGTCTAATGGTTTCCGCTAGTACGTAAAGAACGGTCGCCATGCGGTCCGGATCTTCTTTACGCAGCACCCAAGGTGCCATCGTATCCACATAGCGATTAGCATCACCTACTAGTTTCCAAATATCAATCAGTGCTTTGTGGAAACTTTGCCTATCTAAGTGCCTCTGGGTAGTTTCTAGCATGCCGCCAGCAGCTTCGAGCAATGCATGGTCTTCCGATGTGAAAACGTCTTTCGTAGGCACCTGGCCAGCACAATTTTTAGAAATCATCGTCAAGATGCGCTGGCAGAGGTTTCCTAAATCATTAGCAAGGTCGCTATTCAAACGCATAACCATGGCTTGGTGGGAAAAGTCTCCGTCATTGCCAAACGGCACTTCGCGCATCAAGAAATAGCGTACCGGGTCGAGACCGTAACGTTCGACTAGTTCAAACGGATCTATTACATTCCCAATCGACTTAGAAATCTTTTGTCCTTCATTAGTCCACCAACCATGGGCAAAAATCCGTTTAGGGGCTGGCAATCCAGAAGCCAATAAAAACGCGGGCCAGTAAACAGCATGAAAGCGCAGTATATCCTTGCCAACCATGTGTAAATTTGCAGGCCAATAAGTTTTATAGATTTCACTCTCAGTATCGGGGAAACCCGTAGATGTTAGATAATTATTCAGTGCATCAAGCCATACATACATGATGTGTGTGTCATCACCGGGTACCGGAATACCCCAATTAAATGTGGTTCGCGATATAGATAGATCCTTGAGGCCACCTTTTACAAAACTAATCACCTCGTTTCGTCGGCTGATTGGTAAAATAAAATCTGGATTGCTTTCATAAAAATCGAGGAGTCTATCTTGCCAGGCTGACAAACGAAAAAAATAACTGGGTTCTTCGACCCACTCGACTTCAGCACCTGTAGGTCCAACCTTTGTATTATCAGGACCATCAACTATTTCGGCTTCCACATAAAAAGCCTCGTCACGCACCGCATACCAGCCCTTATAGGTATCCAAATAAATATCACCTGCATTTAACAAGCGTTGCCACAGGGCTTGAGTAGAAATTTTGTGACGATTTTCAGTCGTTCGTATGAAATCGTCGAAGCTAAAATTCATCGCTTCAGCCAAACTTCGAAAATTGGCTGATACCTCGTCAGTGAATTGTTGTGGATCCACACCAGCAGATTCCGCGGCTTTTTCTACCTTTTGTCCATGCTCATCGGTACCCGTTAGGAAACGCACGTCAAAGCCGTCGAGCCGTTTAAATCTCGCAAGTACATCGCATGCCAATGTAGTATACGCATGACCGATGTGAGGGGCATCATTAACATAATAAATCGGTGTTGTGACGTAATATGTATTTTCGGCAGACATTGTGTTTCAGTGCTTCCGTTTAATTTTAAGTCTGTTTCTATGAAGCGCTAGAAGAGGCTGCCGCTTCAATGAGAGAAAAACTTTCGATGATCACTTGTTTGCGGTCTAAGTTGATGTGATCGGTTTGGGCCAACAAAGCGGTGACCTTTTCCCATACCTCTATCCAGTGATCAAGCGAAGTGCCATCGCCCAATAAGCGATCCTGTAGTGCATGTTCGCCGGGTATAACTTCTGGTGTTGTATGCCCGCGCGCACCTGCTAAAACTAGCGCCGCCAACCAGTCGGAAATCATGGTCGCCAGGATCGGAAATGTATCCGTATCGCTATTTTTTCGTTTTACAACGAGATCACCTAAAGCGTGTAGCGACGTCACATCAATCAATGGTAATCCGCTGGCAGCACGATGAATGGCCTCATAAAGCGCCATGCCATTGCCATTAGCCAGCTCAATAGCCTTACCAATACTGCCGCCCGATAATTTCGCAATTTCAGATGCACGTTCATCGTTCACTCCGCCGAAGCGTCCGAGAAGTTCCTGCACTTGATCCTCTGGAAGTGGCTTTAAATCCAGACGCCTGCAACGCGATCTAATCGTTGGTAACAGCCTTCCTGGTGCATGGCTCACTAATAAAAATAGCGTCTGAGCAGGCGGTTCTTCGAGGGTTTTCAAGATTGCGTTCGCGGCATTTACATTTAGAGAATCAGCAGGATCAATAATTATGACCCTCCAACCTCCAGCAGCCGCAGTCATCGTCGTTACTTCTAGAGCAGCTCGCACCTGTGCTACTACAATTTGCTGAGTGGGTTGCCCCGTCGACGGGTTCAACATACCGGGCTCTAGAACGCGAAAGTCGGGATTGCTTCCACGCTCGATTTGTTGGCAAACAGGTAAATTTCGATCTATCAGGAGAGATGCTTGATTAGTTGACGGTTCATCGTCGAACAACAAAGTGGGATGCTCATGGACGGGATTATCGTTAGTTAAAACAAACCGCGCTATCCTATAAGCTAACGTTGCTTTCCCGATACCCTCTGGCCCCGTAATTAGCCACGCATGAGCAGTCCGACCGGAAGTCCATGCCTCTATAAAAGCATTTTCTGCCGCTTCATGACTGGTTAAATCATAATTTTCCCGCGGATGCATAGTCCTCTAAATATCCCTAAATATCGATGGAAAACCGGTGACGCACCGCCTCCTTCACTCTAAGGGCAATCGTCTCAATATCTTCGCTTGCATCGATCACAAGGAAACTTTCCGATGATTGTTCTGCCATTTCCAGAAAGCCGGAACGGATACGCTGATGGAACTCCACCCCCATGCTTTCGTATCTTGTACCATTCTCATCACCCCTCCCGAAAGCACGTTGTAGTCCAATTTCGGCATCCAAATCCAAGATAATAGTGAGATCAGGATGCAGGCCCCAAAGAGCAATTTCGTGCAATGCATCGATGATCTTCAAATCTTGTCCTTGGCCATACCCTTGATAAGCGCGTGTGGAATGAAGAAAACGATCACACACTACCCACTTACCTGCTAACAATGCAGGCCGTATCAAATTCTCCACATGATCATGACGGGCTGTTATATGCAGTAGCGTCTCGGTAAAGGGGTCCCATTTATCAGTTGCGCCATCTACGAGGAGGTCTCTAATTAGCTCAGCGCCAGGTGCACCGCCAGGCTCCCGCGTCACCAGAGCGTCAACGTTCATCGCGACTAAAGATTCGGCCAATCTCTTTGACTGTGTCGACTTACCGGTTCCCTCTCCTCCCTCAAATGTTATGAAGCGTCCTGAAATTTCATACCCCCTTGGTTCAATGACTACTGCCCCACAATAAGTGATTAATGATCGCAGTCACCCGGCCCATCGTACCAAGATCAGAAACGTCTGCACCCGCTTTAAGGGGAACTTCAATTTTCTTTTCTCCTGGCACGAATACCAGCAAATGTCCCAGCAAGTCGCCTTTTCTTATTGGCGCAGAAATTGGTTCGGTAAGTCGAGCAATTACTTTCATATTTGCGCGTGCCCGCCGCTTAATCGTAATGACGAAATCCTGGTCAACTACCAATGGCACTTTTTCAGCATCGCCCAACCACACGGAGGCGGTCGTTATAGTCTCTCCTGCAGAAAATAATTTATAGTTTTTAAACGTCCGAAACGCCCAATTCAGTAAATATTCTGACTCCCGGGCACGGTCTCGTTTTGATTTCAAGCCGTTAATGACTAATACGAGACGCCGCCCTTCTCGGATTGCTGAGGCCGCTAGTCCGTAACCCGCAACATCGGTATGGCCGGTTTTCAATCCATCCACGCCCGTATTCAGCCGTAAAAGCGGGTTACGATTGTACTGCCTAATGTTGGCGTAAGTGAATTCTTTCTCCGAATAATAATGATAGAATTCCGGATATTCTTTTATGGTTGATTCAATCAGCGTTGCGAGATCATGTGCCGTGGTAAGGTGCTGCGCATTAGGCCAACCAGAAGCATTCTTAAAGGTCGTGTTGGCCATACCAATTTCACGCGCTTTAAGCGTCATATCTCGGGCAAAATCTTCTTCGTTTCCCGATATTCCCTCTGCGACAGCAATGGATGCATCATTGCCTGATTGCACAATTATGCCACGAATTAAATCTTCAATCCGAACATACTTGTTCTCTCTAAGAAACATTTTGGAGCCACGTTTCCGCCATGCATTACGACTGACGCGAAAGCGTGTATCTAACGATAATAACCCTTCTTTCAAACGGTCAAAAATCATATAGGCTGTCATGATTTTCGTCATCGATGCGGGATGCATAGGTGTTTCCGCATTCTTGGCTAAAAGGACCTTCCCAGTATTGAATTCGACTATCAGTGCTTGCTCGGCTTTAGTGGGTATTGCGCTAACTTCCATAGCGTTACTGACCGTCAAAACGAACGCAAGGCAGACCAAAAGGAAAAACTGTCGTATTCGGTTTTGAAAAAAATTAAGTATCATTTATCTATATCCGCGCCGTGCAAGGTGACGGCAATTTAAAAAGAAAATGTGTCTGTCAAATGGCAAGGTTAGTCGATAACAATTCGTGCTTCTGAATAACCAGACCGGATTACTCGCGCGAGCGTCGTATCCGCTTTTTGCACGTTAACGAAAGGCCCTAATCGAACGCGAAAAAATTGTGCATCGCTACCCGTTATCATTGTTATTTGAGACGGCCCAACAGAACTTAATAATGTGTTGGCCCGATTTGCATTAGCGTGGTTAGTAAACGCACCTGCTTGAACAAAGTAACGAGTGTTTTGTGGTACTTTAACATTTGTAACGTGCTCAACCGTTTGACTTGGCTTTACCAGCTGGCGCAAGGATCTTACTTTTGATTTCCCTGCAGGGTTAACTTGGTAATTGCGACTTGGTGCCGATGCGACCCGGGTTCCAGTTGGCGCAGGCAACGACTGACTGGTAACGGCCACACTGGGCGCAGAACGCGGCCTTGGGCTCAAATCAGCCTCGTTCGACGTCTGACCTTGTGCGATAGCCGCCATAAGACGGCTTTCACGCTCGAGTACCTGAACACGGACGGGCGCTGTTCCAGCTTTCTCAAATCCCAGTAATTGTGCAGCACGTTTGGAGAGATCAATGATCCTGCCATGTGCATACGGCCCACGATCATTGATGCGGATATTCATCGCTTTGCCATTTCGCAAATTTGTAACCCGTACTAATGTTGGTATCGGTAAAGTTTTATGTGCTGCACCAACTTTATTCATATCAAAAATTTCGCCATTTGCCGTTGGCCTGCCATGAAATTTTGGCCCATACCAGGACGCTACACCGGTTTCATCATAGCTATAATTTACCTGTGGTCGATACCAGACCCCCTTAATTTGATAAGGCCTACCAATCTTATATTTACCAACCTGCGCAGGCGATAGCGCATCCGACCCTTGTTTCATAAAATTGGCTAGAAATTGAGTTTCAGCGCACCCTGCAACCACAAACCCGCAGGTGAGCAATAGTAGGAATGTGAAAATTTTATAAGCGTTCATGGATTATCTACTGCTAGGCAGACCCAAATTTTGCTCCAATCTGACTCGATAGTAGTCAGTGCAACAAAGTGCGGCAACTTTAGCATTACTGTTACCTTATTCTTTGCGTAGCAACTCCAATAAATCTGCAGTCACATACCCATCGGCTGGAACATTTTTCATCTTCTGAAACGCACGAATAGCTGCGCGTGATCCCTTGCCAATAACTCCGTCAGGTTTCCCCGCCTTGAAGCCACGTTGATTTAAGCGAGCCTGAATTTCCTTTACCATATATACACTTACACGCTTATCGTTTGCTGGGCGCCGAACACTAATCGGACCGAGACCTATGAACCTGTCTGAAAGATGGCCAACTGATATGGCATATAGAATCGAGCGGTTCCAGCGCATTATTCGTCGAAAATTACCATAGACTGCGAAGGCGGGACCACGGTGTCCTGCAGGAATAAGAAGCGAAGTTTTAAAATTCACATTCGGTAATTTTCCACCGGTGATTCGCCGTACTCCTGCTTGCTGCCAATCATAAAGAGGTTTTCGTACACTCAAGGACGCCTGGGAGAAATCGAAGTCGGCTGGTAAGCGCACTTCTCGGCCCCATGTCTCTTTGTCGTTCCATCCAAGACTAGATAAATAATTAGCCGCTGAAGCGAAAACATCGGCCATACTGTGCCAAATATCACGGCGACCATCACCATCAAAATCAACGGCATAGCTTTCATAGGTGCTTGGAATAAATTGGACATGCCCCATGGCCCCCGCCCACGAACCAATCATTCGGTCTAGGGTTATATCTCCACGGTCTAAAATCTTTAACGCAGCTAATAATTGCACCCTAAAAAATTTTGCGCGTCGGTTGTCATAAGCGAGTGTCGCTAATGAAGGAATAACCGGATGACCGCCAAACGTGCTGCCATAGTTGCTTTCAAGGCCCCAAAAAGCGATTAGGAACCGTGGTTGTACGCCATACCGTGCCTGTACGCGCTTTAGTAGAGGGCTATATTTTATTAGGAGCTCTTTTCCTTTATCGATACGCCGTTTATTCACACGCTCCATATAGCGCCAATAGGATTGCGTAAATTCAGCCTGACTACGATCCTTTCTCACAACTTTTGGACGAGGCTTTACACCGTCTAGCGCTGAGCGGAGTGTTTCTTCTGAAATGCCCGAGCGCAGAGCATCTAGTCGAAAATTAGCAAGCCAAGTGTCAAAATTATGGGGATTTGCCAATGACGATGGCGCACCAAATACTCCGATTAGTAGAACTGCGTAAACAGCTAACAAGCGCATATGGCTCACAGTTACTACGATTTCTCTCATATTTGACTAAAGCCGCATCTATTTTTGGACGTAATCGTACTTTCCTTCCTTCCACTCATACATAACGTAGCCCGGTGCGTTGACGTCACCCTTATTATTGAAACTAATTTTACCCAGTACCGTCTCTATCGGCATACTTTGTAGCATTTTAGCGACTTTCTTTGACGTAGTGTCATTCGTACGCTTAACGGCAGCCACCCAAGCCTGCACAGCACCGTAAGAATAAAGATTATACCCTTCCGGCTCGATATTTTTTGCTCGCATACGACTGACTACTCCAGCCGCTGCAGGATTCTTCCGTGGATCGGGACTGAAAGTCATTAATGTGCCTTCGCCGGCTTTGCCTGTAATTCCCCAATATTCTACTGTTGTCAGAGCATCTCCTGACACCAGGATGGTAGACATTCCCTGCTCGCGCATTTGCCGCATAATCAGCCCTGCTTCCGTATGGTATCCGCCGACGAACAACACATCGATGGATTCGGATTTCAGCTTTGACACCAAAGCCGAATAGTCTTTTTCACCGGCGGTATAGGCTTCATAGAGTACGTTCTTCAAACCGGCTTTGCCCATATATTTCCGAGTCTCGTCCGCCAGCCCCTTACCGTAAGCCGTTTTATCATGAACGATAGCGACGCGCTTACCCGCAAAATGTTTTGCGATGTAATTGCCCGCCACTTCGCCCTGCTGATCATCGCGGCCACATGTACGAAACACGTTATAGCCACCCTCGTCCGTTAGCTTGGGGTTCGTCGACCCCGGTGATATCTGGATAATATCTTCTTCTGTGTAAACCTTGGATGCCGGGATTGACGAGCCGGAACAGAAATGCCCCACAACCAACTTAACGCCTTTGCCAACCATTTTGTTAGCCACAGCAACTGCTTGTTTGGGGTCGCAGGCATCATCGCCAATTTCAAGTTTGAGCTTTTTGCCCAGCACGCCGCCCGCTTCATTCACATCGGCCACGGCTTGGACCACACCCGCCTTCATTTGGGCGCCAAATGTAGCTTGTTGACCGGTCATAGGCCCAACCACGGCAACAACAATTTCATCGCCATTGCCGCCGCCTGGCTTGTACAGCATATAGCCGACTGCAGCCGCTGCTGCGATGAGAATTATAGAAATTACTTTGGAATTCATCTCAATCCCTCCTTAAAAGCAATGGTACCTTTATAGCCTGCCTGCCTCTTAATATAACAAAACATCTATAAAATTTTTACCTTTGCCTCAATGCCCTCCTTCCAAATAGGCTTTTCTAATTTCTTTATCTTGCAACAATTCATCACTCTTACCCGACAGGGTAATTTGACCATTCACCAGCACATAGCCCCTCGCGGCAAGTCGCAACGCTTGATGAGCATTTTGCTCAACCAATAGGATAGTCGTGCCGGTTTCGTTATTTATTTGCCTGATTGCTTCGAAAATACGCTTCACCATCAACGGCGCGAGCCCCAAAGAAGGCTCATCTAAAAGCAGTAATGTAGGCCGGGACATAAGCGCACGCCCGATTGCGAGCATCTGTTGTTCTCCTCCTGACAACGTTCCTCCACGTTGCTCACCGCGTTCCTGCAATATCGGAAACAATGTATAAACTTGGTCGAACAAACTGCTATCTGCCACATGTGCTGGCGTGCCCAATTGTAGGTTTTCCAAAACGGTCATGCGCGGAAAAATGCGGCGGCCCTCCGGTGCATGGGCAATGCCTTTTCGAATGATCTCGTGGGTCGGCAATCCACTAATCTTCTCACCTTGAAAATGGATCGATCCGCCACGGGTCTCCGGGTTTCCACAAATCGTCATTAACAAGCTAGTTTTACCGGCACCATTGGCGCCGATTAGGGTTACAATCTCCCCTGCCTCGACAGCTACATCGACCCCTTTCAAGGCCTCAATTTTGCCGTACCCGCTGCACAACGAAGAAATTTCAAGCAACGCCATCTATGGATGCTCCATCGGTTCTTCTTCCAAATTCTCCGCTATCAGCTCAGGTAGGGGTTCGTCATCGTCTTCACCCAAATAGGCGCCGATGACATGAGGATCATTGCGAATGTCCTCTGGTAGCCCTTCGGCAATTTTGGCACCGTGATCCAACACAATGATTTTATCGGATATGTTCATCACTACGGTCATATCGTGCTCAATCAAAAGCACTGAACAATCTTCTTCCATTTTTATGTATTGAATAAGTTCGCTGAGCCGCGCCGATTCTGTCGCATTCAATCCCGCTGCTGGTTCGTCAAGGCACAGAAGTTTGGGCTTCGTACACATGGCGCGCGCGATTTCCAACAAGCGCTGGCTGCCGTAGGGTAATTCGCCTGCCTCTTGATCGGCCATTTTGACCAGGCCGATTTTTTTCAACCATGCCTTTGCCTTGTCGACAGAGGCTGCTTCAGCTCGCTTGTATTTCTTCAATCCGAAGAGGCCGTAAATACTGAAACCCGATGCCCGCATCAAGTCATTATGTTGCGCAACAACCAGGTTCTCTAAAACTGACATCTGCGGGAAGAGACGAATATTCTGAAAGGTACGTGCAATCTTCGCCTGGCTTGCAATGCGGAATCCTTCCATGCGTTCCAACCGGTGTTCACGGCCATCCACCTGTATTACGATTTTGCCAGCGGTCGGCCGATAAAACCCAGTCAGACAATTAAATAATGTGGTCTTGCCCGCGCCGTTCGGCCCAATGATGGCGGTGATTAAACCTTCCCCAACGTCAAAGGAAACATCGTCCACAGCGACAAGGCCTCCGAATACCATCGATAAACTATCCACGCTCAAGACGGAACTGGTCATATTTCGCTCCGGTTATCTTTAAGCGAAACCGTTGGTTCTCTTCGTGTGAGGAGACCCCGCGGGCGCCATACCATGATGGCAACCATACCCGCGCCGAACGCCAACATGCGAAACTGCTCCAGCTCGCGAAACAGTTCCGTCATACCAATTAGAAAAACCGCTGCAAGCACGATACCCAATTGGCTGCCCATGCCCCCCAGAACTACAATGGCAAGAATGATTGCAGATTCAATAAAGGTGAAACTTTCTGGGCTGATGAATCCCTGGCGGGTTGCGAAAAAAGAACCTGCAAAACCGGCAAACATTGCGCCAACGGCAAATGCGGTGAGCTTAGTATTGCGCGGATTAATCCCCAGAGCGCGACAGGCAACTTCGTCTTCCCTCAACGCTTCCCATGCTCGCCCAACCGGCAATTTTCGAATACGTTTCGTAAACGCATTTGTCAGAAGCGCCAGTCCCAATATCAGGTAGTACATGAATACGATCCGATGCGTGGACTCATATTCAATTCCAAAGAATTTATGGAAGCTCGTCGTAGCCCCCTCTTGATTAGTGAAAGGCAGGCCAAAGAAACTTGGGCGGGGAATACCGCTTATGCCATCCGGCCCCTTGGTGAACTCATACCAATTCAGCAAAATGATCCGAATGATTTCTCCAAAGCCGAGCGTCACAATGGCCAAATAATCACCGCGCAGACGCAGCACTGGAAAGCCCAACAATATCCCGAACAAAGCAGCGAATCCGCCTGCCAAGGGAAGACATTGCCAAAAAGATAAGTCGAAATTCAACGCAATCAACGCATAGGAGTATGCGCCAACCGCGTAGAAGGCGACGTACCCCAAGTCAAGCAATCCCGCCAAACCTACAACAATGTTAAGCCCCCAGCCCAACATGATGTAGGTAAGAACGAGAATACCGAGGTCCAGCAACCAACGATCTACGAATGGTAAAAGTGGCCATAGAAGGGCTAAACTCAATAATCCCGGACCAATCCAGGGCCCGATCGTCTCGGACATATAACGTCGCGTTTCGATTGCGGACTTCTGGGTTACGCCCGTCAGCGCTGGATCATTCCGTAAGAAGGAAATTATAAACCGCCCGACAAATACCGATAGCACTGCGACCACTACCCAAATTAATCTTGGCTCAACTCCGGTTCCATACCCGCCGGAAGCGCGTCCCTCCCCACCCATAATCAAATAAAAACCAAACATGGGAAAAGCAATTGGTAGGGTCATCAATGCTGTTATACCCGCATCCCGCAAATAAAATACAAGATCCCGCTGCCTGCTACTCGCTGCTTTGGCCATTCTTAAACCTTCTCGATCTCTGGTTTGCCAAGTAAACCAGATGGCCTAAAAATCAGTACCAAAATTAAAATCACAAAAGCTGCAACATCCTTATACTCTATCGTGAAATATGCCGACCAGAAGGTCTCAATAAGGCCAATTAATAGCCCTCCCAGCATCGCCCCGGGCAACGAACCGATCCCGCCCAAAACTGCGGCGGTGAATGCCTTAATACCGGCAACAAATCCAATGTAAAAATCGATGACGCCGTAATTCAGTAAAAACATCAATCCGGCAACTGCCGCTAGCATCGCACCAAGGATAAACGTAAGCGATATTGTTTTGTCCACGTCTATACCAAGTAAGGACGCCATCACTAAATCCTGTTCACAGGCACGTTGCGCACGACCCAGGGCCGTCTTAGTGATAACGATGGTAAAAACAGTCATCAGTAATACCGTCGTCATCACAATCAAAATTTGCATGAAACTAAGTGATACGGCGGACCCACCAATATGCCAGAAGGTAAATCCCCCTTCGATTATCGGTTGCAATGTTTTTGTGCGTGCGCCCTGCATAAGCTGGACATAGTTCTGCAACGCAATCGACATACCGATCGCTGAAATGAGCGGAGCAAGACGAAAGGAGCCGCGTAATGGACGATAGGCTAATCGCTCAACAGCCCAGCCATATGCGCCGGTAAAGACCATCGTTAGTAACAGCACCAAAACTAAGGCAAGGGGAACAAAAGAGAATCCGAGAGACACGGCAAGAAGATAAAATATCAGTGCATGGAAGGCGCCAACCATGAATATTTCACCATGGGCAAAATTAATCATACCGATGATCCCGTAGACCATGGTGTAGCCGATTGCGATCAGTCCATATATCGAACCAAGCGTCAGCCCATTAATCAACTGTTGGGTAAAATATTCCATAATGCTTTCAATAGGATTTGGCGAACGAATCGTCAGAAGTCGAACACAAAGCTTCCGGTGCTGCAACCGCTTCAATACTGGCATTCTGACCAAGCCCCATGGTAGACACCGCTATCTTAATTCAATGGTTCAGCAAACAAGGAAAATCGCTATGCCGTTTGATCCGGCCTCCAAGGCTCTTTCACGTTACACCGTTCTCGATCTCACCCGTGTACGCTCTGGGCCAACATGTGTCCGACAACTCGCTGATTGGGGCGCCAACGTTATCAAGATTGAACTACCGCCCGCACTTGAAGGCGGGAATGCACTGGGCGGTAACCGACATGGACCGGACTTCCAAAACCTGCATCGAAATAAACGGAGCCTGACGCTAAACCTAAAGGATGATGACGGCATTGCCATCTTCAAAAAACTAGTCGAGACAGCGGATGTTGTGGTGGAAAATTACAGACCGGACGTGAAGAATCGCCTCGGTATCGATTATGAATCGTTGAATGCCATCAATCCTAAGATTATTCTTGGCAGCATTTCCGGCTTCGGCCAGGACGGACCATATGCCAAACGTCCCGGTTTCGACCAAATCGCCCAGGGTATGGGTGGACTCATGTCCATTACAGGCCTTCCAGGCCAAGGGCCTGTTCGTGTCGGTATTCCCATTGCCGATCTTTGCGCAGGCATGCTGTGCGCACAAGGTATTATGATTGCGTTATTGGAACGCGAAGTTTCTGGAAAAGGCCAATGGGTACAAACCTCGCTGCTACAAGCAATGGTATTCATTCTTGATTTCCAGGCCGCACGTTGGACTATGTCCGGTGAAGTACCACAACAGGCAGGAAACAATCATCCTACTTCCATTCCAACCGGCGTTTTCGAAACAACAGATGGTTTTATCAATCTTGCGGTTGCAGGAAATCTTATTTGGCGACGGTTCGCCAAAGCGGTTAACCGTGAAGACTGGATTGAAAATCCAGATTACAAGGAAGCGGAAGCGCGTTCTGCTAACCGTGATACGCTCAATGCAGAAATAGCCGAATTGCTAAAAACTAAGTCGAGCGAAGAGTGGGTGGAAAGCATGAACGCAGCCGGTGTACCGTGCGGTCAAATCTACACAATTGATAAGACATTTGCCGACCCGCAAGTACAGCACCTTGAGATGAAAAAGACAGTCCATTCAAATGCTATCGGCGATATCGATCTGGTCAATCAAGCTATCCGCATGTCCCGAACGCCTCATGATTTCGTCAAGGCTCCGCCAGAGGCTGGTGAACATTCAGACGAAGTTTTAACTGATGCAGGCTACTCAGCCGACCAGATAGCGGACTTTAAAGCACGAAACGTGATTTAATCTAGCTTGTTGAAAAATCTTTCAAGAACCTCGTTATAGGTACTTGGGTCCTCAAGGTAGGGCGAGTGGCCAAGGTCTGAGAAGACATGTGTCTCCGCATCTGGCATCGTAGCCAGCAATCTTTTTTGCCCTTCCGATGGTCCTAGTCGGTCGCTTCCGCCATTGATGATTAAGGTTGGCTTCTTGAAGCACCCCAAGCCCTCACGGTTATCAGCTTCTTGGTTCATACGTGCATTAATCGGAAAATGCTCAGCGCTGGTCTCTGCAACGATGGTCGCAATTTTTTCGATTAATTCTACTGAGGTTGTGTTGGTCGTCATCTTGCTAGCTGTAAATCGTCCATATTCCAAAGGCTCAACCTTCGCACGTTCTTCAATCCGCATTTTGTAGCGCTCCGACAACGGCTCGCCGATTGGTTGTGCAGCACCGGTATGGGTACATGATAGAACCAGCGCCTTGATAAGTTCTGGATAATGGGTAGCAACACTTCCAGAAATAATTCCCCCCATGGAATGCCCCACTAATATCGCCTCACCTATGCCGAGTGCGTCCATGAGTTCCTTGAAAGCTTCTGCATAATTCTCTATCCGCGCTTTTCGAGGCGAAGAGCCGCCATAGCTGGGTGCATCCCAAGCAATCACGCGATAGCGAGACGAAAAATAATCGATTTGGTTCATCCAAATAGCGGAATGGATATTGATACCATGAAGGAATACGAGCGCCTCGCCTTGCCCGGCTTCACGATAGCTAATTGTACCGCCTGGTAGTTCGATGGAGTTGCGCTCAAGGATTAATTGCTTCGACATCCGATACCGCCAACTAGATTGTTAAACCTCTGTATTGAATATACTTTCTCTTAATCGAAAAGTTAATTCCCCATCGAGATCGTGTAATAGGCTGGGAGAAGCAGATGGATTTAGGGTTGCAGGGTAAGCGTGCCATTATCACCGGCGGTACTAAAGGGATCGGCCGGAAGACTGCTGAACTACTAGCAAACGAAGGATGCGACGTTGGTTTTTGTGCGCGTAATCAAACTCAAGTAGAGGAAACCGTCGACGCACTCTCCAAAATTGGTCCAAAGATTATTGGTGGGGTCACAGACGTTACTAATTCCCAAGAATGTCGAAGTTGGATTGCACAAACGGGTGATGCATTGGGTGGTATCGATATTCTTATTGCCAATGCAAGTGCGCTAGGTGCTTCCGCTGATGAAGAGGCTTGGCGTTCCGGTTTGGAGGTCGATATTCTTGGAACCGTTCGGGCAGTCGAGGCGGCTATGCCTTATCTACTCAGATCAAATGCAGCGTCTATCGTTGGCATTTCCAGTACCGTTGCAGTAAATACGCCCGGTGGCGTAAGGGCCTATAATGGCTTAAAGGCTGCCCTTATCAATTACCTGTCGGGATTAAGCACAAACCTTGGTAACGATGGTATTCGTGCGAATGCAGTTTCACCTGGTGCGGTTTATTTTAAAGGCGGCGTTTGGGACACCAGAAAAAAAGAAGCGCCCGAAGTTTATGCCGCGGCCCTTGCCCGCAGTCCATTGGGACGCTTATGCACACCAGAGGAAGTTGCTAATGCTGTCGTATTCCTTGCCAGCCCGGCAGCGAGCTTCATAAGCGGTACTAATATAATTGTAGACGGAGGGTCCACTTCGAGAGTGCAATACTAGTGCGACTAGCCTTAAACTAATTTGAACCGCGGCACTTTCACGCCGTGCTCATCTTCGATGGTTAGTTCGACCGGATGATCAATCTTGAAATTAGATTGGTCGACTTCCCCCACAATATTGCTGGCAAGTTGAGGGCCCTCATCTAATTTTATGATCGCCACGTTGTAAGGCAGCCGATCCTTGAAAGCCGGAATGAAAGCGGTGTGATAAACAACCCAGCTAGTCATAATACCTTTGCCTGACGCGAACTTCCATTCGTAATCAGATTCCAGACATGATGGGCATTCTTGACGGGCGGGTAACCAATGATGTCCGCAAGAATTACATTTTTGAAATAGTAGCTTGCCGTCTTTTAATCCATCCCAGAAGGGCGCGTTTATTTCATCAATCTCAGGTAAGGGAAATAGATCACTCACGCCATAGTCCCCTCATTGACCCAGTATCAGTGTGGAGTGTGTATGCATCTCACCGCCCTGATTGCTAACAATACCTTTTTGTGCGCCGGGCACTTGCAGATTTGCATCACCCCGCATTTGACGGACACCCTCTATGACTAACTGCATGCCTGGCATGCCTGTTTCTGATAACAAGCCGCCAGCTGTGTTAAATGGTAGTCCGCCCTCCCAGCCAATTCCACCGTCGCCAACGAATGCCCCACCCTGCCCGTGCTGGCAAAAACCATAGTCTTCCAGAGACATAATCGGTGTAATGGTGAAGCAATCATAGAATTGCGCGACATCAATATCCTTTGGCGATATACCGGCCATTTTAAATGCTGTTGCACCAGATTTATGTGCCATGGTCCGGGTTAAATTAGGACGCTGAGCAACCTCCCAAGACGTTTGCCCTTGGCCAAATCCCAGAATAGGAACCGCCTTATCAACCCCTATTTTTTTGGCCCGTTCGGCACTCATAACAACAACCGCCGCCCCACCGTCTGAAATCAAACAACAATCATCGCGCCTTAATGGCTCAACGATAAAACGGCTTTGCATATAGTCTTCAAGCGAGATCGGTATTTTAAGCTGCGCATTAGGGTTTTTAGCCCCATTTGCACGGTTATTAATCGCAACCGACGCTAGCTGTTCCGGTGTTGTACCATGTTCACGCATATGCCGTTGGGCAATCATCGCGTAGCCCGCCGTCGTACTAACCCAGCCATGGGTTCCCGAACCATCAGCCCCGCCGCGGGGTTTTGAATAGGCGGAGCGTGTGCCGGTACGAGGATTATCGGACATGCATACCAAAGCCACCTCGCATTGCCCGTGTTCAATGGCCATAGCTGCAAAGGAAATCATGGAAATACCAGACGCACCCGCTTGGTCCCAAACACCGCCTATCCTTGGCATGATACCCAGTGCTTCAGCAACGGTCTGACCAAACTTGGACTGAAACTTAGAGGTAGGATATTTAACAAGGACGGCGTCAACCTCATCCTTACTCACTCCTGCCTCGTTAAGTGCCTTGCGGCAAGCCTCAACATTCATCGAAACCGGCGTACGCCCCACCAGTTTGCCAAACTTTGTCTGACCGACACCGGCGATAACAACCTTGCCCCGCATTAAATAACACCCTCATCCTTTAGTTCGGCAATTTGGTCTTCAGGAAGACCCAGCCAAGCGCCAAATATTTCATCATTATGAGCACCTATTAAGGCACTAGGCTCCAGCGGCATCATAGGTGTCTCAGGAAAACGTAATGGCGAATGCGGCACGACAATGTCGCCCATCTCCGGGTGGCTCATTCGCTGTAATGATCCCCGTTCATGCATATGCGGGTCATTCATTACCTCAACTAGATCACGAATGCGTTCCGATGGGATGCCGAACTTATCATTTAATTCGTCGAGAGCGTTATTTTCGAGTGTCTTGGTCCAGTCGTTAATGATGCCATCAATTTTGTCCATGTCTTTCACGCGGCCCATATTCTTTTTATAATGCTCATTCTGTGCAAGATCCGGACGATCCATTGCTTTGCATAATCTCTGCCAATGGCCGTCATTGGTGCAAATAATAGCCACATGCCCCGACTTACTTTCATAAACATTATAAGGACAGAGCGAGAGGCCCCCATGCCGGTTACCAGTCCGGGGCGCTGCCTCACCCGAAGTATAGACAATTCCGAGATTGGAACTCAGGCTACTATACACCGCCTCTTCCATAGAAATTTCGACAAGCCTACCTTCACCGGTTTTCTCGCGCTCAAATAACGCCGTCGTAATACCTCCATAGAGGTGAATACCCGCCATGAAGTCGCAAAAGGCAGCGCCAGCTTTTAATGGTGGACCATCCATCTCGCCGGTAACACTCATCACACCGGAAACCGCCTGCACCGTTAGATCCATAGCCAGCTTGTCACGATGCGGACCCGTGCGTCCAAATCCCGAACCCGACGCATAAACCAATTTCGGATTTACCGCTTTCATCGTTTCGTAACCAACTTCCAGCCGATCCATTACGGTCGGCGCGAAGTTCTCCATCAGGACATCGGCCTTTTTTGCCATTTTTTTTAGGATCTCTTTACCGCGCTCTGACTTAATGTTCAGCGTCACGCATTTCTTATTCGAATTTAACATTGCGAACGGTAGTGTGATGATATCGCCCGTACCTCGGTTACGCAGATGCTCACCGGTCTTGGGTTCTATTTTAATTACATTCGCACCTGCCATGGCTAGCAGAAAACTACAATAAGGCCCGTGATATACCTGACCAAAATCAAGGACAGTTACACCATCAAGTGGATAATGATCTTTCGTCATAAATTATTTACCCTTAAATTTGGGGGTTCTTTTTTCTTTGAAAGCAGCCGGGCCTTCTTTTGCATCTTCTGTAAACTTCAACAAACGCTGTGCCAAAGCCTCGACCCTCAGGCCTGTAGTGATATCCATTTCGCGCGCCCTAATGGCAAGTTCCTTCGCTGCTTGAAGAGCAAGGGGTGCGTTGGACGCAATGCGTGTTGCATATTCAAGCGCCGTGCCCATTAGCTGATCTGCAGGAACCACTTTGTTAATAAGACCCCATTTCGCTGCGGTTTCAGCATCCCACCGATCGCCGGTAAGCAATAACTCCATGCCGATGGCATAGGGTAGCTGGCTCAGTACCCGTTGCGTACCGCCATTGGCTGGCACAACACCCCGTTTCACTTCCGATAATCCAAAGGATGCATGATCAGCGGCGATACGAATGTCAGTTGCAAATAACATCGTCATTCCGCCGCCCAAGCAGTAACCGTTAATCGCTGCAATGATAGGCTTCCAGACCTCTAGGCCTCGATTGAGTAGCTGGTCACGCTGGGTAATCCACATCTCCGACAGTTCATCGGGGTTGGTGAGAACATTTTTAATATCTGCGCCAGTCGTAAAACTGCGCTCGCCTGCACCGGTCACGATGGCACACACTACGTCATTGTCATCTCTTACCCTCTGCCAAGCTTTGGATAACGCTTCGTAATGGTCGTGATCTAACGCGTTCAATTGCTCCGGACGGTTCATGGTAATGATGGCAATACCATCTTCACGTAATTCAAAGTCAATCGACATACTTCCTCTTGCTCCCTAACGGCTCAGCAAATCCCGAGCGATTACCATGCGGTGAACCTCCGATGGTCCTTCGCCAATACGTTTTATACGCATCTCGCGATACCAGCGTTCCAAAGGCATTTCCGCGGCCACTCCCATGCCGCCAAATATTTGGATGCAACGATCTACGACACGCCCGGCCATTTCTGTGCTGTAAACTTTTGCCATTGAAGCAGCAACCTTGATGTCATTGCCTAAATCCGCCTGCCAAGCGGCTTGATAAGTGAGCAAGCGTGCCGCGCGGATTTCTATTTCAGAATCCGCTATCATCCACTGTATCGCTTGCTTATCAGCAAGTGCGCTGCGGAAAGTTTCTCGCTGGCGAGCCCACTCAATAGCAAGCTCCAATGAACGCTGAGCGATGCCAATTACATTTGCCGAATATGGAATACGGGCGTGGACAAGCCATTTTTGGCACAACGCAAAACCGCGCCCCTCTTCACCCAGTAAATTTTCCACGGGCACTTTACAATTAGTAAAGGTAACCTCAGAAGGCGAATAGGACCGAATAACCGGCACCGGCCGGGTTGAAATACCTGCCATTTCCTTATCAACTATAAAACAGCTGATACCAGCTTCAGTTCGTGCAAAAACGAGGCCCCATTCTGCTGCTTCGGCACCGGTGATCCAAAGCTTCGTGCCGTTTAGAATATAATGATCATCCTGCCGTTCAGCTTTGCATTGAATGGCGCGTGCCGGGTCAGAACCACCTCCTGGTTCCGAAATCGCGACAAACGCCTTCAAGCCTTGCTCAATCGTGCGTCGGCCATATTTCTCAATCTGTGCTTCAGTACCATCAAAAATTACATTGGGAGGATCAACGCCGATAGCACCACACGCAGGCACATAAGCACCCATTCGGCATTGTGCAGCTTCTTCGGCAACAACGGCTTGCGCTAACAAACTAAGCTCACTACCGCCGAACTTTTTCGGTGTGTTTATGCACCAAATACCGAGCTGATCCTGCGCTTTCGTCTGCAGGGGGTTTAGTAGCTCCGGTGGCATTTTGTAGGCATCGTGTTCCAGCTTTTCTTCTGCCGGCCGCACCTCGTCCTGCATAAACCGCTTTATGTTATCGCGCAGCAATACGAGCTCCGATGGGAGCTCCCAAGCACCATTATCATCCATAATTTCCTCCTGAGCGCGACGAACCTAAACGAGCCCGGTTTTGCATTCAAGATGCCAGCCTAGGTTCTGAGAATTGCATCCACTTCCGAAAGTTGTGTGGCGCTAAGCTTCCAGCGCGCTGCAACACTATTTGAAGCCAGTTGATCTGCTTTAGACGCTCCAGAAATAACACATGCTATACAGGACTGTGATGCCAACCAAGAGATTGCCAGCGTCAATAGATCGTAACCATGGTCTTTCGCATAAACATCAAGCTTTTCAAGCAAATCAAAGTCTGCGTTAGCAAGATCGCTATCTCCTTCCATACGGCTACCTGCGGGGGCTTGGGCGCCTTTCGAATATTTTCCAGTGAGCAGTCCTTTCGCGATGGGATAATACGGCAACAATCCAATATTATTCGCATCACAAACGGGAATAAGGTCTTCCTCGATATCCCGCAATAACATGTTCCAGGCGTTCTGCGCTGTAACAAATCCCTTCAAACCGTGTTTTTTAGCTTCGTTTACGGCTTCCTGCATTTCAGCGCCTGTATAAAAGGAGCAACCGTAATATCGAATTTTTCCTTCATTAACGAGATCTTCAAGCGCGCCCATTGTCTCTGTGACCGGTGTATCAGGATCTGGACGGTGTTGTTGAAAAAGGTCGATGTAGTCCGTTCGCAGCGCTTTTAGGGCTTTATCAGCAGTAAACTTGACGTTATCAGCCGAACCTTTTGCTTTCCCCTCGACGTTAGAATGGCTATGGCCAAACTTAGTAGCGAGTTGAAGTTGATTTCGGCGACCCTTAATTCCAGTCCCAATATATTCTTCGGATAATCCGCCACCATAAGATTCAGCAGTATCGAAAAAGGTTATTTCTGCATCTAGCGCAGCATCGATAACAGCGTGCGTGCCCTTCTCATCTACCCGCTTACCAAAGGCGTTACAGCCGACACCGACAATCGATACCTGTAATCCACCTTCACCACCAATTTTTCGCGTATCCATATTTCTAAGCACTCCCTATCGAGTGCCCAGTTATGCTGCGACACCCTCTCTTTCGGCGTCGATAGTTCCCTCTTCGCCGGTTTGCATATTGGTCCTTGTCGCATCGATTGATGCGTAGGTCCAAAAAATTCGCATCCTATTTGTATCCGACGCGTTAATAAACCGATGTGGCAGATTTGCCGGAAGCCAAGTCGTATCCTGCGCACTCAGATGATGTTGTTCACCATCTATTTCAACGATTGCATCGCCTTCAAGTACCATCACACTTTCTTCGCAATTGTGTTTATGGAGCGGTACAGAGGTAGAGGGATCAAACTCAGTAATCCCGTTGATAAGACTCGTCGAGCCATTCCTTCTGGAGACAAGCGGAATAGTTCGAACACCATTGCCACGATCATGGGGCGTTAATTCTTTGGGAAATAGAATTGCAGGTTTATTGGTCATTATTAATAGCCCTCCATTCTAATAATTCGATTGTCATTTCGCCAGCGCACAGCAAACCAGCCAAAAATGTAGGAGTAATTTAGGGCTTAAAAAGAGAACAAATCTTGCTTTATTGCTCTGTTATCCACTCAATCTGGCAAAACCTACCATTTTTTTATATTTTAAAGAATATTCTGCTATAAATCGCCTCCCAAGAACCCTAATCCTAGCACTTTACCCTTTATGCCTATTTGCAAAAGATCCTGGAAAATTAAATATCCTACGGAACGTATTCCAAAAGGTAATACTAACGACCAGCTGGTTGTTTGGACTTTTGTGCTCAGTAATTAAATTAGTTCCCTAGGTTTATTTTCGACTGGAAGCCAAATTACATCTAGTTGTCCCATGGACCTGGCATAATGCCTTGTTGGCGGGCCTTCTCTCGGTTTGGATCGCGCTGCACGCTAAAGGGTTCATCACTCATGGGCCAGCGGTTGACGAGCGGCCGCATAAAGTCTTCGTGGTAAAAGCTACGAACCTCATTCTGCAGAGAATAGATTAGATCGCCATTGTCTGGGTCGAAGATATCTTCAAAGAAGAAAATTTGATTCTGCCCACCAGCAATCACACCCTTATTCCTCTCTATTTCGTCCAGCACCTCATTATAATTGCTAACGTAGTACGCTATATGAAAGGTGTGATTATCATAGCTATCGAGCCCCTTTGTCTCGATGAAACGCGTCCACTGATAGGGACCCATGGTGACGCAGGCAGCTTTCTTACCGGAGACCTTTTCGATTGAGCCAGTGGAGCGCATGATACGTTTATAAAAATTTAGAATGGGCTCGGCTTTGCCTGGTTCCACAGGGATGTCGACATAAGGCATCCCAAGAACCTTCGGGAATGGCAGGGTTCCCGTCTGATGGAGCCGCATTTTGACCCCAAATGGTGACATCACCTCGTGATATCCCTTCTTGACCTGATAGCGAAACGGTGTCCCCTTAAAGAGACCCTCCTTTTGAAGCCCTTTCATACGTGCCTTAATCGCTTCCAACTCCGGTGTTATCAAACCGATTACACCTTGCATAGGTGGCGTTGGGCGTCCAAGGCGCGGTAAATGGAATTGCTGTAGACCAACATTAGCCGCCATATTTTTCTCATCGGAACGAGTATAGGGGTCGCGGGTAAAACCAAGCCCGGCCATAAAGAAGATCGAAACCATATCGTGGCTATCGACTTCGAAGTTAACATGTTCCAAGTGGGCGATACCGCCTACTTCCGGGTGCTTCGTTCGTCTACTCTTGGCCATGTTATTCCCTCCACTACAGTATTTTAGCTCACACGGGTGGACGCACCGCCAGGTACGGGCGTGCCATGAATCGGCGCTTGGCCTAAAATGACCTTTCGACCGCCATGCACTTCCACGTAGGCTGCCTGGTCAGCAAGTGCTTGCTTGTTGATCGCTTCCGGGTCCACCATGGATCGAAGCGTCGCCTCAAAGGCAAGTATTCGCTCTTGATACCCCGGATTATCAATCAAATTGACCAACTCTTCCGGATCATTTTCAAGATCAAACAATTCACCGGGAAAACCGGTGTAATGAATATATTTTAAAGAGCCCTGACGTAGCATAAAAACCGCTGAGGTGGACCCGGCACCGTGATACTCACTAAACACTAGCCGTTGATTATCATCTGGAGCACATGCAGTTTCTAGAAGTGAAGAACCCGGTAAGGCGTCATCGGTCGGTATGCCTACTGACTGCAGCAAGGTTGGATGGAAATCTGCGAGTGAAACCGGTGTCGAGACAACCTTACCGATAGGAATTTCCGGGCCTTTCAATATAAGGGGTATGCCAGCTGATTCCTCAAACATTGTACTTTTACCCCAAAGGCTGCGCGAGCCCATACTATCGCCATGGTCAACCACATAAGCAACACGCGTATTCTCATCTAATCCATTCTTGGAAATTGCGGAAATAATCTGCCCCACATTATTATCAGCATAAGTAACAAGGCCGTAATAATTGGCGATTGCTAAACGACGATGATCGTCGTCTTGGAAATATTTATCGAAAGTAATGCTGTTATGAAATGCATTCCACCAGGGATGGGCTCGGAAATATTCCCAATCGGCTGGTTTAGGAATTTCAATCTTAGCGGGATCATATAGGTCAAAATACTCTTGAGGAGCGCTCAAGGGGAAATGCGGACAAATATATGAAACATAAAGCACCCACGGCTTATCACTGGGGTTTGCTGCTGCATCTGCAAGCCATTGTATAGAACGGTCCGTAATATCGCGATCATATGCAGTATAACCGGTTTCTCCTGGTCCAACCTGTTCTGCCAGTGCTCTACTTTGGTGACGAACCGGTAGATCAGGCCTTATGCAACCTTGCAGTTCACCTACGCCATCTGCGATATGCATGGGTACTTGGCGTTCATCAAACCCAATCGGGTCAGCTTCGCTGCGATAATGTAACTTCCCAATCGAAACACAGCGATGACCGTTCTCTGGCAGTATATGCTGCCAGCCCTTCTGGTCACCCTTGTAAGCAATGGCGTTATCCCAGCAACGTGTTTCGTGTATATACCGCCCCGTCACGAATACGGATCGTGCAGGTACACACAACGGAGAATTAGTATAGGCGCTAGTGAAACGAACACCGTCGGCAGCAAACTTATCCAAATTTGGCGTTTTAACCTGGTCATGGCCATAACAGCCAAGCATTTTTTTGCTATGCTGGTCCGTCATTATGACGACGAAATTTGTTGGCTGCATTCTTCACCCCCATAAAACAAAAAATATACCGACACTGTCGATTAGGACAAATCAAATCTACCGCGTACCTTTTGCATCGCATCGTGGCTATCCGGTATAGTCACATAAAATAATTGAAAGGTGCCTCACCATGTCGATCTGCATTAGACCGCTTACGCCAGTTTTCGGTGCCGAAATTACCGATATCGACTTATCCGAGCCGCTTGATCAAGCAAGTGTGACTGAAGTGAAAGATGCCTTCGAAGAGTATTCTGTTCTGCTATTTCCAAACCAAAACATAAGCGATGAAGACCATATCGCTTTCACAAATTATTTCGGTCCTGCGGAAACACCCCGTCAGCATTTTGCTGCCTATCATCACAAACCAAATGTCAATGCTGTGATCAACTACGACGAAGAGGGTAATCTTTTTGCCGAGGACGACCCACGTGCAAAATTTCGTAAGGGGCAAAAGATGTGGCACACTGATGGGTCATATAAGGCTATCCCCTCTATAGCCTCGCTCTTGAGAGCTTGTTTGGTTCCACCTGAAGGAGGACATACACAATTCGCGAGCTTACGAGCCGCCTACAATGCCCTAAATGAGGACCAAAAAGAGGAGTATAGGGATAGCACCGCGATACACCATTATGCTCATTCACGTCGCCATATGAATATTAAATTTCTGAGTGATAAAGAGGCCCAAAAATACCCCCCGGTTCGGCATCCTATGGTGCGTAGTAATCCTGTGAATGACAAAAAGGCACTTTATATAAGCTCCTATGCCGCTTACATCGAGGGCAGAGACAAAGAAGAAAGTTGTAAACACCTTAATGACTTACTTAAATTTGCTGGGCAAAAAGATTTTGTTTATGACCATCAATGGCAAGTAGGCGATTTGGTCATGTATGACAATCGATCTTGCCTTCATCGAGCAACGGAATATGACATTGCGAAATATCCGCGTATTTTACGCCGGACTAATATCGCTGATACCAAGCCTACTATGCCTGAAAATACTATTGGCACAGCGCTCTAAGCGGTAACTTAAGGAAGATGCAACCCTCTGCAATCGTGGAAAATTATACTTTCCAAAATTTGATCGCACCGTTGTCGGTTGACGATTTTTATAAGGAGCATTTGGGTACAGCACCCGCTTTTATCGGTGGGCCCGACGATAAATTCTCAGCTTTATGGTCTTGGAAAGACTTCAACCTCATTTTAGGGAAAACGCGACATTGGAGTGAGCACACCTGTTGGTTAACGCAAAATGCTATTCCCATATCCACCGACCTCTATTGTTACGATAGTCTCAAACGCGACTTGCCTGGCATTCAACGTCCTAACTTTGAACAAGTCGGCGAGGCGATAAACGGGGGCGCCGCTCTCTTTCTCGACAGGATTGAGACTTTAAGACCCACGATCGCTAGCACGACTGCGAACTTGCGTTCCAAGTTCGGTGCGACGATTACTGGTCGACTAAGCTTTACAAAAGACAGCCAGTTGCTCCGCCAATCCGGTTTCGAAAGTAATGATCTCCTACTCATGCAAACCGAAGGCGAGCTGTCAGTTCAGTTATTTGAGGGCTGTTCTGAAAATCCACTAGCTGAGCCTGACAATGCGCCGGTCTCTTTACCGCAAGAAGACATAAATACTCTGTGTGGCGACTTGGCCGCGGAGATTTCCATGGGGCCAGGCGACCTCCTCTATATTCCTGCTGGTCAATTCTTTAATGCGACAACCACGCCAGGGCCATCTGTACAGCTTCAATTTACTATCCGCCGATCAACCGGATTAGACTTTGTCGACTTTCTTCTACAGCAGATACCGGACGAACCGCTTTTTCGCGCGGACATGCCCTTCTTCGACGAACCAGAAGCCATCAAATTACGAATTGACGCAATGGCAGAGGCAATTCAAGTGCGGAGTGCCGATTGGAACATCCCTGCAACCTACCGAGAACAGCGTAGGCAGGAGGCACTCTTAGCGCCTTTATCACCGCTAGGATTACCGCGACCAAATTCAATAACGAAGTTCCGTCGTAAAAATGTCAACTTTATTTTGGAAGACATCAATAGGAGTTGGCAAGTGACTGGCCCCAACGGCAAGGTCGCATTTACCAAGCAGCAAAAGAAAGTATGCGACTGGTTACTCGAGCAAGATGTATTTGACGTGCGGCGGTTTGAAGATGTTTTCCATAATAATACTGAGGCCCGACAGATCATCTTGGATTTAGTTGATGCGGGCATCCTTGAGGCCGTGTAAATTATGGACAGCAAGCACCCCACTTTCGAGCAGTTAATCGCACCGATAACCCGAGCAGAATTTTTTGCGGACTATTACGGCAAGAAACCACTCTATGTGCCTGGCACAGAGAAAAAATTCTCATCTACATTTGGATGGAAAGATTTCGATGCGATGCTCGACGAAGGCAGTTATTGGTCGAACGCACAATTGTCGTTGGTGGTAAACGGAAAGGCGCTAAAGCCAGAAGAGTATTCGATTCAGGACAATTCGGCTAAAGCTGCAGGCGCATTTCGGATTGACCGTGGAAAGCTGCTCGATTGCTTGAAACAAAAACCATCGATGGTCCTCAATTATTGTCAAACGCAAACGCCCAACATCGCTATGCTAACAGCTGCTCTAGAG
Organism: Rhodospirillaceae bacterium; assembly: GCA_002724395.1. GTDB lineage: Bacteria > Pseudomonadota > Alphaproteobacteria > UBA8366 > UBA8366. The sequence goes on along the minus strand of PBOR01000049.1, from coordinate 8,250 downwards.
AGTGTATTCAGGTGTTATGTGGAGATGCATATCATCGCTTCTTGGGAAGACCACAAAGGTTTTATTAGCCATTTCGATTATAATGATGTGCTGATTTTTCAAACCGAAGGCGTCAAAACCTGGAATATTTATGAAGGGCGTTATGACGAACCTCTAAAAGGCACAAAACACGATCGTGATTTCTCTATGCCGCAAGCAGATGAGCTCAAAGGCGGCCTCCTTATGCAACCTCAACTAAGCCCCGGCGATTTTCTATATTTACCAAAGGGGCAATTTCATGATGCTCTTGCTGCCAGCGAAGCCACTTTGCATTTAAGCTATCGGTTAGAGCATGCGGTTGGCATGGACTACCTCAAAATGATTAGCTCGCACTTGCATCAGTTACCGGAGTTTTGCGAGCCATTGCCACACTTTGATGATGCGGCCGCTCACGATGCCCATATTGAGAAGCTGATCTTAGCGCTAAGTAAATTGCTGCACGAACCAAGTGCCATTGCTTTTGCTACCAACTATCAGAAAATTACATCCACACAGGACGCTTTCCCCAGTTTCGTTTTACCGTCTAGCAATCCAATTACTTTTTTTCGTGTACGCCATGAAGCATTAAATAAAAGTAAGAATGATATTACGGGAAATACAGATGTCTTAGATTGGCTAAAGCATAGAGAATTTTTTAGTTTAAACGAATTCGAAACGGCGTTCTCCAATAGCGATAATGGGGCTATCCTTACGCAGCTTGAAGCTCAGCAGTTGATCGAAAAAAGGCTCTAGCTTGCATGTTCTTTCGATTACAATCTCCGAATTGAGCTCTTTGCTTTGGCTTGTTGCTAGGCAGCGCGAACAAATACGCCACCGCGTGGGCCAGTATTATAACGATCTGTAAAATTCGTAGCCAATGGACGCGGGTTACGACAATTGAGCCACATCCTCAACAAGCATCGCCGTACTGCTGGATCGGGGTCGCTTTCGAACGCGGAGCGTGCGTGAAGCAATACGTAGTTGTTTATGAATTGGATATCACCAACCTCTAAGTCAAAATCGCATCGAAATTCGGGGGATTCCGAAATTTCTAACAATAAATCAATCGCCTCCCGCTCAACATCAGTTAATGGAACGTCAATCTTTTCATGAGCGGAGCGCATAATCTTATCGTTATAACAGCAGCTCAATAGACCTTGGTGATAACTGAATACGGGGATCCTATTATGTGTAACCTCAACTAGACTTCCAGTAGGTCCTTCGCCGCGTAAATCGTGGTGAAATCCTCGGTAATATACTTCAAGAAGATCGGGGCGGCGGGATAGAATTTCGTTATATATCGCTGCCGAACTTGTAAGAGAACTCTTACCGCCTATTCCTGCCTTTCGCAAACACAACAAAGCTGTCATATCTGAGGTGTCGACATGCGGGTTTAACTTATCCTTCGACATATATCCTCGGTCGTTGACTGCAGTGTCATAACTCGCACCTTTATCCGTCACTTCAGCAATCAAATCACCCATACTGTTTTGGGATATCACTTGGCCCATATAGGCTCCAATACCCCAATAAATTATCTCGAGATCGGCACGCTCATATTGTTCGACAGGTAGACCACGGAAAACCGCAAAACCTCGCCCATCCTGAACTTCTTCAAGCAAACAGGCTATTTTTTCGCCAAAAGTACTAAGCGGAAAATCTTGTTTTGAGAATTCACCAGGCGTTGCTCCACTGCGCTTAGCATTTGCTAGACCGTCCTCGAGATCAAGGATATCTGCGCGCGATAATGCGTGAATCCAACTACGATCGCTAAGGAATTGGTCACCCCGCCAAAGTGACGGGCCGGACACGGGTTTGCGTAAAATATCAGTCATTCTTTCTCCTGCCTGCAAACATCATAAGTGATTTCAGAATAAAATCAGAAATTATAATTTTGTATGAATAAATTCAGTCCGAACATAGGTTTGCCAGCAACAACTAATTGTCATTTTTAAAATAAATTAATTGCCAACAGAACAACAACTAAAGACTAGCGCCAACTTTAATAAGTATGCCGCATGGCAAATTTCAGAGGCAGTCAAACGCGAAAAAACATGCTTATATGGAGGACCCAACTAACCTTGCTTCGTACAAAAGAGGGAAAAGTGTCTGCGAAGACGCATTTAGTAATTAGGTGTCGCCATCAAATCTAAAGGGATGTGGTAAGCGTATCTTCCGTTCCTGTGGCGCATACCAGCCTTGTGGAGCATGATCGGATGTATGCAAATAACAGCGAAGCATGGCCTCTTCAGAGCCTTCGGTGAAGGTAAGCAAGCGGCTCATCGGTGCCCCTGTTCGAAGTGGCTGCCCCTCTTGCCTGAAATTATTATCGAAACTGCCATGATGACGGGTCAGGGCAGCAGCATTACAAAATGTTGTGCCGCAGTATTCCTCAACCAGACTTTTATCACCATAAGAATCGTCTGGGTGTGTATGAGTATGCGCGCCGAACCAAAAAGAGAGCTTGCCGACATTATCTTTTAAAACGTCATGAAATTGATCCGTGTTTGCGTCATCCCCTACGAAATAAAGATATGAGGCCCCTTCGGCATCGTCATAACGCTTGTGATAGCCCCCATTAACACCCTCAAATGGTGCGGTTGCTGTAGTCGTATCGCGAAGAACGTGATGCGCACAGGTAATCAATATCCTGTCGTCGTTTTTCTCTACTGCCTCATGCCACCAAGCGAAAGTATCATCAGTAATTGCGCCTGCTGGCCACCCGCCTTTCTCAGCACGACCTTGAGGTGGCCCACCATCATTACGATCGCTCATCATTAAAATAGAGGCGTTACCGATATCAATTCGATAGCGTTCCCATGTGCCCACAACCGGATACGGTCTCTCTTCATTCTTCACACCAGATACATCGGGGCACTCGCCAGCTGGATCGATATATTTTCGGAACCACCACTGCGTTTCTTCGTTAGGACCGCTGGCATCAATATTTCCTGCAATGGAGTAAATCTGTGACGTCGTGTGTTTTTGCACCGAGTTAAGTTGCTCTAAAACAGCCACGGCTTCTTTGTCTGTTGGTGGATGATGGGTGCCAATAAAATCACCGAGGTAAAGCATAATATCCCAATCAAAAGGGGGACCACCCTCACTACCACCATTTTCACTTTGCTCCACGGCTTCGGCGAAGCTGCGTCGATCATGGAGCAAGTCACTGTGGATATGCGCACAACCGGTAATCCAAATATCGAGTGTCTTTTTATTCTCTGTCATCTTACTCCCCGAGTGTCGTGGCCATAAAATTTATTCAACTACACTGAGCGCCATCTAAATTCATTAACTGAACTGCTATTGAAATTACGTGATAATTATTTAGGCGCTACCCAGGGAGAGCAAACAGGATCAAAATTTTCCGGCATCGGCTCACCAAATGTGCACACCATAAAACTTTCATTTTTAGTAAAAATTATTCGCGTGAGATTTAGAGTAGCGACTTGTACTCGATCTACGTGAGTTGTGATCCTGAAATTATGATCGTAGATCAAAGCTCCCAAAGCCAATACAGAGAAAAATGCCATCCAGCATAATTGCGTTCTCATTTGCCCCCCTTATAGCCTTAATGGTTTTTAGCGGGATACGATGTAGTACAGTTCATCACAACAATTTCTTTGGATTTCAATTCCCCATCGTCGATTTAACCTTAATTTCAATGTCAGCGAAATCAATAACCTCATCCCTCAAAGATTGCTTATCTCTTAAGCTACGGTAAATGCCCCACTTTGGCCTTATAAAATCCGCATCCTGTTTCCACATATTTAACGAATTATTTTCATAATACATTAAGGTATGATTATCGTTCATAGATTTAATTTGGATAACTAGTTTCCCCTTAGAACCAAAAGTTGCTTTTACGTTTACCCGCAACCATGTCCCCAGAAATGGCTGCAACTTTTCTACTCTAATTTTACGAGCCTTACCGTGAGTGGCGTGCCGCAGTTCAAGTTTAGCTAGTTGCCCTCTGGGGCCCTTCCGAGCCGTCAATGTCAATAATGGCATGCCATAAGCGCCACCCACACCCTTCAATTGAAAAAAGTGGGTAAACTTTTTCGATGGTTGGAACTTTTGATCAACCTTAAATTTCCATTTGTAAGCGAAGCTACTTTGCTCTGTCGCCTTCATCCAATCAGGTGACTTGTCATATACTTTTATTTCTGTCCGCTGACGATCAAACTTTACGCACCGATCGGTATCCTCGTCCCTGTGTATATGAAAGCGAAACACATGTTTTCTAAGAATTGCATCATAGACTTGGGTTATATGCGGGCCAAAGTCACGGTGACTGCAATCCGATGTCTCAAATGCATTGCCGTCAAACTCTACTAACTTATCATTTATCAAGGTGTAGGCATCTTGTGAGCCATTAGCCTGCAGAAACAAAGTTTGTGCATGGCCGCTTCGTAAACACATGGCAAAGATTAGGCAGGTTAATGCAGTTAAAGCTCGCATGGGGATGAGTTTATAGGTTTTAAAGTAAACGTGAAGATTGGCTTACCTTTAGCTCCCTGTTGAAACTCTGCAAGGGAATAGCCACCCCTTCAAAGAAAAAACCCGGCTAAGAAAACCGGGTTATAAGTGAAGGGAGACTAAAACAAGCTCAAAATTACTTCAAACTGTTGTCCAAAAATTCCTTGATTACCGTTTCATCGGTATCCGCTACCAGCCGCCCGATTTCCTTGGAGCCCTTAATGAGCACCAACGTTGACCGGCGCGGTATGTTACGGCTACTGGTGACAGAATGTGAACTGAAGGTATCCCAATCGATAAGAATAAATTTAATAGACTTGTCGTATCTTGGATGGCTCGCACGGAGCTCGTTAAGCACGCTTTTCTGACGTGCGCAGGTCCCTCACCAGGAAGACAGATAGCCTAGCAGTACAGTTTCACCGCGTTCTAAGGCAGAATCAACAAGGCCTGGCTTATAATTTGTCCAACTCGTTTCAGCCTGTGCTGCCAATGATGTCGCCGTGAGTAGCAACGATAATGCGGCAATCCTAATCAAAAACTTTTTCATGAGACACATCCTCAATGCAATTACTACATTGATCTGTGTGTATTTGGTCCAAAGTCAATGCCGGAAACTAAAATTAAATTTCTATATGGGTACGATGATAGCGTCGTGCTACGCTATGGCACCGAGAGTGACTGGAGATTAGCCCGCCACTTCTGAGCTCACAGAATAATACTAAATGAGAAATGCCCCATAAAATCTATTTAAGCATTGCCCGTTTGGGGTACTTTTCGGGGTGCTTCCGACACTGCGGTTAAGGCGGTAGATAGAAGCTGCGTTGAAAGTCGAGCTGTCGTATCGTTATCCGCATGCACCATCCGCGCTCGTACCGCAAGCACCATAGCAAGTGCTTGCAGCACGTCGCCATTACTCGTTTCGGAGAACAGCGCTAAATCCCGATCGATTGTTGATAAAAGTTGGCTAACTAGTTGGCCAACCCTAACTGGGTCTTCGGTTTCCTCGTGTAATGGGAACTCAACATCAAAGGTATCTCCGGTTCCAGTTTTGATTCGATAAGGCAGTGTTTTCATAATCTGGACTATATTTTGTTATAATATTGATCGTAAAAGGATGACGAATACCGCAATGAGTTGAACCCCATTAATAAAAACCGAAGCGCGGTGTAATCGATTGAATGAAACTTCAGCCTTGGAATTCCCTTGGATCATTTCATCACGCCAATGATTGATTCTAGGCATCAAGACTTCTCGGGAAATACAAGCACCAAGAAAAACCAAACCCATGATCACAGCACTAATATGATTAGTGAAGGCAAATGATATCGTTGCCAATAACGAAAGGGCGGCGATAACGACGTAATACCAAGGGAACAGGCGCCGTATAAAACGGCCGGCGGTTTCGGCGTCTAATTCAATAAATACTAGGGGCGCTATTACACATGAGAAAAACGCCATTGAGCCGAATAATGTCGCCACCGTTATCACGCTCATTATCCCAAGTAAGTGAGGTATTTCCATACGCTTAGTATTCCTTTGAGTTTCAACTGGTTTTTTGAATTAATTTTTTAACACCCGTTGGTGACTCTGCAATTTAGTGTTTGGTGAAAACACATCAACCCTCTGCGCCATACCTCTGCACTAAATTTAGTGGCCCCTTGCTTCGACGCCTACATTAAATGAGAAGAGAGAGTACCTGCCGGAGCCCTATCACCCGATTCTCAATCCTTTTGTCCACTACCGTTTTTCTGGGTTGCATCGTGCCAAATATCAAGTGTTGTATAAACACCTGCCAAAGCATCCCAGCCGGAAGTATGGCCGATGGCTGTGAGGTCTTTAAGTGCCTGCGCTTGATCCTGGCCGGCATGAAGTGCCTTGAAGAGGTGATGGAGGCTAATGCTACCTAACCCTTCGGTTGCGGCACAAAGGTGCTGGGCGCTAATGGGGTTGGTGCAAATCGGCGCGTGTTCCAATACACCCTTCGCAAGGACGGTTTGAGTTTCATTGAGGTCCATAGAATGAAGCGTTATTAGCATTGAACCGAGGAAATCGTCCCCAGATGGGGTTAAGCCAGGGCCGAGGCCAAGAAGCTTTTCGACGGGAGCTTCTTTGGTAAAAGAAGCCTCTGCTTTAAAGCTTTTTTGTAACCAATCCTTCAACGTGGCGATTGGCGTTTCCGCTTGTGGTAAAAAACGGTCCGGAGTTCCAGACGCATCAATTGCTAGCGGCATAAGACCCTCTGAAGGACTAAACACAGAATAGAAGTCCTTAATGCTTTTAAGGGTAGACGCACATGTCCATGACGGATCAATGGGCTCCGGCACCCATGTTTCCGCTTTAGATAATCGAAATGAAGCTCGCGAGCCAATATGTAAGCATTTATTTAAGATATAGGCCCGATCCCCTAATTGCACACCGCTTGCTGACCATGATGATTGTGCGGGCGCTGAGGACACAACATTCAAGGGGCCGTCGGAAAAGTCTGAATTACCTATACAAATAAAGGCACCATCCAGCTTCACATAAAAACATTTTTCAAAAACCGCGACAACGTTTCCCATCGTATTTTGGCTAACCGTGCGAGCGGCTACGGGGCCGAGGCGTTTGATTTCGAGTGCGAACGGGTCGGAGTTATTTGTCATTAGAAACTATGCGGGTTCCTGTTTCGCCATTCAGCGCCTGCATAGCTTGATCAATTTGGCCGATAATAACCCGCTTGCCGCCACCTTCTAGGAACCGGATTGCAGCATCGATTTTTGGTCCCATGCTGCCCGCCGGAAAATGGCCTTCCATTTGATAAGCGCGAATTTCCTGCAAAGTAACGCGGTCCAAACACTCTTCTTTCTCAGTGCCGAAGTGAATGGCGACTTTCGGTACGGCTGTCAGGATCATCAACGTATCGATACCCAATACATTGGCCATGAGGGCTGAAGTCAGATCCTTATCGATAACGGCCGTGACACCTTTTCGCACCCCATTGGGATCCCGCACAACCGGAATGCCACCGCCGCCACCGGCGATGACGACAGTGCCGCGCCGAGCCAGATTTTGTACCAATGATATATCGCAAACGTGTTTGGGCTTGGGTGAAGGCACAACATGACGCCAACCGCGCCCAGAATCCTCTTTCATCAACCAACTCAATTCGGCGCCAATTTTTTTGGCTTCTTCCTCATCGAAAAAAGGGCCAATGGGTTTGCTGGGGTTCTCGAAAGCAGGGTCGTCCGGGTCGACTTCGACCTGCGTCAGCAAACACGTAACGTGGCGTTGGTTTCCTTGGTCCCGTAAGGCATTTTCCATCGCTTGCATGAGCAAATAAGCAATGCCCCCCTGACTATGGGCAACACAAATATCGAGTGGCATCGGCGCGATGGTATCGCGGGTCAGCATTTGGCGCATAAGAATTTTACCAACTACCGGGCCATTCCCATGGGTTATAATCAACTCGTTATCCAACATCATTAACGGCAATAGCGCTTCGGCAGTCATTGCCGCGATGGTTTTCTGCTCTTGCGAGGTGCCTTCGATATCTTCCGGGTGGGTGGCGTTGCCACCAATGGCCACTATCAAACGGTTGGGATTTGCCGGGGGATTTGTCATTAAGACCCCCTAACACTCCAACTCCAACCAAGTTCCTTCAGCTTTGCCGCCATGCCACGAGCGTCGGTGCGAGCGTTGTTGAGATCAGGCAAGCTTTTGTAGCTGTCATTACCAATCACCAGCGCCACACGTTTGGCCGCCTCGGCAGACGAT